>CALKJA010000035.1 GCA_937995865.1 uncultured Paracoccaceae bacterium | reverse complement strand
GGCCGATGTCGTCGAGACCGTTGATCAAACAGTGCTTGCGAAACGCATCGACCTCAAATTTTACGACGTCGCCGTCCGAGGTCGTTACTTCTTGCGCCTCAAGATCCACGGTCATCCGCGCATTTGATCCCTTTTCCGCATCTTTCATCAGCAAAGCGTGCTCTTCTTCGCTAACGACAATCGGCAGGATGCCGTTCTTGAAGCAGTTGTTAAAGAAGATGTCCGCAAAGCTTGTTGAGATCACGCTACGCACCCCAAAGTCGAGCAAAGCCCAAGGCGCATGTTCCCGCGATGAACCGCAGCCAAAGTTGTCACCTGCAACAAGGATCTCAGCACTTCGGTACTGCGGCTGGTTGAGCACGAAGTCCGGAACCTCATTGCCCTGCCGATCAAAGCGCATCTCATCAAAAAGGTTTGCGCCAAGACCCGACCGTTTGATCGTCTTGAGGAACACCTTAGGGATGATCATGTCGGTATCGATATTCACCAGCGGCATAGGGGCTGCGACCCCGGTGAGCGTTTCAAATTTTTCCATCTTGTTTCTCCTGGGCCGGTTGCCCGAGTTTCTGTGAAAAGTGGCGTTGGGGGCGTCTCGGCCAAAGCGAGACGGCTCAAGGCCCTTCAAAGACCTTGCCGAACACTTCGCCGCTTCAGATCATGTCGCGCACGTCGGTCAATTTCCCGGTAAGGGCCGCTGCCGCTGCCATTGCAGGTGAAACAAGGTGTGTACGGCCTTTGTACCCCTGACGCCCTTCGAAATTACGGTTAGAGGTCGCGGCGCAACGCTCCCCTTCGCTCAACTGATCGGGGTTCATGGCAAGACACATGGAGCAGCCCGCAAGCCGCCATTCAAACCCGGCTTCTTTGAAGACGTCTGCTAGGCCCTCTTCTTCAGCCTGTGCACGAACAAGCCCAGAGCCCGGCACAACCATCGCCCTCTTAACCGCGATCTTTTTGCCCTTAAGGATATGTGCCGCGGCGCGAAGATCTTCGATCCGCCCATTTGTGCACGATCCGATGAAGACAGTATCGATCTCGATATCTGTCAGCTTTTGACCGGGCGTGAGGTCCATGTAATCCAAAGCACGGCGCACAGCATCAACTTTACCGCCTTCAAAATCCTCAGGCGCGGGCACGGCTGCAGTGATCGGCAGGACGTCTTCTGGAGAGGTGCCCCAAGTGGCGACGGGGGCGATGTCTTCGCCGCGGAGTGTAACCACCTTGTCCCAATGCGCATCATCATCTGAGTAAAGCGTCTTCCACCAAGTCAGTGCCGCTTCCCATTGCGCCCCTTTTGGGGCATGCGGGCGGCCTTTGACGTAGTCATAGGTTGTCTGGTCCGGTGCGATCAGGCCCGCACGGGCTCCGCCCTCGATGGCCATATTGCAAACGGTCATACGGCCTTCCATGCTCAGTGACTGGATGGCTTCGCCACAATATTCGATGACATAGCCTGTGCCGCCGGCTGTGCCGGTTTCGCCAATAACCGAAAGAGTGATGTCCTTGGCAGTGACACCTGGCGCAAGCGTGCCGGTGATCTCAACTTTCATGTTCTTGGACTTCTTTTGGATCAGCGTTTGTGTGGCAAGAACATGCTCCACCTCAGATGTCCCAATCCCATGCGCGAGTGCCCCAAACGCACCATGCGTGGCTGTGTGCGAATCTCCACAAACCACCGTCATGCCGGGCAACGTCCAACCTTGCTCAGGGCCGACAATGTGCACGATCCCCTGACGGACATCAGATACAGGATAGTAATGGATACCAAAATCCTTGGCGTTCTTGTCAAGCGCCGCGACCTGAATGGCGCTGTCTTCGGTCATGTTGGCCGGGTCTTCACGACCCGGAGTCGTTGGCACGTTGTGATCCGGCACCGCGATCGTCTTGTCCGGCGAACGCACTTTGCGACCTGCCATCCGAAGCCCCTCAAAGGCTTGCGGAGAGGTCACTTCGTGAACGAGGTGGCGGTCAATATATAGCAGCGACGTGCCATCTTCAGCCTCGTGGGCCAGATGGGCGTCCCAGATTTTGTCGTAGAGCGTCTTGCCAGAAGTTTGTCCGGTCATGGCGTCAGGTATCCTTTGGAATTATGTGTTCGGGGCAACCGCCAAAACGGCGTTGCAAACGTTCGAGAAACAGGGTGCGCTTAAGGTAGTCGCGACAGCGCAGATTTTGCCACGCCAAAGAAGCGCCAAGGCAAGCGCGAGCGGTCGCTCATATCTGTAACGCGTTTCATTGTTTGTTTCATGGGCGCCGGGATACGCGCATTGGCCCCTCCACGCAAGCACCGCACCACGACTGCGTGTCTCGTCTGTGGGGAAATGCGCTGGCCCAAAGGCAGGACGGCGTGAAAGCACGCTCTTTTCCGTGCCGCCCCAAAAAGAAATCCTCTTGGACGGCTTTTTTCAGAATTTCGCTGCAAAGCCAGTTTGGGCGCAACGCAGGGAAATCGCGCTTCAAGTAGTTTGGTCGTGTAAAGACATGCGGCGATTACACCATCTTAAGATTCGCTGCCTATTCAGGATCCTATGACCCAATATGTCGTAGATTTTGAAATCGATTTTCCGGAAAGCATCGCGCGGGATGCTCCCGATAACACTGCATTTGCAGGAATTGTGAAGCTTCCGACGATGCTGCGCACACAATCTATCCGATTTTGCATGTTTTCCTGTATTACCAAGATCGCCGAACATCCGGAAAGCGCCGAAAGCGCCCGAAAGGGGGCAGCGCGCGCGTTGACGGGGTATCATCGGATTATGTCCGTGCTCGTTGGCCGTGCTCCCTTACCTGAGCTGCATGCCGGCGCGCTGGACTGGGCGCGTTCCGTCGTCGACACCGTTCCAAACACCTTACCTGTACTCACGGAATTTGGGCAGCGCGCGGATCGTGTGATCTCAGCGTTCGATGCTGGGCAAATCGCTCCAGCCCGCGCGATCGAGGATATGGTGAATTACGGCTACAGCGAATTCCACTACCGCGCCGTAGAACTTACAGAAGCGATGCGTGGCGCCTATGAAGAAATCATTGCAAAAGAAAAAGAGGCGGCCCGCGCGGCCCGCGGTGCGGCGCAATCAGCCGTCGATCGGATCGATACAATCAGCCGGACGGTGCGATTGATCGCGGTGAACGCATCTGTTGAGGCGGCCCGCGCAGGTGACAGTGGGCGCGGTTTCACGGTGATTGCGCAGGAAATAAAATCCCTTTCAGAAGCCACTGAGGCCGCGAGCAAAGACGTGCGCTACTCTATCGACGGCATTATGGACAGCCTCCGATTGTAATGGCACGCTTATGAATTAGGGGCCAAAACTCTTCGAAGAGTTTTGGAGAGCACAACACGCAAGGCTATCTTCGGCTGACACGCGACCGCGCGCCAATGATTTTCGAAAATCATTGTGCCCCGAATTGATAAAGCGACGTTCTGGGCGAATGACAGGCTGAAACCGGCCCGATCGAGGCTTTTTCGCACCAAACTGCGACCCGTTAGACCCACTTTTGGTTCAAAACTCCGCTTATCCGCTGTGCCGTCATTGTTTTGTCGCGGGCCGACCTTTAACTTGGACACAGGTCTAGCGTCGGGGCCAGAGTCGGCGCGCATTGAAAAGGAGGACAATGTCCTGTCTCTTTCGTCCGATGCGGCTACAGCCGCGGGTACACGGGTGACCGCCATGGCCGCTCCCCGTAAAGCCACGAGTGACGCGACGCTTGCGCTTATCGTGGACACACTTTCATCCGAAAAAGCTGAAGACATTGTGCAGATTGACCTGCGCGGTCGCTCCGAAATGGGCGACCATATGGTCATTGCCACAGGCCGATCCACTCGTCAGGTGTCCGCACTTTCCGAGAAAATCATGGACAAGCTCAAATCTGAGTTTGGCGTGCTTTGCAAAGTTGAAGGCAAATCCGCCGGTGACTGGGTGCTTATTGATGCGGGTGACGTGATCGTTCATCTTTTCCGCCCGGAAGTGCGCGAGTTTTACCAGCTTGAAAAGATGTGGCTTAGCCCCTCCGAAAGCACCGCGTAGCTAAGAATGCGCGTGCACATTTGCGCAGTGGGGCGCCTCAAAGGCGGCCCCGAGCGCTCATTGATTGATGACTACGTGACCCGTTTCGAACGAACCGGCCGGGCACTTGGCTTGACGTCCCTTACCCTGCATGACGTTGAAGATCGCAAAGGCGGTGGCATGCCAGCCGAAGCCGCATTGCTGCGCCGCGCCGTGCCAGCAGGCGCTGTGATCTGCTGCCTTGATGAGCGCGGCAAACTGATGACATCCCCCGATTTCGCAGCTCGCATCGCCAATTGGCGCGATGATGGTTGCGGTGATCTGGCGTTTGTAATTGGCGGGGCAGATGGGATTGATCCCAACCTTCGGGCCGAAGCCGACGCGGCGCTGAGCTTTGGCAAAATGGTCTGGCCGCATATGCTGGCGCGGGTCATGCTGACCGAACAACTTTATCGGGCGGCGTCAATCCTGGCCGGCGGCCCCTATCACCGGGTCTAGCACGGCCGTGCTTTGAACGCCGAACAAAGCGCTTTTTCGCAAACCCATGCGGCCTGCGGTTGTGACGCCGCCTTTGTCTGCTACAAACAGCTAAACACGAAAAAACAGGCCCCGATATGAGCATTCCAAAACCCGTTGTTCTATGTATCCTTGATGGCTGGGGCGATGGTCCCAACGGGGAAGCAAACGCGCCCATGTTGGCACAGACTCCAAATTTCGATCGTCTTCGGGCCACCTGCCCCAATGCACAGCTTGTCACACATGGTCCAGATGCGGGGCTTCCCAGCGGGCAAATGGGAAATTCTGAGGTCGGCCATACCAATATCGGCGCAGGCCGTGTTGTGGCGATGGATCTGGGTCAGATTGATCTCAGCATTGAGGACCAGACATTTTTTGCCAATGCGGAGATTCATGCCTTTGCAAATGCCCTCAAAGAAACCGGCGGAACGGCACATTTGATGGGTCTGGTCTCCGACGGTGGCGTGCATGGGCATATCACTCATATCCTTGCTGCCGCGAAACTTCTGGATGAGATGGACGTGCCCACGGTGCTTCACGCAATGACCGATGGCCGGGATGTGGCTCCAAAATCGGCAGATGGGTATATGGCGGCACTCCGCAGGGATCTGCCTGCTGCCGTCGAAATCGTTACAGTCACAGGTCGCTACTTTGCGATGGATCGTGACAATCGATGGGAACGGGTGAGCACGGCATTTGATGCAATGGTCAACGGCAAGGGTGAAACCGCGCCAGACGCGGACACCGCAATCAGCCAAAGCTATAACGCAGGCAAATTGGACGAGTTCATTCCGGCAACAGTCATTGGGGATTATCCTGGGATGGCCGATGGTGACGGTCTCTTTTGTCTTAACTTCCGCGCGGATCGGGCACGGGAGATTCTTGCAGCAATCTGTGCTCCTAATTTCGATGGATTTGAAACTGGGAACCGCCCGGAACTGGCCGCACAGCTTGGCATGGTTGAATATTCTGATGCCCATAGCGCATTTCTTGCAACGGCATTTCCCAAGCGGGACATTCAAAACACGCTTGGCGCATGGGTGTCAAAACAGGGTAAGACGCAATTCCGTTTAGCGGAAACTGAAAAATACCCGCATGTAACGTTCTTCCTAAATGGCGGGGTGGAAACACCTTATCCCGGCGAAGACCGCTTCATGCCACCCTCACCCAAAGTGGCCACATATGACCTGCAGCCCGAAATGTCGGCAGCCGAGGTCACGGCGAAGTTCGTAGAAGCCATTCATCATGGTTATGATCTGATCGTCACGAATTTTGCGAACCCGGATATGGTGGGTCATACAGGCGATCTGAATGCCGCGATGGCCGCGTGTGCAGCGGTCGATCAGGGTCTGGGTCAAGTGGTTGATGCTTTGGAGGCCGTGGGCGGCGCCATGATCGTGACCGCTGATCACGGCAACTGCGAGATGATGGTGGACCCCGAAACCGGCGGTGCACACACAGCGCATACAACCAATCCGGTGCCGGTGATCCTTATGGGCGGCCCTAAGGGCGCAGAACTGCGCAACGGGCGATTGGCGGATCTTGCACCAACTTTATTGGCGTTGATGGGGTTGCCACAACCTTCTGAGATGACAGGCGAATCGCTGATCACATGATCCGGGCCGCCTTCCTTTCCTTGGCCTTACTGGCGGGTCCTGCGCTGGCAACACCTGCGCAGGAAGCCCGCGAAGCGATGGCGCTGCTCGAAGAAGCTGCAGTTCAGTTGCAGCAGGCGGATGGCGGACGGGACAGGGTCGCTGCTCTGACGCAGACCGTCTATGCGTTTGAGGATGGATTGGCGGCGGTCCGCACAGGTCTGCGCGCCGCGCTCCAGCGAGAGGAAACGCTGACCGGACAGCTTGCAACAAAAGAGACTGAGATTGCGCGGCTTATTGGCGCCCTGCAGATCATGGGTCAACGACCAACGCCACAGCTTTTGCTTCACCCCGAGGGGCCAACTGGCGCGGCGCGGTCTGGTATGATCCTTTCGGATGTCACGCCTGCCCTTCAGGCTGAGGCAGATGCACTGCGCGCAGATCTGTCTGAGATAACCGCGCTACGCACATTGCAACAGGATGCCGCGGCGCGATTGCGCAATGGGCTGATCGGCGTGCAAGAGGCGCGCGCGGCCTTGGCGCAGGCAATAGCAAATCGAGAACCGCTGCCACAGCGCTTTACCGAAGATCCAATCCGGACAGCGCTGTTGATTGCCGCCTCTGAAACATTGGATGGCTTTGCTGCCGGGCTGTCCGACATTGCCGAAAATGAGATTGCAGCGGATTTACCGTCTGCTGCGCGGCTTCGTGGGACGTTTCAAACGCCCGCCCGTGGCTCTGTGTTGCGCCACTACAATGAACCTGATGCTGCGGGAATTTCGCGGCCCGGCTTGATCCTTGCCACTCGGCCCGGCGCATTGCTGACCGCGCCCGCAGCCGGCACTGTGCGTTTTCAGGGCGCGCTACTTGACTACGGAAACGTGATCATTCTTGAGCCTGCCCGTGACGTTTTACTGGTTATTGCCGGGGCCTCGGAGGTCTATGTAAAAACAGGAGACGTCGTGACCACCGGCGCACCGATTGGATTGATGGGCGGTGGAACCGCACAAGATGCTCAGGACCGTAGCGAGACGCTTTATATTGAGGTCCGCTTCAAACAAGACACAGCAGACCCCACAGAATGGTTTGCCCTTTAACTCAAGCTAATAGACACTCAGCACGACATGCGTAGAGGAAATCAAATGAAGAAATTCATTCTTGCCACCGGGATCGGCATTTTGACCGGGGCCATTGCAACCACGCAAGTGGCCGGTCCGTTGCTCGCCCAGCAGGCAGATGAACAGGCCACTGTTTATGAGCAATTGGATCTGTTTGGCGACATCTTCGAGCGCATCCGTGCGCAGTATGTGGAAGAGGTTGAGCCCGCGGAGCTGATTGAAGCCGCGATCGACGGGATGCTGACATCTCTTGATCCGCACTCTTCCTATCTATCCCCCGATGATGCGGCTGACATGCGTGTGCAAACTCGCGGTGAGTTCGGCGGGTTGGGAATCGAAGTGACCCAAGAAGAAGGGTTTGTGAAGGTTGTTGCCCCAATGGATGGCACGCCCGCAGATATCGCAGGCGTTGAAGCGGGCGATTTCATCACGCATGTGGATGGCGAGGGGCTATTGGGCCTAACACTGGATGATGCGGTTGAATTGATGCGTGGTCCGGTAGGGTCTGAAATCATCATCACCGTGGTCCGCGAGGGGGAAGAAGATCCATTCGATATTTCGATTATCCGTGACACCATTCGTTTGACCGCAGTGCGCACCCGCACAGAAGGCCAAGCAATTGTTCTGCGCGTGTCGACCTTTAACGATCAAACCTACCCAAATTTGCGCGATGGGCTGGCTGAGCAGATTGAAGACGCGGGCGGCATCGAGAATGTCTCGGGCGTTGTGGTTGATCTGCGCAACAATCCCGGTGGTCTTTTGACATCGGCGGTCCGCGTATCCGACGCATTCCTCCCGGCTGGCGAAATTGTCAGCACACGCGGGCGCGATCCGCGCGATGCAGAGCGGTTTAACGCCTCACCGGACGATCTAGCCGAAGGGTTGCCTGTTGTCGTGCTGATCAATGGCGGGTCCGCTTCAGCGTCAGAAATTGTAGCCGGAGCGCTTCAAGATCACCGCAGGGCCATTGTGATTGGCACCAAGAGCTTTGGTAAAGGATCTGTCCAATCGATCATGCCGCTTCGTGGTTCGGGTGCAATGCGCCTCACAACCGCGCGGTATTACACACCTTCCGGGCGCTCGATTCAGGCGCTTGGAATTTCGCCGGACATTGTTGTTGAGCAACCCCGCCGGGCGGTGGATGAGGATGGATCAGAAGACGAAGCCAACGCACGGCGATCCGAAAGCGACCTCCGTGGGGCTTTGGGCAACGATAGCCTGACCGAAGATCAGCGCCGCCAAGTGGAAGAAGAACGTGCGCTGGCCGAAGCGGCAGCGGAATTGCGCCAAGAGGATTATCAGCTCGCCTATGCGATCGATATTCTGAAAGGTTTGAGTGCGTTGGCGCCATCGAAGTAGCCGCGCTTACAAATCGGGCTGGGCACTGGCTTTTGAGTGTGTGCCCGCCCGCCTCCCTTCTGCGCCATTCGGCTTGAACATTCGGTAGATCGCGGCTGCGCCGCGAACGAGAGGCGCTGCCTCTCGCGCTCTCCGAGGTATTTTGGGAAAGATGAAGGTTCCTTAGAGCCTATATCCACCGCAAACGCGGAGGGTTTGGCCAGTGACAAAGCTTGCTTCATCGCTGAGCAAGAACCGTGCTGCTTTGGCGATGTCCTCTGGCGCGCCCATGCGGCCTAAGGCGGTGAGGTCTGCAAAGGCGGATTGCAACGCGCCTGGCCTTGGATCTTCGGGAATATTGATCGCACCCGGGGCAAGGGCGTTGACCCGAATACCGTGTGGACCAAGCTCTTTGGCCATGCCGCGTGTCCAAAGTTCCAAAGCGGCCTTGCTGGCCCCGAACATGGCCGCCCCGCCCGGCGGGAGAGTCGCGTTGACTGAGGAGATGTTAAGGACACTGTCCCCGCTGTCTAAATACGCACGCGCAGCGGCAAGCATTGCGGAGGGTGCAAGCACGTTTGTTTCAAGCATGTCACGGGTGCCCGCAAGATTGGGCTCTCCTGCAGAGCTTGTCGCGATCGTACCCGCATTGTTGACGATCCCGTTAAGGCACCCGAATGCTTGGAGCGTTTGTTTGACAATTTCTTTTGGGGCGTCAGGATCTGTGAGCTCTGCCTGGATCGACACTACATTCGCGGGCAATCCTTTGGGCGCGGTGTTGCGCCATGTCAGCGCAACATCATGATCGCGGGCCAAGTTGACGGCAATGGCACGCCCGATGCCCTTCGCTCCGCCGGTGATGAGGATCGTCTTGCGCATGATAGCTCCTATGGGTTGGCGATAGCTTGTGCCGTTAGCCATATACCGTCAAGCAATAGGAAATTTTCCCATGACGATGTTAGGCCTGCTGGGGTAAGAGGATGCCATGACACCAGATGAAATTTCCCGTTTGCCCTATCGCAAGAACGTGGGCGTGATGCTTTTGAACGCGCAGGGCGCTGTTTTTGTTGGTCAACGCAAGGACAGCGACCTCCCGGCTTGGCAAATGCCGCAAGGCGGGATCGATCCTGGTGAGGATAGCCGCACTGCCGCATTGCGGGAACTTCAAGAAGAAACCGGGATTGCACCGGACCGCGTTGAAATCATGGCGCAAAGCAGTGATTGGGTGCGTTATGATTTGCCCCATGATCTTGTCCAGAAGCTCTGGAAGGGGCGGTGGCGTGGTCAGGAGCAGAAATGGTTTCTGATGCGGTTTTTGGGGTCGGATGCGGATGTTGATCTTACCGCCCATGATGAAGAATTCTCAGAATGGCGCTGGATTGAACCGGCAGAACTGCCTGGGCAGATCGTACCTTTCAAACGCGCCGTCTATGAGACCGTTCTTGAAGAATTTTCGGAGTATTTAGGATGAAGTGGTTGTCTTTGTGTTTGGCTTGTCTTGCAGGACCTGCGACGGCGCTAAGCTGTTTGCCCGTTGATGTAGCTTCGGCCTATCGCGACGCGGATGAGTCAGAGGCGCAATATGTTGTCGTGCTAGGCTCATTCTCCTTTGCACCTGAGGCGCTGCCCAGGCGGGACGCACACAATGACAATCCCCCAAGCACGTTGGTAGATGCGCAATTTTCAGGACATAGCTTTTCTGGGGCGAGCTTCACCGCGCCGGGCAACTTCCCAGTGACGATAGATGCGAAATGCTTTGCCGCTTGGTGTGGCTGGATGGCGCCGGACGTTGAGACGCTTGCGTTTCTAAAGAAGCAGGATGGCGGCTATCATTTGTCTGTTAGCCCCTGTGGTGGGTTGGCATTCCCAGAACCAACGCGCGAACAGGTAAATATGGTCACAGCGTGCTACCGTGGCAAAGACTGCGTTTCAATTCGGGATGAGTGGGACTAACTATGACTGTGCAGGGCTTTGCTTATTGTGGATCGTAAGCCCGCAAGCTCCCCTCATACCTCGGACTTGACTAAAAGGCCGCCGGGACGGATCTCTTTCGTTATGGTTCTTATTGCCGCTAAGCCGCTCCTTGACGGTGTTGTATCAATGCCCTTTGGGCGGTGAGTGAGGGATCATTGAAGAGGGTTAGGCTCTGGATCTGTCGATCAGCGCGTCTCCAGAGTCAGAACCGCGCGCCGCGGTTCTTCAACGATCACACCCCTGACACTCCTGCCGGGATGCTCGGTCATTCTGCACAGCTTTGGTTAACAATGCGTTAGCTCCTGCTTCAGTGATCCTACTACTCCCCCCGGAGGGTCAAACATCGGCGGCACGCACTGATCTCTGGCATAATAGAACAAAGTATGAACAAATGGACGCTCAGCGACTCGCTCATAGGCTGCTATCAATGACCGACGCCCCATCATATGCCGAGCTTTCGGCCACATCGAATTTCACTTTCCTGACCGGTGGGTCCCACCCGGAAGATTACATGCGCCGTGCCGCATTACTGGGACTGTCAGCTGTGGCGATCGCCGATGACAATACAGTCGCAGGTATTGTACGGGCCCATACGCAAGCGCGCGAGATCGCGCGGCTGGTCCGAATGAGGCACGATGCGGATGCCCAAGATGGCCCCACCGGGCCACCAAGACCCGCCCATATCCCAAAGCCTTCAAGTGCGGCAATCCTCAACACCCCGCGCCTGATCCCCGCCGCGCGGGTCACACTCGACACAGGATTTACAGCCACCGCCCTTCCGAAAAACCGTCATAGCTGGGGCCAGCTTTGCCGCCTTCTTTCAGAGGGGCGCCTTGCCGCCAAAAAGGGCAGCTGCCACCTTACACTGTCGGATCTCGAAGCCTTCAGCGATGGCCTCACGCTCCTGCTTCACCCGCCACAGACACTCAGCGCGCAATGCGGCGGGCGCACATGGATGCAGCAAGCGCGGCGCCTGACCCGCCGCCGCCCCGGGCAATGCGCATTGATGCTGGCACCTTACTATGACGGGCGGGATCATGCCCGATTTCGGGCGCTCACCCAGCTTGCCAAATCGCTGGCGCTGCCCACAGCTGCTTGTGCCCTTCCGCTTTTCCACCACGGGCGGCGGCGCAAGCTGGCCGATGTACTTAGCGCCGTACGTCTGGGCATCCGGGTTGAAGACCTGGGGCGCGACGCACAGGCCAATGCCGAACAGCGCCTGCGCAGCCCAACCGAGATGACCCGCCTCTTTGCCAACCACCCCGAAGCGCTGGAAAATACGGCCCGTCTGACCAAAGCCCTCACTTTTTCACTCGATGAGCTGCGCTATGAATATCCCTCTGAGGTTGCGGGCGGTGAGGCGCCCGGAGATAGGCTGCGCCGTCTCGCTTATGAGGGCCTCAACTGGCGCTACCCAGGCGGGGCAACTCCGCGCGTAGAGGCGCTGCTGGAGCACGAGCTGGCCCTGATCGGAAAGCTAAAATACGAGCCCTACTTTCTCACCGTAAACGATATCGTCGCTTTTGCGCGCGGGCAGGGCATTTTGTGTCAGGGCCGCGGATCGGCGGCCAATTCTGTTGTGTGTTACTGCCTCGGCGTGACCTCCGTCTCGCCGGAATTGGGGACGATGGTGTTCGAGCGCTTCGTCTCTGAAGCCCGCAATGAGCCACCCGACATCGATGTGGATTTCGAGCACGAACGCCGCGAGGAAGTGATCCAACACATCTACGAACGCTACGGTCGCCACCGCGCGGGCCTTTGCGCGACGGTGATCCATTATCGTGGCAAGCGAGCGGTGCGCGAAGTTGGGACCGCGATGGGCCTGTCAGAGGATACGATTGCCGCCATGTCCTCGCAGCTTTGGGGCTTCTTTTCCGCCACAGGCCTAGAGGCCGATCGCATGCGCGAGATCGGGCTTGACCCGGACGATTCCCACCTGATTCAAACGCTTGAACTGATCTTTGAAATCATCGGCTTTCCTCGCCACCTGTCACAGCATGTGGGCGGTTTTATCGTAACGGAAGGGCGGCTCGATGAGCTGGTCCCTGTCGAAAACGCCGCAATGGAAGACCGTACTATTATCTGTTGGGACAAGGATGACATCGATAGCCTTGGCATTCTCAAGGTCGATATCCTTGCGCTTGGGATGCTCAGCTGCGTGCGCAAAGCGTTTGACTTGATCGATCAGCACCACGGGCAACGCTACACTCTTGCCAGCATCCCCGAGGATGACAAAGCCACCTATGACATGCTGTGCAAATCTGACAGCCTTGGCGTGTTTCAGGTGGAAAGCCGTGCGCAGATGAACTTTCTGCCGCGCATGCGCCCGCGTAAATTCTATGACCTCGTGATTCAGGTCGCCATCATCCGGCCCGGCCCAATTCAGGGTGACATGGTCCACCCTTTCATTCGCCGCCGCAATGGAGAAGAGGAGGTCAGCTTTCCATCCGATGCGCTTGGTGCGGTGCTTGGCAAAACGCTTGGCGTGCCGCTTTTTCAAGAACAGGCCATGCAGATCGCCATCGTTGGCGCGGGCTTTTCGCCCGAGGAAGCAGACCGTCTGCGGCGCGCGCTTGCCACGTTCAAGAAGCATGGGAACGTGGCAGAACTCAAAACCCGCTTTCTGCGTGGCATGAAGGACAATGGCTATGATGATGATTTCTCCCAACGCTGTTTTTCCCAGATTGAAGGCTTCGGGAGCTATGGTTTCCCGGAAAGCCACGCAGCGAGCTTTGCGCTGCTTGTCTATGTATCGGCCTGGATGAAATGCCATCATCCGGGGATCTTCGCCTGCGCCCTGCTCAATGCGCAACCAATGGGATTCTACGCGCCGGCCCAGATTGTCCGCGATGCGCGCGAACACGGCGTGACGGTTCTGCCTGTCTGCATCAACGCAAGCACATGGGATAACCGGATGGAGCCGCAGCCTGATGGCGCACTGGCGCTTAGGCTGGGCTTCCGGCAACTCAAAGGCATGGCCGAAGAAGACGCCACATGGATCACAGCAGCGCGCGGCAATGGCTACCGTTCTGTGCGGGATGTCTGGCGGCGCGCGGGCGTCATACCCGCCGCCGTCACAGCCTTGGCTGAAGCAGATGCATTCCGCAGCACAGGCCTAAGCCGGCGCAGCGCTCTGTGGGAGGCCAAAGCGCTGGTCGGAACCAAGCCGCCGCCGCTTTTTGCGTTCGATCTGGAGGGAGAACAGATTGATGAACCCGCCCCGACCCTAACGGACATGACCGAGGGGGAAGAGGTCGTTGAGGATTATGTGGCCATGCGTCTGACCCTGCGAGCGCACCCAGTCGCACTGCTGCGCCACAGACTCACCCCCGGCATGGGCAAAGCGCCGGAGATCCGCGCCGTGGAGACCACACTCGCACCCACCCGCAAAGTTGCCCCTAACCGCATCGGCATGACCCACCCCCGTGATCAGGGGCTACGGATCGTCAATGGTTGATGCAACGCCATCCGCGAACGGGGGCCACACCCACCTCCCTTCGTCGGCAACATACGTTGCCTTGAACCAAAGGGGGCCGCGCTACGCGCGGTTGACTTCGTCAACTTCCCCGGCGGCTCTCCCAGGGGAGGGGACGCAATAGTGAAAGGGTCATCCAGTTTTAAGATGCGTGAGGGACGGTGGGTGGGGCGCCTTTGCCGCAAGGCAAACAGCGTCACATGCCGTTTAGCGCCGCAAACGGTTTAGAAGCGGGAGCGAGGCAAAGCCATCCACCGGCAGCCCCTGCGCACGCTGATAGTTGCGGATTGCACGAATTGTGTTCTGCCCCATAAGCCCGTCCGCACCTTGGGTGGAAAACCCTGCCGCGCTCAACCGCTCCTGCAGCTCCCTGACCTCGCTTTTCACAAGCGCGCGCGATCCGATCGGCCAATTTCCTTGGATGCCGGCCTCTCCTCGCAACTGACGTGAAAGCTCACCAACGCCCATCACATAAGCGTCTGCCGCGTTGTACCGCTCTAGCACCCGGAAGTTGTTAAAGATCAAAAAAGCCGGACCCGCCCCGCCCGCCGGAAGAAAAACAGACGCCTGCCCATAATCCCGCACTGGGCGACCATCCTGCCCAAGCACCCCACGCGCGGCCCATTGCGATGGCGCCATCACCAGTGACCGTCGCGCAAGACCGGTATCAAACCCGGATGAAAGCCTCACTTCAACCGCTACAGGCTGCTCTTTGGTCCAGCCAAACCGACGGAGATACGCCGCCGTCGAGGCCAAAGCATCCGTTGGATCATCTTCCCAGATATCGCGCCGCCCATCCCCATCAAAATCCACGGCATAAGCCTGATAGGATGTTGGAATAAACTGCGTATGCCCCATCGCACCCGCCCAACTGCCCACCATCCGTGCGGGCGTGGTATCGCCGCGCCTAAGGATCGCAAGCGCCTCCCAAAGCTGGCTTTCAAAGAACGCGCCGCGCCGCCCGTCAAAGGCCAACGTGGCCAGCGCTTCAATCACCGGAATGTCGCCACGCAACGTGCCGTAACGTGTCTCAACGCCCCAAACTGCCGCAACAACCTCTGCTTCTACGCCATAGCGTGCCTCAATCGCAGCGAGGGACCGCGCCTGCCTGCGCAGGGCGTCTTGTCCATTACTCACTTGCTCTTCAGAGGCCACGCGCGCCAGATAGTCCCAAAGCGGCAAAGCAAACTCAGCTTGGTTACGATCCTTTGCGATCACATCAGCATTGTAGCGCACATCCGCAAAAGCCCCCGTCACCAGCCCTCTCTCGAAACCACGCGCCACGGCACGGGCCTCAAACCCATCAATCCACGCCCGAAACGCCTGCGATTTCGCTGCCGGCACCGAAGTTTCTTGCACGCGGGACCCTCCTGTTTGCGCCACAGTGGACGCACAACCAAACAAGGCAAAGCACAAAAGGATCACACCACGAACACGCATTTTCAAAGGCCCTAACACTACCGCATTAGCGTAACCCACCGTTGAGAAATACGCACCTGTGCTAAGCGGCCTACCGCCGACGTCGTGTGACCTTGCGCGCCTTAGCTGCTTTCTTCTTTCCCGAACCGAACTTCCGCTTTGGAGGCTTGCCGCGCCCACGGGCCGGGCCCCGGCTGGGCGCTTTGCCATCAATCTCTAACAGCTCAAGAATTAGCCCGCCCGTCAATGGAACCGCCTCGGCCAACCTTACCGTAACACGCTGCGACAGCCCAATCGTGCGCCCACTATCGGCACCCGTCAGCACCATCGTTTCAGCGTCATAGTGGAAATACTCTGCGCCTAGCTCCCGGATCGGGACAAGCCCATCCGCGCCAGTATCATCCAACTTCACAAACACACCAAACCGCTGCACGCCGCTGATTCGGCCCGTCATCTCACTGCCCATGCGCTCACTCAGATAGGCCGCAAGGTAGCGGTCATTGGTGTCGCGCTCCGCGATCATCGAGCGACGCTCGGTTTCTGAGATATGCTGGGCGGTTGCGTCAAGCCGGTCGATCTCTTCCGGGCTCAACCCGTCATCGCCCCACCCGTGCGAGGACACCAAAGCCCGGTGCACAATCAAATCAGAATAGCGCCGGATCGGTGATGTGAAATGCGCATAATTCTTTAGGGCCAGCCCGAAATGCCCGTAGTTCTGCGCGCTGTAATAGGCTTGGGTCATTGAACGCAGCGTAGTGATATTTATCATCTCAGCATGGTCTGTATCTGCGGCCGAATTCAGCAGCTGGTTCAGGTGCCGCGTCATCAACACTTGCCCCTTCGCCAACGGCAGACCCACAGATTGCGCCGTCTCGCGCAGCGCATCAAGCTTCTCAGGAGAGGGTTCTTCATGCACGCGGAACAAGAGCGGCGTGCGCTTGGCAATCAGCGCCTCGGCAGCGGCAACATTGGCCAGAACCATAAACTCTTCTATCAAGCGATGCGCATCCAAGCGGTCCTTAAAGGCAACCGATGTGACCTTTCCCGCCTCACTCAACTCGATCCGGCGCTCTGGCAGGTCCAATTCAAGCGGTTGCCGCAGCGAACGGCCCCTTTTGAGCGCTTCATAGGCAGCATAAAGGGGCTTCAAAACAGGCTCTAACAAGGCAAAGCAACGCTCTGACGGCGCGCCGTCCACGGCAGCTTGAACCTCTTCATAGTGAAGCGAAGCAGGGGATTTCATCAACCCACGCACAAAGCGGTGCCCCAAAAGCGCACCATCGCAGTCTATCACCATGCGCACGGCGATACACGCACGTGGAACGCCCTCATGCAGCGAACACAAATCCCCAGAAAGCCGATCCGGCAACATCGGCACCACGCGATCCGGGAAATAGGTGGAGTTGCCGCGCCGGCGCGCTTCCGCATCCAAGGCGGAACCCGCGCGCACGTACTGCGCCACATCCGCAATCGCGACCCAGATTACGTGGCCGCCCGCATTTGCTTCATCCTCGTCGGGAAACGCGCAACACGCGTCATCGTGATCACGCGCATCGGCGGGATCGATGGTGACCAAGGGCAGTTCGGTTAAATCCTCGCGCCCCTCCAGTCCAACAGGAGCCGCAGCATCTGCCTCGGCCATAACGGCATCCGGGAAATCATCTGGAATGCCGTGCTGGTGAATCGCAATCAGAGAAACCGCTTTAGGCGCGGAAGGATCGCCAAGACGCTCAACAATACGCGCCTTTGGCAAACCCATCCGGCCCTTTGGGCCTGCCTGTTCCGCTTCAATCAGCTCACCGTCCTTAGCGCCACCTGTGGCCCCCGCAGGAACCATCCATTCTTTGTCAGCCTTCTTGTCCACGGGAACGATCCGCCCGCCCTCTGCGCCTTTTCGGAACACACCAAGTATGCGGCGTGGGTTTGCCCCAATCCGTCGGATCAAGCGCCCCTCATAGTGGTGATCTTCGGCTCCAACCTCCTGAAGCCGGGCCAAGATACGATCGCCGTCGCCCAGCGCGGGCTCACCCTTGCGGGCAATCATCAAAATACGCGGCTCAGGGCCTTCTCCCTGCCATTCCAACGGGCGCGCAAAAACATCGCCATCACTTGAGGGGGGGCCAACCATAAGCACCGCAACTGGTGGCAGCTTGTCAGGGTCGCGATAGGTCTTCTTTTGCTTGCTCAGATGCCCTCCGCCCTCAAGTTCCTTGAGCATGCGCTTCAGGTCAATCCGCGCAGACCCTTTGATTCCAAAGGCTTTGGCGATGTCACGCTTAGAAGCGCGGGTGGGGTTTTCGGAAATCCAGTCAAGGATCTCGGCGCGGGAAGGGAGCTGTGCCATGCAGCACCGCTATCACGCTGCTGATCGCACCAAAACCCCGCCCAGTCTTTGTGGGTTAAATATCCCGGGGGTATGGGGGTTGGCCCCCATTTTCCAAGACGCCGCGCTAAACCCGCTTCAGATCCGATGCTTCATCCACATCCCGCAATTCACGGATCAACCTGACCGTATGCCCTGCGAGGGTTGCGCGGCTATCTGCAAGCGCATGTTTTGTCGACCATCGCACCTTTTCAAACAAGCGCGCCGGCACAGGGCCTGCTCGTTTCAAGCCAATCAACCAAAATCCACCGTCAGGTGCAGGCCCAAAAACTGCGTCAACGCCGCCAAGCGTGGCAAAGGCCTCGTTCACGGCTTCCGCGTTAATCCCGGGAATGTCCGCCCCCACGATACAGACCGGCCCAGGCGGCATGGATCGCAGCAATCGCCCCATGCGATCTCCCAAATCCCCTGCGCCTTGCGGCACACGGGGCAAATGGGCCGGCCACACCCGCGATTGCATGCCCGCATGGTCTGGCGCAACTGCCAGAACCAATTGCCAACGTGGATCATCCAGCCGCCGCAACAAACGGCGCAACTGATGGCGGAACCACCAAGCCGCAGCCGTCATGCCAATGCTGCGCCCCAACCGCGTTTTAACACGGCCCGGTCGTGGTTCCTTCACCATAACGATCAGCGTCTTTACTTTGCGTCTCACAAAGGGATTTCCATCATCTTGTGATCGATGCCCGCGTCGTCGAACACATCTCCATAGGCACGGTAGCCCAACTGCTCGTAGAAGCTCAGGGCGGTTAGTTGCGCCCCAAGAATAGCGCGCGTTGCACCCCAGTCTTGACCAATGGCGTGGCATCCTTCGATCAGTGCTGCGCCAATGCCACGTCTGCGGCCATCTGAAAGCACACAGACCCGCCCGATCTTCACGGTTGACCCATAAGACAAAACCCGCGCGCACCCGATAGCCCGGCCGTTTAGCCGGGCCAATACATGCCGGGCCTCACCGTCTTTGCCATCCACTTCTTCTGCCTGAGACACGCCCTGCTCTTCGATGAACACGACACGGCGCAGGCTATGGCATGTGCGCAGATCATTGGTCTCTTCAACCAGAAGGCTCATCCGAAATAGCTCCGCAAGATACGACCATAGATGGTCTTAAGCTGATGGACCTGCGCGATCTCAACCCGCTCATCAACCGCGTGCATCCGTTTGCCAACCAACCCGCATTCTACAACCGGGCAATGATCTTTGACAAACCGGGCATCTGACGTGCCACCCGATGTGCTCAGCTCCGGCACGCGATTGGTTTCAGCCTGAACAGCGGCGCTAACCATCTCGGACAAGGGCCCCGGAGGCGTCAGAAAGCTCTCGCCTGAGATCTTAATTTCCATCTCTATCTCAACGCCAAATACTTTGGCGACAGCGGCTGCTTCGGTACGCAACCACTCAGAAATAGATGCGCCGCTGTGGCTGTCATTAAAGCGGATGTTGACCGTTGCGTGGCCTTTGGCAGGAATCACATTTGTGGCGGTGTTGTCCGTGCGCAGGCTTACAACAGCCAGAGTTGAAGCATCGAAATGGTCGGTGCCTTCGTCCAAGCTGTGAGAGGCATAAATATCCATTAGCCGCGCCAAAGGGGACATGGGATTGTTGGCCAGATGCGGGTAAGCGGCGTGGCCTTGTTTACCCGTCACGGTGATCCATGCGGTCATTGATCCGCGTCGGCCGATCTTGATCGCCTCGCCCATTTCATTCGGGCTTGTTGGCTCACCCACAAGACAGACATCCATTGCCTCGCCTTGCGCGTCCATCCAATCCAACAGCGCAACGGTTCCATCAAAGGCATCGCCCTCTTCATCGCCGGTGATTGTCAGGATCACGGCACCGTCGGGCGGTGTCTCACGCACAAAATCCACAGCCGCCGCCGCAAAAGCGGCGACCCCGCTTTTCATATCAGTTGAGCCGCGCCCATACAGATAACCGTCTTCGATCACTGCGCCAAAGGGCGGATGGCTCCAAGCTGCTTCGTCGCCCACGGGAACCACATCTGTATGCCCGTTGAAGCCGAACGTGCGGGCCGCGCCCTTTTCTCCCCAACGGGCAAAGAGATTTGACACGCCCCCACGATCCACACGCATACAAATAAAGCCAGCGGCCCCAAGCAGTTCTTGCAACAACTCAAGAGCACCGCCCTCTTCTGGGGTCACTGAGGGGCAGCGCACCAGATCACTCGTGAGCGCGACAGGGTCAATCGGGGGGTAATGTGTATCGGTCATGCCACATTTCTGGGCGAACCGGTGCCAAGCCTCAAGCCAGACACCCGAAATTTGGCTCCGAAAAAGAAAAATTCTAGTCAAATCAAACAAAGAGCCTTAACAATGCACGTAATGCGGGAAAACCCGTGATCTAAAAATACAAAGTCCCCGAGGCAGGGCAGGATCTGAGCAGGTCCGTATACAACGGTTGAGTATAACACAGCGCAATGTGGTGATGCGCTGGATGTCCCGTTGTCTTGCCTCCAAGGGATGTGGCGGGGCAAGGCATGGTTGCAGCAAATGAGCTGACCTACGATCGGAACGCAACGGCGCAAGAGATGGCGGAAACCATCTTTGGCGATGGCGTATCTGTGGAAGGTGCAACCTACACAGGCGACAGCCGCAGCTCTGCGATTTTTTCCGATGGGGATACGATCACGCCGGGCGTCACGCCGTCGGATTCTGGCGTCATCCTATCTACTGGGCGGGTGGATCACTTCACAAACAATCGCGGCAACAATCCGAACTCAAGCACCAGCCGGACCACCGACACCTCAGGTGAAGACAACAACGCAGATTTCAACGCCGTTGCAGGCCGAACAACCTATGACGCGTCTTATCTGGATATCGATTTCACCAGCGCCGGTGACACACTGACGATGCAGTTCGTCTTCTCATCAGACGAATATCCAGAATACATCAACTCAATCTACAATGACATTGTCGCTGTGTGGATCAACGGGTCCTATGTGCCTATGTCTATCGGGACCACGTCGGTCACTGATATTAATAGTCAAGACACACAGAACCTATACAACGATAACACCGGGGATCAGTATAACACTGAAATGGACGGGTTCACCGTCACAATGTCTCTCTCCATTCCGGTGATCCCTACGACAGACCCCAACAGTCCGGTGGTCAATACAATCCGCATCGGCATCGCGGATGCCTCGGATAGCTCTTACGATTCCAACCTGCTCATCGCTGCGGATTCTGTCCAATCCGTGCTGATTGCAGAAGATGACACGTATACCATTGGTAAGGATTACACGAAGACCGTCGATGTTCAGGCGAACGATATCAATACCGCGGGCGGCACTGTAACGATCACACATATCAACGGTGTCGAAGTCGATGTTGGCGAAACTGTTGATCTTGCCACCGGCCAGTCCATTACCCTGAACTCCGATGGCACCTTCGACGTCGAAACCACCTCAAACACCACAGATGATGTTGTTTTCACTTATCAGATCGAAAATGATGTCACCGGAACCACTGATACCGGGTTTGTCACGATCGATACGATCCCCTGCTTTGTTGCGGGCACTTTGATCCTGACCCCAGAGGGCGAACGCAGGATTGAAGAACTCCAGCCCGGTGATTTGGTTATGACCCATGATGATGGCCCCCAACCAATCCGTTGGACCGGATCGCGCACAATCCCGGCAACTGGCAAACTTGCACCCGTGCATATCGCGGAAGGTGCGCTTGGAGATCACCGACGCATCTTGGTGTCACCGCAACACCGGGTTTTGATCCGCGACACTCTCTCGGAGCTTTTGTTTGGTGAGCCTGAGGTTCTTGTTTCGGCCAAGCACCTTATCAATGATCGCACCATACGCCGAATGGAGGGTGGGTTTGTGACCTATGTTCATCTGCTTTTTGACAGCCATCAGGTTGTATTTTCCGAGGGTCTTGCCACCGAAAGCTTCTTGCCCGGACCGCAGACCGAAGATTGCTTTGAGGAGGCCGTTCTTGAAGAGATTCGCGAAATTTTCCCTGAGCTAGACCCCGCAACGGGCCAAGGGTATTCCCCAGCCGCGCGGCGCACTTTGCGTGCCTATGAGGCCGAAGTTTTGATGGCCGCATCATGAGCTGGATCGCACTCGCAGATGCCCATGGCGCAGACTTCAATCTGTTGGGGTTGAGCTATCGGATCGGGTCTCCGAAATCGACGCCGCGGGCGCCGGAAAACCACCCGAAATTTGGCAAGCTTGCTTGCCGCGGTACATTGCTGCTTGAGGCACCAATCGCGCGTTATAACATGCCTCGCACACTACTCGACCATAGCTCTAGCCAAGGGTTTTCCTTGCGCATTGCATGCACGGAAGCGGACACGCTTTCTTTTGCGCTTGAGGTAGATGGCACCTGTTGGAAGCATTCGCTTCCGTTGTCTGTCACGCCCGAAGCCCAGATCGTGCGGATTAGCTTTGCATGGGATTCAGCGATCCGTGCGGGTGTGCTCTCAGTTTTCCAACCGCAAACAAATCATCTTGCCCAAGTGCTTGTTTCGGCTCCGCGTCCGTTGCCTTGGATGGTGCTAGAAGATGCCATTCATGCTGCGTCAGCCGCGTGCCAGAAAAACCAATTGAACTTCGTCGCGATTTCCCGCGCGTTTGAACCTACGGGACCAATGCCCGGCCTTGGCGCAGGCACCCGAATCGCAACACCCAACGGACCAAAATCTATCTCGAGGCTTGGTGCTGGTGATACGGTGCTGTGTACCCAAGGCGTGGCGCATCGCATATTGCGGCGCATTGAAAGAACGGTACCCGCACGCGGCAGCTTTGCACCACAAGTGATGCGCGCGCCCTTTCTTGGCCTGACCCAAAACGTAACAGTTAGTGCGGAAAGCCTTGTGGCCCTTGGCGGCCCTGACGTTGAATATCTTTTGGGCATTGAGCACGTGCTGGCCCATGTCGCGCTCCTAAAGGATGGCCGCAATGCGCACCCGTTAAGCCCCCGCGGCGTGATCTGCTACCATCAGCTGGTCCTTGAAACGGTTGAAATGTTGGATGCCGAGATTGGGATTGCGTCTTTTAATCTTGGCGTTGCGTCCCCTGATCGGATGGCAAGCGCAACAACGCTTTGGGCCGACCTACCGCATCACATTCCGGGGCATGGCGCGCTACCGCATCCAGTGGCGCGGCCCTATGAAGTCGCAACCTTAAACGCAGCGCGCGCAGCCTAACCGCTGCGCCGCTACACAACGTACAAGCGATTATGGGCTAAGTCTTGGCGTCTTCGTAGAACGGTGTGACCTGCGCAACGATCACGCTGTTTTCATCCAATGCCCGCTGCATCAAAGCCTTTTCATCATCCGAAATGTCGTGGCCTTCAGCCAATCGCTCCTCGAGCGTCCCGTAGCCGCTCACATCCAACGGCGCGAGATCCGCTTGCTTGAGGATCGCGACGCTCTCTCGCACCGCCTCAGCCTCGTCCACGCCACTGGCATACAGCATCAGCGCGCCGCCTGTCGCCCCATCAGGAAGACCGTCTCCCGGCTTGCGCCCTACTTCAACAAGCAATGTATAGACGAAATGGGGCCGCTTCGGCTTTTTCGGCGCGGCTTTGTCAGATGATTTCTGTTTCGGATTATTTGGGGGTGTATCACTCATGCCGTTTGATCGCCTATCCCGGTGGCCAAGACAAGACGCGCCCGTAAAAGCAGCGCCCAGATGCCTGTATGGATGCCCGTTCAGATCCAGAAAACGGGCCAATGGAGCAAGCTAAAAAAGAGAAAGACCCGAGATTTTGAAAACCTCGGGTCTCATGCGTGTATTTGATAAGTGCCTAGTCGCGCAGCAACTCATTAATCCCAGTCTTTGAGCGGGTCCGCTCATCCACGCGCTTCACGATCACCGCACAGTACAGGTTGACGCCATTCTTCGACGGCATGGAGCCTGCAACAACCACGGAGTAGGGAGGCACTTCCCCATACATGACTTCGCCGGTCTCCCGGTCCACGATTTTGGTCGATTGGCCGATAAACACGCCCATGCCCAAAACAGAGCCTTCGCGCACGATGCAGCCCTCGACCACTTCGGACCGCGCTCCGATAAAACAATTGTCTTCAATGATCGTTGGTCCAGCTTGCATCGGCTCCAACACGCCACCAATACCCACGCCGCCAGACAAGTGCACGTTCTTGCCGATCTGCGCACAGGAACCAACGGTGGCCCAAGTATCAACCATCGTGCCCTCGTCGACATAAGCACCCAAGTTCACAAAGGACGGCATCAAAACGACGCCAGGCGCAATGAAGGCGGATTTACGTACAACGCAATTCGGAACAGCGCGGAAACCCGCAGCTTTCCATTCAGGTGCGCCCCAACCTTTGAATTTGCTATCGACCTTGTCCCACCAGCCGCTGCCTTGCGGGCCGCCGGACTGCTCTTCCATGTCTTTGATGCGGAAGCCCAACAAAACAGCCTTCTTGGCCCACTGGTTTACGTGCCAGCTGCCATCGTCTTGTTTTTCCGCAACGCGCAACGCGCCGCCGTCCAGCGCAGCCAAAGTCTCTTCGATTGCGTCACGCTGCTCACCCGTTGTGGCGGGTGTGATCGTGTCGCGCGCCTCCCAGGCGGCTTCGATGGCGGTTTCCAGAGCTGCGTTTGACATAGGGCTTCCCTCACTTGTGCTGCGCCGCGCTATAAGCTGCGGCGCAGGGTCATGCAATCAACTGCGCATAAAGAGGCCGCGCCGCCAAGTCTTGTGAGGCCATTCCATCAAACCTCCCCTTCCCACCGATCAAACCTCGTGCCAGTGTCAGCCTCAACACATTCTGAAACGACAGGCTTTCCCCAGATGAATGAACAGTCACGCCGCCACGCAATGCGTCACAGCTTTGAAGATCGCGCCCGGGCAAAAAATATCCCCGAGACGCCACAAACCATGCACCCGGCGTATAAGTTGGCCTTCGCTGACGAGGATTTTTTGTGCCGCGAGGATCTGCGCCCCGTACGGCTGCAGTTGGAATTGCTGAAGCCTGAGTTACTTATGGACGAAGAGGGCATCAACAGCACCATTGTGATGTTCGGCGGTGCACGCATTCCTGAGCCCGCCAAAAAGGACACCGCCCGCACCAAAACACTGGCTGATCTGTCCAGCTATTATGAAGAAGCGCGCACCTTTGCCCGCTTGATGACTGAAGCGTCAATGGAAAGTGGTGGGCGCGAAAACGTCATCGTCACCGGCGGTGGCCCCGGCGTAATGGAAGCCGGCAACCGCGGCGCACAAGACGCAGGCGGACGGTCCATCGGGCTAAATATCGTGCTCCCGCATGAACAAGCACCGAATGAGTATGTCACGCCAGAACTTAGCTTTAACTTCCACTATTTCGCGATCCGCAAAATGCATTTCTTGATGCGGGCCAAAGCGATCACCGTCTTTCCGGGCGGGTTCGGCACGCTGGATGAAATGTTTGAGGCCCTGACCCTGATTCAAACCAAGCGCATGGCACCGGTGCCATTCTTGCTGTTTGGCAAAGCCTTTTGGGAGAAAATCATCAACTGGGACGCGCTGAGCGAAGCCGGCACAATCTCAGCTGATGATCTTGATCTGTTCACATTTGTGGACACAGCCGAGGAAGCGATCGCCGCACTCAATGCATGATGATCCAACTCATCACTGAATGAGCTCATTTGCCTGATCCACGACAGATGCCGTGGATCAGGCCTCAAAAGACAATTAGTCCCGCAATGCGCCTACTTCAGCTTCAATCTGCTTGCGCGATTTCCGGGCGCGTTCTGTGGCGCTCTTGAGTTGACCACAGGCCGCCATAATATCCTCACCACGTGGCTTGCGGATCGGAGACGCGTATCCTGCATTATAAATGATATCCGCAAATGCACGGATGCGGTTATTTGAGGATCGCTTATAGGGCGCGCCCGGCCATTCGTTGAACGGGATCAAGTTGATCTTGGCGGGGATGCCGTCAATCAGTTTGATCAGACGGCGCGCATCTTCGTCCGTGTCATTCACACCGTCCAGCATCACGTATTCAAATGTGATCCGCTCCGAATTGCGGCCCCTTGGGTACGCGCGTAGAGCTTCCAGAAGTGTTTCGATATTCCAGCGCTTGTTGATCGGTACAAGCTTGTCGCGGATTTCATCGGTGGTGCCGTGAAACGATACGGCAAGCTGGCAACCGATTTCTTCGGACGTCTTCGCGATCTCTGGCACAACGCCAGACGTGCTGAGCGTGATCCGACGGCGGGAAAGGGAAATACCCTCTTCATCCATCGCAATCTTCATCGCATCGCGCACATTGTCGAAATTATAGAGTGGCTCACCCATGCCCATCAGAACGATGTTAGACAAAAGCCGGGTTTCGTCTTTGGGCTCTCCGGGGATCGGCCATTCA
This sequence comes from uncultured Paracoccaceae bacterium, assembly GCA_937995865.1. Lineage (GTDB taxonomy): Bacteria > Pseudomonadota > Alphaproteobacteria > Rhodobacterales > Rhodobacteraceae > Shimia_B. Next base: position 36,243 of record CALKJA010000035.1, on the reverse strand, counting down.
TTCAAATCATCGCGGGCCATCATGACCTGACCAATGATTTCAGCCGCCGTCAGATTGCGGACCAGCTTTTGCGTGCCCGTATGGCAAAATGAGCAAGTCAGCGTACAGCCCACTTGAGAAGAAACACAGAGCGTTCCTCGATCTGTTTCGGGGATATAGACCACCTCAACCTCGTGACCGCCCGCAATCCGCACCAGCCACTTGCGTGTGCCGTCCGTCGAAACCTGCTTGGACACAACCTCGGGCACCTCAATCACGAAATGCTTTGCCAGCTGTGCGCGGTATGCTTTGGCAAGATTCGTCATATCGGCAAAGTCGCGTTTGCCCCATTGGTAGATCCACTGCCAGATTTGGCCTACGCGCATCTTGGCTTGCTTTTCCGGTGTGCCAATGGCGATCAACGCGTCACGCATTGCAGGCCGGGTCAGACCAACAAGGTTGCTCTTGCCGCCCCCGCTTGAGTCGGCGGGCTGCTTGCGAGGAATCGTCAGAACGTCCTGAGTGATCGGGGCATCTGCCACGGCGGGAACCTTTCAGATCGGGTGTGTCACGGCGCTATATAGAAGCGCTGCGGGGAATCCAAAGGCTTTGTCGCAAGCGCTCACCTCTCGACGGAGCCAAGGATTTTGCAAAATCCTTATGCCCCGGATCAAAAGCGGCGCCGCTTTAACCCGCGCAGCGCTTTTCTGCATCCTCGATCGCAGCAGTAAAGCCCAACAGGCTGAACGTATCTTTGGTCGTTGTGCCGCGTGATGAGCGCGCCGTCATAACTGCGCTTGATCCGCGTTTCATTGCGGTTATCAGTTTGGCATCTTCTGCCGGGGATGCAGCCCACGCCCATTCACCCTCGGTGAAAAGTTCAAATTGGCTACCGTCGACATTCACGTTAACCGTTGAGCCGCTCGCAAACGGGTAGCCGCCAGTAAAGTTCAGTTGTCCTGACACGCCGGCTGCGGGCCGGTAGAACACCATCATCAGGATCTCACCCCGCCGCGCCGCTACAACACGGCCGTCGCGGGTGTTCACCGTTTCTTTGGGTGCGCTCACGCCCCAACATTCGGTTGGGTCTGCCTCAGCAAACACGCTCCAGTCCGTTTTGGCGGCAACACGGTTTGTGCTCACCTCCTGCGCCATTGCAGGTAGGGAAAACGCAACTGTAACTATCAGTGCAGTAAAAGTACGAAACATATCAGGCCTCATTTCCAATACACCGTTGCGACGACCTCTGACGGGTTTTTGCGCTGGTCCGGTGTTTTCTTGCTCGTTAAAGCAGCATTAGCGCAGGAGTGGCCAGTCGGCCAAGGGGAAGCGGCATCACATTTGCGGAATTTTGCCGCTCAAGGAGGTTTTCATGGCTCATTTGGTCAATTCTGGGGTTCCCTTGGTCGATATTTGGCGCGGCGACCGCGTTGAAAGTCAGCATTTGGGCCATGTTGTTGTCTGCAATGATCGCGGTGAAGTGCTTATGGGCGCTGGCGATCCAGCAAAGATTGTTTATCCCCGATCGTCCGCCAAGATGATTCAGGCGCTGCCAGTTGCTCTTTCGCCCGTTGGCAGCTCGCTAGGGTCCGAGCAGCTGGCGCTGGCTTGTGCCTCACACAATGGCGATTCAATCCACCGCACGCGGGTTGCCGCGTGGCTTGATGGGCTGGGTCTCTCAGAGGGCGCATTGCGTTGCGGCGCACCAACGCCTTTGGGCAAGGCGACCGCGGAAGAGCTTGTCCGCGACGGGCAAAGCCCATGCCAATTTCATTCAGATTGTTCGGGCAAGCATGCGGGCTTCCTGACCCTGTCACAGCACCTATCGGCAGGTCCTGAGTATATTGAGATCGACCACCCTGTTCAAATCGCCGTGAAAGACCGCTTTGAAGAGGTCACCGGCGAAACCTCACCCGGATGGGGCATCGACGGGTGCTCCGCCCCCAATCATCAAGTCAGCTTGCGCGGTATGGCACACGCGATGGCACGCTATGCTACAGCTGCCGGACGACGTGACGCTCTTTCTGCTGCAATGGTTCGGTTGGTCGATGCCATGCGAACCCATCCAGAACTTGTTGCTGGCGAAGGCAGGGGGTGCACCGAACTGATGCGCGCCGCTCACGGTGTGGCGCTGAAGAACGGAGCCGAAGGATTTTATGTTGGAATTCTACCCGAACAGGGCCTTGGGATCGCGCTTAAGGTAACCGATGGGGCCAAGCGCGGCGCCGAAGCAGCGATCACCCAAGTGTTGATCAAATTGGGGGTATTGGACGCGCAGCACCCGGATGCATGGAAACGGCTTGGCGCGCCAATGCTGAACTATCGCGGACTCGAAGTTGGGCGGATGACAGCTGCCGATGCGCTCGCTTAGGGCCGAACGCAAGCAAAGGAATGCCTAAGCAAACTCTGCCCGCGCGATCCCCTGCAAAAAGAGCAGTGCTGTCAAATCGCCATGGTTTACCCGCACCGCGCATTTTGCCTGAACCGAAGGTTTTGCATGGAGCGCCACACCCAAACCTGCCCTGCCCAGCATGCCAAGATCATTCGCACCGTCGCCCACGGCAATCGCGTTGTCTTCGCTCACACCAAGCTTGGCTGCGATCTGTTCAAGCGCCTCAACCTTGGCGGCCTGACCCAACACTGGCTTTTGAACCGCACCGGTCAGCTTACCGGCGTCGGCCATTAGTACATTCGCGCGGTTCTCATCAAAGCCAAGCGCCTGCGCCACGCGGCCTGTGAAATAGGTGAAACCACCAGAGACCAGTGCACAGTAAGCACCTTGGGCCTTCATGGTTGCCAACAGGGTATCCCCGCCGGGCATCATGGTGATGCGCTGGTCAAAAACAGTCTCTAACGCCGCCAATTCCAGCCCCTTTAGCAACGCAACACGCGCGTCAATTGCGGCCTCAAAGTCCAGCTTGCCATCCATCGCCTCGGCGGTGATCTTGGCCACATCCGGCCCGATCCCGATATGGGCCGCCATCTCATCGATACATTCCTGCTGGATCATGGTGCTGTCCATATCCGCGATAAGAATGCGCTTCTTTCGATCCTCGAGAGGCACCGCATTCAAATCCACACCCTGCGCCTGCAAGTCGGTCCAAACCTCGCGAAAGTTGCCGGGGACAAGGCCAATCTCAAATTCGACAGCCTCTCCAGCGGACAGCCAGACCAGTTCGCCACCGCCCCACGCATTGCGTAATGCCTCAGCCAAGGCTGCGTCCAAACCGCCTGGTGCGGCAATCAAAGAAATAATGTTCATCGGGTGAGTCACTTGCCTAGGGAGGTTGCTTGGATCGAGCTCTGTCACAACACTAGATTTGGTCAGTTGTCAAAAACCTTCACCCGGAGACACGCATGAGCAGCAAGATCGACACCCAGCCCCACGGGATAGTGGCCAAAACCTTTCATTGGAGCTTTGTCGTCATTTTTGCCTATGGAATTTTCAAACAAATTGACAGCACCGAACAGCTGAGCGATCCCGCGCTGCTCCGCTTTGAAATCGTCTTTGCGGCGTTGTTTTTGGTGCTGCTTGTGGTGAGGTTCGCGTTCATGAAGCTCACACGCCCCACGGCTTTGCCCGAGGATACACCGCCGTTGATGAAACGTGCGGCGCGGGTGGGGCATCTGGCTACCTATGCTAGCGTCGGAATGATTGCGGTGTCGGGCCTGTGCATTGGCGCGCTCTATTCCATCGGGCTCCAAGAGGGCGCATTGATGACCGTAACGATTGTTATCCACGAAACATCCGTGACAGCATCATACATCATGATCGCGCTCCATATCGCGGCGGCACTATATCATCGGCTGATGGGGGATGGCATTTGGTCTTCTATGGTCCCGGTTTGGCGCGAAAAGTGAGGGCCACCGCCCACGCCTGAGGTTTCCGATACGCGCATGGATGTCGCGTTCGAAAGGTAGACCGGACCATTTCATCCTCGAAACCCGGTTGCTTCGCCGCGACCGCCCTCATAAAGACGGCGGTGGGACACCTCTCCCCAACGAGAGGCGAATATCTGTGAGGGTAACACCAATGGCGATTGAAGCTCCGGTCACGCGGCCGGCAAATCCGCGTTTTTCTTCTGGCCCCTGTGCCAAACCTCCCACCTGGACTTTGGACGCACTTGCGGATGCCCCTTTGGGCCGTTCGCACAGGGCATCTTTGGGAAAAGCCAAACTCAAAGACGCAATCGAGCGCACCCGCGAAATCCTTGGCGTGCCAGCTGACTACAAGATCGGGATCGTTCCCGCATCTGACACCGGTGCCTATGAGATGGCGATGTGGAACCTGCTAGGCGCGCGCCCGGTTGAGATGGTTGCATGGGAAAGTTTTGGCGCGGGCTGGGTGACCGACGCGGTCAAACAACTCAAGCTCGACGCCCAAGTTCATACAGCCGAGTATGGCAAGATCGTCGATATGGCGGCCCTGAATTATGACCACGATGTTTGCTTCACGTGGAACGGCACAACTTCGGGCGTGCGCGTTGCGGGTGATCCAATTCCAGCAGATCGCGATGGGCTGACGCTGTGCGATGCGACCTCGGCTGCGTTTGCGATGGATCTGCCTTGGGACAAGCTCGATGCAACAACATTCAGCTGGCAAAAGGTGCTGGGCGGCGAGGCCGCGCATGGCATCCTGATCCTGAGCCCACGTGCGGTTGAGCGGCTGGAAAGCTATGCGCCCGCATGGCCGCTTCCCAAGATTTTCCGCCTAACCAAAGGCGGCAAGTTGATCGATGGCATCTTTAGTGGTGCGACCATCAACACACCCTCAATGCTTGCCGTTGAAGACTACCTTGTTGCGCTGGATTGGGCGCAAAGCATAGGCGGCCTTGCTGGTTTGATTGCACGCGCCGAAGCAAACGCAAATGCAGTTTGGGACTTCTGTGCGGCGCATGACTGGATTGATAATCTGGCCGGTGATCTCGCAACGCGCTCTACCACTTCTGTGTGCCTCAAGTTCACAGACGCCCGCATCACCGATGGCGCAACCTTTGCCAAAGCCGTTGCGAAACGGCTGGAAGCCGAAGGTGTGGCACTGGATATCGGGGCCTATAGGGACGCGCCCGCAGGTTTGCGGATCTGGTGCGGCTCAACGGTTGAGACGAGCGATATCAAATCACTTCTGCCGTGGCTCGAATGGGCCTTTGAAATGGAAGTTAACGCAATGAGCGCAGCCGCCTGATCAAACGCCGTATGCATCGGTTGTGCATGGATTGTGCATCACTTGTGCGTGCGGCGAATTTGACCAAATCGGCGGGTTAACGGCCCGCGCGCACCCCACGTAATCCCCGGCCACATGTGTTGAATTCCAGTTGGAATGTCTGCCCCGGCCTTTTCTTCAGGATACCAAAAATGCCCAAAGTTCTTATCTCCGACAAGCTTTCGGAAGCCGCCGTTCAGATCTTCCGCGACCGCGGCATAGATGTTGATTTCAAGCCCGACCTTGGCAAAGACAAGGACGCGCTTCTTGCCGCGATCCCGGCCTATGATGGCCTTGCAATCCGATCGGCCTCTAAGGCCACAGAAAAGATCATCGCCGCCGCCGACAACCTCAAGGTCATTGGCCGCGCCGGGATCGGCACCGACAATATTGATAAAGATGCGGCCTCAAAGAAGGGGATCATTGTCATGAACACGCCCTTCGGCAACATGACAACCACAGCCGAACACGCCATCGCGATGATGTTTGCAGTTGCCCGGCAAATTCCCGAGGCATCCGCCTCAACCCACGCTGGAAAATGGGAAAAATCCAAATTCATGGGTGTTGAGCTTACCGGCAAAACGCTTGGCGTTATTGGCGCGGGCAATATCGGCGGCATCGTTTGCGACCGCGCGCGCGGGCTAAAAATGAAGGTCATCGCCTATGACCCCTTCTTGTCCGAAGAGAAGGCAGGCAAAATGGGTGTTGAAAAAGTTGAGCTTGAGGCGCTTTTGCCTCGCGCCGATTTCCTGACATTGCACGTGCCTAAGACTGAGCAAACCGCCAACATGATCACCGCAGAACGCCTTGCGATGATGAAGAAAGGCGCGCGGATCATCAACTGCGCACGGGGTGGCCTTGTAGACGAAGATGCGCTCGCTGAAGCGCTGCGATCAGGTCATATCGCGGGGGCCGCTTTTGATGTGTTTGCCGTCGAACCCGCGACGGATTCACCGCTCTTTAACCTTCCCAATGTAGTGGTAACACCGCACCTTGGAGCAGCTACGACTGAGGCGCAGGAAAACGTCGCACTGCAAGTGGCCGAACAAATGGCCAATTACCTGCTAGACGGCGCTGTTGAGAATGCATTGAACATGCCGTCGATGACGGCTGAAGAAGCGAAAGTCATGGGCCCTTGGGTTCAGCTTGCGAGCCACCTTGGCAATTTCACGGGCCAGATGACGGATGAACCGATCAAAGCGATCAACATCCTCTATGACGGCTCAGTTGCAGAAATGAATCTTCCAGCGCTGAATTGCGCAGTTATCGCGGGGATCATGAAACGTGTGAACCCGGATGTGAATATGGTCTCTGCACCTGTGATCGCCGCCGAGCGGGGCGTCAAAATCTCGACGACGAACCAATCGAAATCCGGCACGTTTGACGGCTATATCAAAGTGACGGTTGTCACGGACGAACGCGAACGCTCCGTTGCAGGCACCGTGTTCTCAGACGGTAAGCCACGGTTCATTCAGATCAAAGGCATCAATATCGACGCCGAGATCGGCCGCCACATGCTTTACACAACCAATGAAGACGTTCCCGGAATCATTGGTTTGCTCGGCAGCACAATGGGCAAGAACTCGGTCAACATCGCGAACTTTACATTGGGCCGGAACGACGTAGGCGGCGAAGCCATCGCGCTTCTCTATGTCGACAACCCTGTTGCCGCAAATGTAATCACAGCGCTGGAAACAACCGGTATGTTTGGGCAAGTTAGCCCGCTTCAGTTTGACGTTCCCTAACCGGTCAGTCACACTGCCCTAAACACCACCTCGCCGTAGCTTACCTCCGGCGGGGCACTTCCTCTGAAAAAAGTACCCCCATGACTGCTACTTATGTCGTTGGAGACATCCACGGTCAAAAGGCCGAACTTGACCGCGCGCTAGAGCTTATTATGGCGGATGGCGGCGCAGAGGCTGCGATCGTTTTTGTGGGTGATTACGCGGATCGCGGAGCTGATACGCGCGGCGTGATCGAAACGCTGATCGCTGGCATTTCCCGGCATGGCTGGACAGTTCTCAAGGGCAATCACGATGCCATGTTTGTTCGCTTTCTGCAAAATATGGCCATCGCAGACGCACATATTAAGTCTGGCAAAACGTGGCTTCACCCGTCTCTTGGGGGGGCCTCGACCTTAAACTCCTATTTCGAAATTCAGCCGATCTTTGATCAAATGGGTGTCGATCTCTTATCTTCTGCCGATATTGGCCACGACCCCGCGCTTGATCCCCTGCTCAACGCACTGCATCAGGCGGCACGCAAAGCTGTTCCAAAAGCGCATGAAACCTTTCTTGATGGCCTGCCTCTGATCCATGAGACAGAAACGCATTTCTTTGTTCATGCTGGCGTAAACCCCAAGCTGCCGCTTAACATGCAAGACCCCGAAGAATTGATGTGGATACGCGACGGTTGGCTCGACCACACTGCGCCCCTTCGCAAGATGATTGTGCATGGTCATACCGCTCTTGATCACCCGGCCCACCACGGCAACCGCATAAATACGGATGGCGGCGCGGGCTACGGGCGCACGTTGGTGCCGGTGGTTCTGGACGGTACTGAGGTTTTCACACTCACCGAACAAGGCCGCGTACCGCTCACGATTGAAAGTCGCTCAGCCTAGCAAACCGGTTCTGGCGGCTTTACTCCAATATGATTACCCGTGACGAAGCGTCTGGCTTTCCCTTGCTTGCGAAACCCGCATGATAGCCCGCAACAAGGAGAGGCTTTCATGTCAGATATCGTAATTCTCGGCGGCGCACGCACGGCAATCGGCACATTTGGTGGAGCACTAGCAGGCACGCCACCCATCGTGCTGGGCGCAGCGGCGGCCAAGGCCGCTATGGCGCGTGCAGGTGTCGAAGCTGGTCAGATCGGGCATGTTACCTTTGGGCACGTCATCAACACTGAACCCCGCGATATGTATCTGTCCCGCGTGGCTGCGATGGATGCGGGCGTGCCCGATACGACGCCTGCGATGAATGTGAACAGGCTATGCGGCTCCGGCCTTCAGGCAGTCGTGTCCGTGTGCCAATCCTTGATGTTGGGTGACGCAGAATTTGGATTGGCTGGCGGTGCCGAAACGATGAGCCGTTCCCCCTTTATCGTTCCGGACCAACGCTGGGGCGCAAAGATGGGCGATATTCGCACCCAAGACATGATGTTGGGCGCTTTGAATTGCCCTTTCGGCACCGGCCATATGGGCGTCACGGCAGAAAATGTTGCCGCAGAACATGGCATTAGCCGCGAGGCGCAAGATGCTTTTGCTCTGGAAAGTCAGGCACGGGCGGCTCAGGCGATTGCTAAGGGTCGCTTTGCTGAGCAGATCACTCCCGTAGAGGTCCGCGTGAAGCGAGATATGGTTACCTTTGAGGTGGACGAGCATCCCAAGGCAACAAGTGTTGAGGCGCTGGCCGGGCTACGTACCGTCTTTCAGAAAGACGGCACCGTAACCGCAGGCAATGCATCAGGCATCAATGACGGAGCAGGAGCACTTATTCTTGCCCGTGCCGAAGCAGCAGAGGCGGCGGGCCTAACCCCAAAATTCCGCATTTTGGGTTATGGCCATGCGGGGGTCCGCCCCGAGGTGATGGGCATTGGCCCAGTGCCCGCAGTCGAGAATCTACTGGCAAAAACTGGGCTAAGCGCGACCGATTTCGATGTAATCGAAAGCAACGAAGCGTTTGCGTCGCAAGCATTGGCCGTGAGCAAAGGGTTGGGGCTTGATCCGGCGCGGGTCAATCCGAATGGCGGCGCGATTGCTCTTGGCCATCCCGTTGGCGCGACAGGGGCCATCATCATGGTCAAAGCCATGTACGAGCTTGAGCGCATTGGAGGTTCCAAAGCCTTGGCCACAATGTGCATCGGCGGCGGGCAAGGCATTGCTGTTGCCATAGAGCGTCTCTAACGGATAGCGATTGACCTGCGCCTCGAAACAATTGGGCGCGGGCCCATTGCTTAGCTTGGATAGGGCCGCGAAAACGCAAGTGTATCGCCACTGCTCAGATCTTTGCGGAACGCGTAACCACCCAAGTCGAACTCTTTGATTCCCGCAGGATCGCTGAGCCGGTTTTTCACAACATAGCGCGCCATTGCACCGCGGGCTTTCTTCGCAAAGAAGCTTACCATCTTCTCCTTGCCATCTTTTTCTTCGTAGAAGGCAGGCGTGATCACGCGCGGCTTCAGCGCCTTTGGATCAACCGCGCCAAAATACTCTTGGCTGGCGCAATTGACCAAAACATCAGCCCCTGTTTCATCGGCTTGGGCATTCAAAGCCTTGGAAATCTGATCACCCCAATAGCTGTAAAGTGACCCTCCGCGCCGTGTCTTGAGTCGCGATCCCATTTCAAGCCGGTAGGGCTGAATTTCATCAAGAGGCCTTAGCAGACCGTAAAGGCCAGACAGGATGCGCAGATGCGATTGCGCCCAGCGCAAATCATCCTCCGAAAGCGATGCGGCTTCTAACCCTTGATAGGTGTCACCCGCAAAGGCAAAAGCCGCAGGCCGCAGCGCGTTTTCGTCAGGCGAGTCAGAAAACGCTTTGAACCTATCGCGATTCAACCGTGCCAGATCCGGCGAAATACTCATCAGCTTTTGTAGATCGCCAAGGGTCAGGTTCCGCGCAGTTTTCGCCAAACGCAGCGCGTCTGCCTCGAAATCAGGGCGGGTCAGATCGGTCCGTTTAACCGCCGCCCAATCCAGCCGCTTGGCTGGGGAAATCACCACGAGCATTTGCGCGTCTCCTTGTTTAGGCTCTATCACATAGCAGAGCCGCACGCGCCCTCAAGAGGCGCGGAGAACTTCGAGGAACGCTTCTCCGAAACGCTCCATCTTTAGCGGACCCATACCTTGGATGCGTTCAAGATCCTCAAGCGAATCTGGCCGGCGTTCGGCGATCTGGCGCAGGGTTGAGTGAGTGCAAGAGACCGGCTTAAGAGTCCCCATCGGGCCGCGTTGTAGCTCCACTTGCACTGACATCAGCTGATCATAGACCTCGCCCTCGGCGCGGCCTGCCAATTTGCGCCGCGTTGGGTGCATTTCGGGCACGTCATCCTGTGCGACGACAGAAAGGAACGCGTTTCCGTATCGCTCCAGCTTTTTGGCACCTATTCCGCTGATGCCCGCCATATCATCCAACGTCGCCGGGCGCCTTTCGGCAATCTCAATCAACGTTCGGTCCGGAAAGATAACATAGGCCGGCACCTTTGCCGCTTCAGCCAAAGCGCGGCGCTTGGCCTTAAGCGCACTGAGAAGCGGTGCGTCATCGTCGGAAACCATAGCCTTGACCGCGGGCCCCGCGTTCCGAGCCGCGCGGATTGTATCAAACCGCAAATTGATCTTTTCTTCATCTCGTAGGATCGGACGCGCGCGGCTGGTCATCCGCAAAGCCCCATATCGTTCGCTATCGGGACGGACGAGGTCATGGCCCATCATTTGCCTGAATATTGCCTGCCATTGCGGCTTGGACCACTTGGTGCCAACGCCGAACGTTGGAAGCCCGTCATGCCCGCGTTGCCGGACTTTATCCGTTGGCGACCCAAGTAAGATATCGATGAGATACCCCGCACCAAAGCTCTCGCCAGTTCTAAGCATCGCAGAGAGCGCCATTCGCACAGGCATGGTGCCGTCCGAAACATCCGCGGGTTTGTCGCAAAGATCACAGCCGCTGCAGGTCACGGCATCGTCGCCAAAATACTCAAGTAACTTCACACGCCGGCATTCCAACGCCTCAGCCAATCCAAGCAGCGCATTAAGTCGCCCGTGATCTGCTGCTTTGCGCTCGGGTGGGGCTAGCCCCTCATCAATCTGTTGCCGGCGCAATGCGATGTCGGACGGACCAAACAGTGTCATTGTCTCCGCCGGCGCTCCGTCGCGACCTGCACGGCCAATCTCTTGGTAGTAAGACTCGATGCTCTTAGGCAAATCCGCATGGGCAACCCAGCGGATATCCGGCTTGTCCACGCCCATCCCAAACGCCACCGTTGCCACAACGATCAGCCCGTCCTCGCGCTGAAACCGGGTCTCAACGATGCGGCGGTCTTCTGGATCCATCCCTGCGTGATAATGGCAGGCCGTATGCCCCTCCGCCCGCAACGCCTGAGCGATGGTTTCGGTTTTGGCGCGTGTACCGCAATACACGATCCCGGATTGCCCTTTGCGTGCGTTTGCAAAGGACAAAAGTTGTTCGCGCGGCTTGGTCTTAGCTTGGAAGGCAAGATGAAGGTTCGGGCGGTCGAACCCGTGAAGGAAGGTTTGCGGCACTTGGCCATCAAACAGCTTTTGCGCGATCTCTTCCCGTGTTTCCGCATCCGCAGTCGCGGTAAAGGCAGCCAAAGGCACATTCAACGCGCGCCGCAGATCCCCGATGCGCAGGTAGTCGGGCCGAAAATCATGGCCCCATTGAGATACGCAATGCGCCTCATCTACAGCGATCAAACTGACACCAATCCTGCGGAGCATCCCCATTGAAGATCCAGCCGCTAACCTTTCGGGGGCGATGTAAAGGAGCTTAAGCGTTCCGGCCTCTAGCGCTTGCCAAACCTCTTCAGTTTCTTCTTCTGTGTTTGCCGACGTGAGCGCACCCGCAGATACGCCTGCTTCTTGCAAGGCGCGGACTTGATCACGCATCAAAGCGATAAGCGGAGAAATCACAACCGTAACCCCATCGCGTAGTAAAGCAGGAAGTTGGAAGCACAGGGATTTGCCGCCACCCGTAGGCATGATGGCGAGCACATTTTCACCATCGGTTACGGCACGCACAATTTCTTCCTGCCCAGGGCGGAAGCTATCAAAACCAAAGATATCCCGCAGGGCGTTGTGCATAAGGCCTGTTCATTGTTCATGTTTGACTGCTTCGAACTGAAGAGTCCCACATTAAGAATCGGTGAACAAGCCCGCCAGAAAGGGCTAGGCGCGTTTTCGAAAACGCCGGTTCCGTGTGGATCTAAGCTTGGCCGCTTTAGAGGAATGCGGCCGCATTGTTCACGAGGATGATGCGGACAATGTAAATACCCAGCAAAGCCACAAGCGGTGCGAGGTCTAGCCCACCCATCTGAGGCAATACGCGGCGGATTGGCCCGTATAGCGGCTCAAGGATACGCTGAAGACCATACCAGATCTGCGAAACCAACGGTTGCCGGATATTGAGTACCTGAAAGTTGATCAACCAACTCATGATGAAATGCGCGAAGATAAAGAACGTCGCAACGTCCAGAAGCAACATCAGGATTTGGAAAAGGCTGGTCATATGGTTCTCCGCTTTGCTTTTGATCACTTAGGCACGTGAAACGCACCGTGCAAGCACGTTCCGTCACGGCAAGCTTGACGTCAAAGTCATGCAGGGCTCTTTGAGTGACATGTACCCATTCATTCGCCTCGCTCTTGCTATGACGGCTGGTCGCAAGCTGCCACCCGCCACATTTTTTGAAACGCACGTGTCCCAGCACCGAGTTTCGCCTTTCGACTGTGACATGTTCTTTGAAATGAACAACGGCCGTATTCTCACCATTTATGAATTCGGGCGCTTTCAGATGGCACAGCGGATCGGGCTTTGGGCCGCCATGCGCGAGCGGAAATGGGGGTTTGCCGTTGCGGGCGCAACGGTAAGATATCGCAAGCGCCTGACCCCATTTGAACGATTTGAAACCCGGACACGGCTTTTGGGCTGGGATGAGCGGTTCACTTACATTGAGCAGGGCATGTTCAAAACTTCAGGCGAATGCGCAAATCACTGTTTGTTTCGAACGGCAGTCGTTGCGAGCGGCAAAGCAGTGCCCACGCGTGATGTTGCAATTGCGATTGGCGAAAACCCGGACTCCCCGCCGTTGCCAACTTGGGCGACAGCTTGGAAAGAGGCAGACGCGCAACGCCCTTGGCCCCCAATGCAAGACTGACGCGCGGTTTTCCTTGCGAGACCGGCACGGCCCTGCCCTTATGCCGTGAATGACCTTGGGAGGGGAAACAGCATGGCCGAGGTCAGCTTAAAGAAACGCATTTTCGGTTGGATGGCCTTTGATTGGGCCACACAGCCGTTTTACACGCTGGGGCTGACATTTATTTTTGGCCCCTATTTTGCCGATGTGGTTTCCCAGCATTTCCTTGATACCGGAATGGCCGAACAAGCCGCCGATGCGCAGGCTCAAAGCATCTGGAGCTGGGGTCAAGCGCTTGCCGGATTGTTCATCGCCTTCACCGCACCGATCTTGGGGGCATATGCCGATAGCACCGGGCGGCGGATGCCATGGTTGATCTTGTTTTCAATCATCTATGTCGTGAGCGTTTGGATGCTTTGGTTCATGGTGCCAGACGGATCTGCGTGGCTGTTTTGCCTTGTCGCGTTCTCGATTGCCTTCGTGGCTGCTGAGTTTGCCTTGATCTTTACCAATGCCATTCTGCCGTCTTTGGGCAATGAGGAGGAAATCGGAAGGATTTCGGGCGATGGGGCCGCCCTTGGATATTGGGGTGGGCTTGTTGCACTTCTGATCATGCTGGGTTTCTTTTTTGAGCTTGAGGCCGGCAAGACTGTAACCGGGCTGGACCCCGCCTTCGGGCTAAACGGGCTCGAACGTGAAGGCACCCGCGCTGTCGGTCCCTTTATCGCAATTTGGTTTGTGGTCTTTATGATCCCGTACTGGCTGTTTGTACGCGAGGGTCGCACCCCGAACCGACAAGGCGGCATCGGGCAGGCACTAGGCGATCTCAAAACATCGCTTAAGAACGTCGCAAAGCGTAAATCGCTGCTGAATTTCTTGATCTCATCCATGTTTTACCGTGACGCTTTGAACGCGCTTTATGCGTTCGGCGGTGTCTATGCCGTCCTCGTGCTGGATTGGCAGCTTATGCAGGTTGCTATCTTTGGCGTTGTTGGGGTGATCACAGCGGCTGTTGGAACCACGATCGCCGGCAGATTTGACCGCGCAAAGGGACCCAAGCCGGTGATACTCTTTTGCATCTGGGTCCTGATTTTTGTGAGCTTTGCAATCGTTTCTACATCACGAGAATTCACGTTCTTCATCATTGCCTTGGAGGAAGGATCCAATATTCCTGATGCGGTGTTGTATGTATGCGGATCATTGATTGGGGCCGCAGGCGGCGGGATTTATTCGGCCAGCCGCTCGATGATGGTGCGGCACACCCACCCGGAACGTCCAACCGAAGCATTCGGCCTTTTTGCACTGTCCGGCAAAGCAACCGCATTTCTTGCACCGGCTTTGATCGGATTGTTCACAATACTTTTGCAAGACGCGCGATTGGGTTTTTCCCCGGTGATTGCGCTTTTCCTTGTAGGCTTGTTTTTGCTACGTTGGGTTAACCCAAAGGGAGACCGAGCAGAATGGTCAAAAGCCTCTATTCCCGCGCCCTAGCGATTGGATGTATCGCGGCACTTGTCGCCTGCGGCGCAAGTGAGCGCGTGGCCACGCCCGTCGTCGCCCAAGCCGCGTCTCCGGGATCCGGCCCTGTGGCCAAAAACCTGTTCGGAGCCGCCCCGCGCGGCTCTGTACAGCCTGCGGCGGCTGTCGGTGGTTATGCGCGCGGATGTCAGGCCGGCGCGGTCCAATTGGAAGAAACCGGGCCCACATGGCAGGCAATGCGCCTGTCTAGAAATCGGAATTGGGCGCAACCGATTACCGTTGACTATGTCAAAGACCTCAGCCGCAAGGTAGCCCGGCTGCCAAGTTGGAAAGGTCTCTATGTTGGCGATATGAGCCAACCGCGCGGCGGGCCAATGTTGACTGGGCACCGTTCACACCAATCCGGGTTAGACGTTGATTTATGGATGCTCCCCCCAGACCGCCTGAACCTAAGCCAGCAGGAACGCGAGAACATCAGTTCAATCTCAATGCGCCGCGCATCCGGCGCTTTTACAAATGACCGTTGGAGCGCCGAGCACCGCGAAGTCCTTAAGCTTGCGGCCTCGGACCCACGTGTCGCGCGGATTTTTGTTTTTCCGGGTGCCAAAGTCGATATGTGTAAGCGCGAAACAGGGGATCGATCCTATCTACGCAAAATCCGGCCTTGGTGGGGGCACCACTACCATTTCCATGTGCGGCTCAGCTGCCCTCCCGGTGCAACCAACTGTTCAAACCAAGCGCCGCCGCCCGCAGGAGATGGGTGCGCAGAGGCTGAAGGATGGGTGGATCGTATCCTAAATCCGCCGCCACCTGACCCCAATCCAAGACCTGCATCGCCCCGTCGTGAATTACGTATTGGAGACCTACCCGCGCTATGCGCTACAGTATTGGCGTCGGACTAACTGTCCTATGGGCTGCCCACGCGGCGGCACATCCCGCATCTTTGCCAACCTCGTCCGGCGCTCCGCGTTTCACTGGTCCAGTTGTCTGGTCTAGCACGACAGAGATAGCCACAGGGTTTGATCTGGTGGGTGGACTATCGGCGATTGAACTCACGGATAATGGACAAAGCTTCATCGCGTTGGGAGATCGTGGCCTGCTTTTGACAGGGCAGATTGAGCGGCATGAGCAACACATTGAAAGCCTTAACCTTCAAACTGTGACCCAACTCCGCGACTCCGATGGCAACGCACTGCGCCCCGACTATACTGATAGCGAAGCTTTGGCTTTGAGTGATGACGGCAGTTTCTATGTTGCTTCTGAACGCCGCCTTAGACTGCTGCGCTATGAAGAACCCGGTGCTGCGGCCGTTCAAATGTTGCGCCCGGCATGGGCAAGGAAGTTGCCAAGCAACCAGGGCATTGAAGCGTTAGCCGTTGGCGTTGACGGACTGATTGCAATGGGGGAACTCCCTACTCAGGCCGGCTTCCCTGTTTACGTGCTCACTGCCAAGGGTTGGACGATCACAAAGACAATCCCTGCACACGATGGATTCGCGCTATCCGCAGCAGATATGGGACCTGACGGGTATCTCTACATCCTTGAACGTAAGCTTACTTGGCGCGGCTTTCGAAGCCGTATTCGGCGGGTTGGCGAGACAATCGAAACCCTTTTGACGACCCAAGACGGATCCCTTGGTAATCTCGAAGGGTTGGACGTTTGGCGCGATAGCACTGGCGTGCTGCGTGCAACAATGGTGTCAGACGACAATTTCCTGTGGGTTTTGCCACAGCACGTCGTGGAGTTCGTACTACCGGACCGAGAAGATGAAAGCGGCGACAAATAGCGCTTGCTCTTTCAGCCCTGCAATCATAGGACGCGACCCGCAGTCATGAGGCTGCCAAGTTACCGCAACCTTGTCAAAACGGATACCCAATGGACCGCACCCACATTCCCGGCATTCTTGCCATGGCCGCCATCGTGTTGGCTTCGAACATCCTTGTTCAATTCCTTTTCGGAAACTGGCTGACATGGGGGGCATTCACTTACCCTTTGGCCTTTCTTGTAACTGACCTGATGAACCGCTTTTATGGCCCTCGCGCCGCCCGGCAGGTGGTACTGGCCGGTTTGGTTGTGGGTGTTTTTTGCTCGCTTGTCGGCACACAAATTATGGGTGAGTTCGGCCCGCTTGTGACTTTCCGAGTGGCACTTGGCTCTGGGCTTGCTTTTGTGACCGCGCAGCTGATTGACGTTACAGTCTTTGACCGTCTGCGCCGTGGCAAATGGTGGCGCGCACCGCTTGCATCCACGCTCATTGGCTCTTCAATCGATACGGCAATCTTTTTTACGATCGCATTCTCCGCAACGTTGAATGGGCTAGAATTGGAAAACATGCCGCTTTGGGCGCAAGAAGAAGTTCCTCTCTTGGGTGTGGGGGGCATGATGCCGCTTTGGGTTTCGCTGGCGATTGCAGATTGGGGCGTCAAGCTTTCGCTCGCGCTCATCGCCCTTGTGCCTTTCCGCCTCATTGTTCAGCGCCGAAACACACAACGCGAGACAGTTTAATAGAAATCGTTGACTTTCATCTCATCCGTGCAATGATTCTGGACAACAGAAACATGCAGAAAGGAGGTGATCCAGTGTCAATGAAGGTTCTGGAGAGTGCGATCGGAACAACTGGGGAGGCGCGCCTCTAAGGCAAACCTTGGCGCGATGCGCGCCCCAGCTGGCAATCGGTCCTAACCGATCCGCCGCCTCCGAAATTTTCGAAGGGCCGCCCCGTAACTGGGGCGGCCCTTTTCGTTTTGGGATTTCCGTCGTTGCAGAAGTCCTTAGTGTGGTTGCGTTCGCTGACCGATATTTGGAGATATGCTATGAAGATTGCAGTTGTGACAGGGGCCGCAGGCGGCCTTGGGCAAGCGATCTCAGCCGCGCTTGCAGAAACTCACCATGTGATCGGACTGGATTTGAAATCATCCGCTGTGGCGGAGTCCATTGAGATTAATCTCACAGATGCAGCCGCTATCGCATCTTGTTTTGAAGCCATTGCAGAGCGCCACGGAGGTGTGGATGTTCTGGTGAACAACGCTGGCACATGCTTCATGTCAGACTTTCCAGACATCCCTGTTGAAGAATTCGAAGCACAGATGTCAGTTAACTTTTCGTCCATGTTTCACTGTTGTCAGGCCGCTATCCCGTTGATGCAAGGCCGCGATGGGGTCCGTAAGATCATCAATATTTCGTCCAATGGCGCCTATAATTTTGATGTGTTCGATCCACCACATTACCGCGCATCCAAGGCTGCAATGGACACGCTGACCAAAGATCTGGCGCGCCGTTACGCCAGCGAAAAGATCGCGGTCAACTCCATTGCTCCGGCAATGACCGAAACACCGCTTTTCGGCGTGTTGGATGATGCGACCTTAGCCAAAGCGATAAGCGCGATGCCTCACGGAAAGCCAATGCAACCAGATCAAATAGCGGGCTGGGTTGCGCATCTTGCCGGGCCGATGGGCGATGTGTGTAGCGGCAATGTCATCATTCTCAACCAAGGCCGTGACGTCCGCTAACTATAGTAATCTGGGGCTTTGCGCAGTGTTTTCCACTGCTGCGGGCAATGCCCATAGATCACAAGATCATGTTCCATCGTTAGTAGGCGTTTCGCATGGAATAGAGCCTGTTCTTCATCCCAAGAACCGGCAAAGCCTTGGGACACCTCTGACGGCCTTGAGATTGCATCAGAGGTCCAAATAACCCGCCCCGTTTCCTGCAAATCAATCACAAAGGCCAGTTGGCCCGGCGCATGTCCGGGACAACTTAGATAGGCAAAACCGGGACCAATCTGCCCATCACCTTCAACACAACAATATGTCCGTTCTGGCCAATCCCACGGTTGCCCGCCTGTCCAATAGAGCGGCTTTGGCAACTTTCGTTCGGCGGAAGACACAACCATCGGCACATGGGGATCCGCAAACATCCCACCGATGTGATCGATATGCGTATGACTTTGGATCATCAGATCCACTTCATTCACTCCGCAAAGCGCCATTTGAGCTCCGGGCAAGTTGTGCGCCCCGATTTCCAATACCTGACCAAAGGAATGCAAAGCATCCTCTTCACCTGCTGCAAAAGGATCAGCGGCATATTTTGCAGGCAATCCGCTGTCGACCAAAACTCGTTCGCCGGCATCAGTCACAATCAAAGCGCCCATTAAGCCGATATCCCGCGCAGGCGGGCCGTGGACACGGAAAAGCCCATAGTCCAACACTGTAAGCGAAAGAGGGCGGCCCTTGAGAAACATGCCGTCATGAGGCGTTTAGGCATGCATAAAGTCAAGATTCACACTCTTTTCGAATACCTGCTTGAAACAACGCAAGCTGAGCCAGAGGCATTTGTGGGCTTCTCACTCACACAGCCACCAACGCTCGGGGCATTTATAGAGGCGCTGGACCCAGATCTGCCATTGGACTGGAACGGTCAGGATTTTCGCGGCCTTCCCGCGCTTCGTCAGCATGTTCTGGAGCGGGCAGAGCTTAAGGCGTGCACAGTTGAGGGTGTTTTAATCACGGCTGGCGCAGCGGAAGCGAACTACCTAGCGATCCGGCAACTATGCGGACCGGGCGACAAGATCGTGACAGAAACGCCCGGCTGGCCACAGGTTGGCGTCATGGCCAAAGCCATCGGCGCAGAGCTGATCGAGATACCCCGGTTGGAAAACGATGGCTGGACCTTTCCGATGGATCAATTTGCGCAGGAGGTCAAAGGCGCAAAGTTGGTCTTTTTGACCAACCCTAACAACCCCACCGGACGCATGATGCCTGAGGCCGAGTTGCGGCAAGTGGTCGATCTGTGTCGGGCGGCCGGAGCTTGGCTGCTGGTAGATGAGGTTTACGCCGGGCTGGAATGGGACGGGCCACGCCCACCCTCGGTGGCTGAGCTTTATGAACGGGGGATTACAACGGGATCCGTATCTAAGGCGCTTGGGCTTCAAGGGTTGCGCACCGGCTGGCTGATCTGCCGGGATGAGGGCTTTGTCATGGACGCCGTGATCCTTCGCGAAAACAGTAGCGAGATCATGAATATCATGGGGGAGGTCATCGCCGAAATCGCCCTGCGCAAGCCCCGTTATGATGCGGCAATAGCGATAGCCCGAAACGAGGGAGAACAGACCCTATTCAGGCTAAATTCATATGTGGACGCTGAAACGCGCCTGAGCTGGCAAAAGCCGCAAGCTGGATTGATTGGGCTTGCTCGGTTGGACGGGATCAGCGGCGATGACTTTGCCCGCCGCCTTTTGGCACCGCCCTACCGCACGTTCCTATTGCCCGGTTCAGCCTATGATCAGCCGCAGCATATCCGCATCGGAGTAGGCGGAGGTGCCGCGGCAAATCTAGAGTTGGGGCTTGAGCGTATGTCAGCGTTGCTGGCCAGTATTTAGTCCGTTTCGGATGATCGCGCCCAAAGGTTGATTGCTTCGTCCTGCGCATGGGTGTCAATGGCGGACAGCTCCCCGGTTGTGAACTCAAGTTTTCCGATGGCGCCAACGCAATCAGTGATTTGTTCCGGTCGAGAGGCCCCGATCAAAGCAGTGGTAATCCCGCCATCCCGAAGCACCCAAGCAATCGCCATTTGAGCCAACGTCTGACCGCGAGCCTCGGCAATGTCTGTAAGTGCCCGAATTGAGGATTGCACCCTGTCTGTAAGCTGCCCCGGGTCAAGCGATTTACCTTGAGCAGCCCGGCTGCCTTCGGGGATGCCATTAAGGTATTTGCGTGTGAGCAACCCTTGCGCCAGCGGCGTGAACGCAATTGAGCCAATGCCAAGCTCAGCCAAAGTATCCTTAAGACCATCCTCCTCAACCCAACGATTCAGCATGTTATAGCTCGGCTGATGAATCAGGCAGGGCGTACCAAGATCACGCAAGATAGTCGCTGCCTCGCGCGTACGCTCCGAGTTGTAGGACGAAATTCCAGCGTAAAGCGCCTTGCCTGACTTCACGATATGATCAAGCGCGCCCATCGTTTCCTCAAGCGGCGTGTCCGGATCAAAGCGGTGCGAATAGAAAATATCCACATAGTCCAGCCCCATCCGTTGGAGAGACTGATCGCAAGACGCAATCAGGTACTTGCGGCTGCCCCAGTTGCCATAGGGACCGGGCCACATGTCATAGCCTGCCTTGGAACTGATGATTAGCTCATCCCGATAACCCGCAAAATCTGTGCGTAGGATCTCTCCGAACGCGCTTTCTGCGCCGCCATATGGCGGGCCATAATTGTTGGCGAGGTCGAAATGCGTAATACCCGCGTCGAACGCGGTCTGGCACATTGCCCGCTTTGTCTCATGGGGTGTATCACCGCCGAAGTTGTGCCAAAGGCCTAACGAAAGCGCAGGCAACTGCAGCCCTGATTTACCACATCGGCGGTAGATCATATCGTCATAACGGGCTGGATTGGGGGTATATGTCATGGTCGGTCCTTCAAACGGGTATGCACATGAAGATCGTTAGCGCCACAAAGGCGCGTGTTTTGGCAAACCGCAAGCGCTCAATCGGCGCCCTATTAGCCCCGGCTCCTTTACGAAGAACCGCTTTGGAGCCATGTATCGTAGTCGGATACCAATAGATGCTTGGGGTTCGTATCCTCGTTGATCTTAGAAAAGCGGCCAATAGGCGCGTTAAAAATATTGTCGTTGCGGTCATCGTTTACATTGGACACTTCAACAATCAGCACCTTGCCATTCTCGCCCCAAAAGGCATGCCAAGTCTCTGGCTCTAGCGTGACGCTTTCACCCGGCTTCAGGCGCAAACGCTCACCGCCTTGCATTGTGATGTTGCGCCCATCAGACACAACCGTGACCGGCAGTGTTGGATCTATGCCGCCACCGCCATCTGTAAACAGCTCAAGCACAAGATCACCACCACCCCGATTTATTATATCCTCGGTCTTTGTGATGTGGCGGTGCATTGGGCTGATTTGCTGATCGCCTGCAATCATGACCTTTTCCGCGTAGAGCATCCCCGCGCCTGAGTTGATGTTGCTTTGTAAACCGTTTCGCGTGGTAAAAAGAAACAATCCCAACTCCTCAAACCGACCTTGGCCATAATCGGTGATGTCCCATCCCAGCATCCGCTCGCGGATCATTGGTGCTGCAAGGGTATAAGTCTTCAGTTCAGCAGGGCCGAGATCCGCAAAAGGTGGAAGATGGACCCCGTGAAACCGAATAAAGGTGTGGGACTCATCTAGGATTTCATTGACGGTTGAGCGGTCCACAGGCGACTTCCTTTGACAAAGTTGGAAAAAGCAAAGCGCGATGCCGGACCAAGGTCAAGCACCACCCGCTCTAAGCGGCTTTCGCCCCGCGCAAAGGCGCCCTAGTGTGCTCATATGTTACGGATTACACCCGATATCGAAATTCAGGACTGGGAATTGGCTGAAGCATTTGTCCGCGCCAGCGGGCCGGGCGGGCAGAACGTCAATAAAGTGTCTACTGCAGTTGAACTTCGGTTCGAGGCTGAACGTTCACCCAACCTTCCGGACCCGGTCAAGACGCGGCTCAAACGGCTGGCCGGGCGACGTTGGACGCTTGACGGTGCTATCATCATTCAGGTGCAAGAAACCCGTAGTCAGGCTCGAAATCGTGAAATCGCGCGTGAACGGCTGGCCGAACTGATCCTAAAGGCCGCACAAAAGCCCAAGCGCCGCATCCCGACGCGGCCCACACTTGGCAGCAAGAAGCGCCGACTTAAGGCCAAGACAGTACGCGGTGAAGTGAAAGCCTTACGCGGAAAGGTTGATCCAAGTGACTGATCTTGTGACACGCCGCGCGGCCCTCCTTGGACCAAACGTGCCGACGTTTTACAAGGCTCCGGTGCATCTTGTCAGGGGTGAAGGATGCTGGCTGTGGGATGCCAAAGGCAACCGCTATCTAGATTGCTACAACAACGTGCCACATGTGGGCCACTGCCATCCCCATGTTGTCGCAGCAATCGCCAAGCAGGCCGCTATGCTCAACACACACACGCGGTATCTTCACGATGGCATATTGGACTATGCGGAGCGCCTGACCGCGACTTTCTCACATAATCTTTCACAGTTGATTATGGTTTGCTCAGGTTCAGAAGCCAACGATATCGCACTGCGAATGGCCCAGGCGGTAACTGGCAAGCGCGGCTTTATCGCAACCGATGCAACCTATCACGGCAACACAACGGCCGTTTCCGCGCTGTCAACGCGCCGCCCGCCGATTGGCGGCTATCCCGATCACGTGCGCCTTGTGCCTGCGCCACGGACCCTTGATCCGATAGGTGGAACCACCGAAAATCAGGGCGCCGTCTTTGCGCAAAACGTAAAAGCCGCCATCGATGAGTTGGAAGAGAACGGCTCCGGTTTTGCTGGGCTGATGCTATGCCCGATTTTCGCAAATGAAGGGCTACCAGACGTACCGCCAGACTTTCTTCAACCGGTGGCACAGGTTGTGAAGCAGGCTGGCGGCCTAATGCTGATAGATGAAGTTCAGCCAGGTTTTGGCCGCACCGGTCAAAGCATGTGGTCCCATGATTGGATCGGTATTGCGCCCGATGTGGTCACCCTTGGAAAGCCGATGGCAAATGGTCACCCTGCCGCGGCCGTTGTGGCGCGCCCAGATGTCATGGCCGCCTTCCGTGAGGCTTTTGGCTATTTCAACACGTTTGGCGGCAATCCAGTTAGCTGTGCTGCGGCGATGGCGGTTTTGGATGTATTGGAACAAGACGGGCTAATCCCACATGCCGCACGGATGGAGAGGATCGTGACCAGCGGGCTTGGTGCGTTGCGCTTTCTTGCAGAAACGCAGATCCGGGGACGGGGGCAGTTTTTCGCTGTAGAGCTGTCCCGCGACGGCGCACCGGCGACAGAACTAGCCAAGTGGATCGTTGAGGACATGCGGACGCGAGGTGTGCTCATAGGGGTCATCGGGCCAAACGCGAATATCCTCAAAATGCGGCCACCGATGCCCTTTGACGACACCCATGCCACCCACCTGTTTTCTACCTTGGAAAAGAGTTTAAGCTCATGTCCAGTTTGATCGAAATCGCGGCCCACTGGGGCGAAGTGACCGAAGCTCCGTTGCTTGTCGCGGCGCGGGAAAACCGGGTCTATGAGTGCAAGATTGGGAGCCAGCGGGCTGCCCTTCGGGTCCACCGTGCGGGCTATCAGAGCCGTATCGCCATCGAGAGCGAACTCCGCTGGACAGCGCGACTTGCGGACTTTGGCTTTCCTTGTGCACGGCCTTTGGTTTCAGATGATGGTGGGTATCTTCGGTCCCTGCCCGGCGGCCAATATGCAAGCGCGGTTGCATGGCTTGACGGGCATGCCATCGGCGCAGGAGACGTGCCGCTTGAAGGCTCTGACGCCGAAATCACCTTGCTCTATACCGCAGTTGGGGCGCTCTTGGCTTCCTTGCATACCGCGACTGATATGGTCGAAACCAATGATGTTTTGCGTCCCGCATGGGATGCGGATGCGCTTCTGGGAGACGCGCCGCTTTGGGGCCGGTTTTGGGAGAACCCGTCCCTAACCCAATCGGAAACGGATCTTTTGCTGCGAACCAAGGCAAAGGCCTATGACCATCTTGTCACAATGGACCGGGTTGATGCCGGGTTAATTCATGCCGATTGTCTTCAGGAGAATATCTTAACCACACCGGCAGGCTTGGCTTTGATCGATTTTGACGACGCCGGGTTTGGTTACCGGGCTTATGATCTTGGCACCGCAATTATTCAGCATTGGGAACATCCGAAACGCGCGTTGATCGAAACCGCGCTCCTTAATGGATACGGCACGCTGCGGTCTGCACCGGATGCTGAACAGTTGCGGTTTTTCACGCTTTTGCGCGCCCTCGCGTCTTGTGGCTGGGTTATCTCCCGCGGCGCAGGAGACGATATGTATTTGCGGGCGATGGCGGACCGAGCCGTCGCATTGGCTTTGGAATGGGTGGGCTAGACGATCACATCCTGAACCGCCTGATCGCCCACATGGAACACGCGCTTGTAGCGATCGATTTCGGAAGCCGGGCCCATCGCTTTGTTTGGGTTATCTGAGAGCTTCACCGTGGGCTTTCCATTCGCCTCAACCGCCTTGCACACCAATGAGAACGGCGAAAGCGCATCGTTTGGTGTAAGACCTCGGAAATCATTCGTCAGGAGCGTGCCCCAACCAAAGCTGATCCGCGCGCGGCCTTGAAACTGGCGGGCTAGGATCTCAATCTTGTCCACGTCCAACCCATCAGAAAAGATAATGAGCTTGTTTGTTGGATCTTCGCCGCGATCTTTCCACCATTTGATCGCGGTTTCTGCGCCTGTGGCTGGATCCCCGGAATCGATGCGGATGCCTGTCCAACCGGCCAACCAATCGGGCGCAGAAGACAAAAAGCCCTCGGTTCCGTATGTATCGGGCAGAATGATTCGCAGATTGCCTTCATGTTCGTCCTGCCAATCAGCGAGAACGTCATATGGAGCCTGCGCAAGTTGCGCGTCGTTTTCGGCCAGCGCGGCATAGACCATTGGCAGTTCATGCGCGTTAGTACCGATTGCTTCAACCTCGCGGCGCATCGCGATCAAACAGTTGGAAGTACCTGCAAAGTTGCTTCCCAAGCCTTCAATCATCGCTTGGACAGCCCAGTCCTGCCAAAGAAACGAATGCCGGCGCCGTGTCCCAAAATCAGCAATCCGCAGATCAGGCGCATCGCGCAGCCGCTCGATCTTGCCCCAGAGCTTTGTCATGGCGCGGGCATAAAGCACCTGCAGTTCAAATTTACCCAACTCTTTGAGCACTGCGCGCCCGCGCAGTTCCATCAAAACGGCCAACGCCGGGATCTCCCATAGCATGACTTCATGCCACTTGCCCTCAAAGGTCAGCTCATACTGCCCATCACGCTTTTCCAGTTGATACTCAGGAAGTTGAAGCCCCTCGAACCACTCCATGAAGTCGGGGCGGAACATCTGGCGTTTGCCGTAGAACGTATTGCCACGCAGAAACGTGCTTTCGCCGCGGGACAGCTTGAGCGATCGAATATAATCCAGTTGCTCGCGGAGTTCACCTTCATCAATCAGCTCAGCCAACCGGATATCTTTGGACCGATTGATCAGCGAAAACTTCACATGCGTGTCCGGCTTGTTTCGAAACACAGACTGACACATGAGAAGCTTATAGAAATCGGTATCGATCAGCGATCGGACGATTGGATCAATTTTCCATTTGTGATTCCAAACGCGGGTGGCGAATTCGACCATTGAGCTGGCCCTCCTCCTGACCAATGCGCGGGATTAACCGCATAGTGGGGCAGGTCCGCAAGCGTTTTAGGCTCAAAGAGCGGCGCGCTTACGCTCATGCTCCAATTCTGCGGGCCGGTGGCGCGCAGCCTTGAGAGCATCTTCAAGCGGAACTCCTTCGACTGCCGCTTTTGCAACAGTGCGGAGCGAATATGTTGGCGCGTGGCCGGGGCCAAGTGCAGCCCGTGCTAGAGCATGCGCGGTCAGATATGTGCCATAGGCCGCGCGGACGCCTGTTCCTTGCGCCGCTTTGCCTTGCGCAATCTGTTCGCAAGCGGTCACATCCACGCTAAGATAGCTCCGACAGATCATTGGCCGTGCCTCATAAGCGCGACACATCCGGGTTTCTGGATCAAGCGACGGGCAAGCTTTTGCCGTCCATTCGCGCCCGTCCGGCTCCCCGGCAAAAGGGGCAAGTGCGACGTGCAAGTTGCGCGCCTCGGCCCCGGTTATCACCCCACCATCGTCTCCTGTTAAGATACAGCAAAATGCGCATCCTGCCTTGCAGGACAAACCGGAAGGTTCAGCCGTGCTAGCAAGACCAATTTGCCCAATCCGCGCAGCAGCAATGCCAGAATGCAGCTCTTTGGCCAAAGCCTCCTCACTGAGTGACTGTGCTCCGATATACGCATCAAGCTGGGTGCGGGCGCGGTCCGCAGCGGCCCCGGATCCCTTTGGTTTGGCCTTTAAGAGTTTGCGGCGAAGGCTCATAGGAGTGTAACGCCTGCGCCCGCCATGCCTGCCTGCGCGGCGGCAAGAGAACCATCAAGATCAATTGCCCGGCACAAATCACCGCGCACAGTGACGTCAAAACCCGCCTTAGCCGCGTCAACTGCTGAGAAATTCACGCAGAAATCAAGCGCAAGACCAACCATCGTGACGCCGGTAGTACCCCGCGTACGAAGATACCCCTCAAGACCCGTGGGCGTCGTGTGGTCATTCTCAAAAAGCGCCGAATAGCTATCAATGGCCGGATTAAATCCCTTGCGGACGATCATATCGGCGCGGTCCGCCAAAAGATCTGCATGGAAAAGCGCGCCTTCGCTGCCCTGTATGCAGTGATCCGGCCACAGCACCTGAGGCCCATAGGGCATTTCAGTCACCGAATATGGCGCGGCATCATGGGTGGAGGCGAAAGACGAATGCCCGGCTGGATGCCAATCCTGCGTTAGGATCACAATGTCATGGTCTTCCATAATCGCGTTGATCCCGGAAACGATCTCATCGCCACCCGGAACTGCCAACGCCCCGCCAGGGCAGAAATCATTTTGAACATCAATCACGATCAGCGCATGGGTCATCGCTTTTCTCCTTTGCTTGGGATGCAACCTACGGCTTGTGAGGGGCAGAGGGAATGCGTATGTCAACGGGCCATGTATACCGTTGCTGCTCTTTACCATTTTACGTCCTTTGACGATCCAGATGCGCTGCGTGGACCGCTCCGCGCCGTCTGCGAATCTGGCGGTGTAACTGGCACGCTTCTTTTGGCGTCCGAAGGCATTAACGGAACGATTGCGGGCCCGCGCGCGGGCATAGACGCAGCATTGTCCGCAATCCGCGCTTTGCCCGGATGTGCTGGTCTGACGTGGAAAGAGAGCACATCCAAAGCGCAACCATTCAAAAAGCTCAAGGTCCGCCTCAAGCGAGAAATTGTGACAATGGGCCAACCCCATGTCCGTCCAGCCGAAGGAACTGGAAACTACGTTGAGCCAGCCGATTGGAATGACCTGATCCGCGCGCCGGACGTCGTTACAATTGACACGCGCAACGATTACGAAGTGGCGATCGGCACATTTGAAGGTGCCGTTGACCCTGAAACCAAGAGTTTTGGAGAGTTTCCAGCTTGGTGGCAGGCGAACAAACACAAATTTCGCAACAAACGCGTTGCGATGTTCTGCACTGGCGGCATCCGTTGCGAAAAATCGACGAACTACCTTTTGGGGGAGGGAGTCGAAGATGTGTATCACCTTAAGGGCGGGATCCTCAAATACCTTGAAGACGTGCCCAAAGCGGAAAGTACGTGGGACGGAGCTTGTTTCGTGTTTGACCGTCGGGTTTCTGTGACGCATGGCCTAAAGGAAGGCCCACACAGTTTGTGCTATGCTTGCCGGCGCCCGCTTGATCCATCCGATCTGAAACGACCGGAATATGAAGAGGGCGTTCAGTGTCACCAATGCGTGGATGAATACAGTGCCAACGACCGAGAGCGCTTCCGCGAACGGCAACGCCAACTCAAACGATTGCGCGACTCGCAAGAATGATGGTTTTCTATGGGTACAATACTCAGGAGGACTCAAGATGCCGAAATTCCTTTTTGCTTACCACGGTGGCAAAACCCCCGAGACCGCAGAGGCGGGAGCGGCCGCCATGGAGGCTTGGGGCAAATGGTTCGAAGGTTTGGGCGGAGCCATAGTCGACGCAGGTAACCCGGTTAAGGTCTCTCATACTGTCTCGCCAGATGGTCACACAACCACAGGCGGATCGAATCCGGTTTCTGGGTACGGGATTTTTCAATTCGATGGTTATGAGGCCGCTTGCGCAGCCGCTGCGCTCAACCCAATGGTTGCCGACGGGTCTGGCTCAGTCGAGGTCGCTGAAATAAACGAAATGTAACCTTTGTACTCAGGCAAGTCTTAATACCTCGGCAAGGGCGCACCCTGCCGAGGTAGGTTTCAGAAGTCGAGGTTTGCAACGCTTAACGCGTTATCTTGAATAAAGGCGCGACGCGGCTCAACCACATCACCCATCAGCTTGGTAAACAGGTCATCTGCTTCGGCCAGGTCATCAATGGTGACTTGAAGAAACGTCCGCGCGTCAGGGTCCAACGTGGTTTCCCAAAGCTGACTAGGGTTCATTTCGCCCAAGCCTTTGTAGCGCTGTAGCTGGTTGCCTTTTTCACCCTCTTCGAGGATCGCGTTAAGCAAGGTCAAAGGGCCGTGGATCAGCTGGTGCCGTTCCTTACGGTGAAGTGTTGCTGGCGCACCATAAACATCCTGCAGCCGTTTGGTGAACTCACCGCTCCGCGCTGCTTCGCCTGACCGCAAAAGTTTGCCATCCAGAGAACGCACCTCTTCGACGCCGCGTAGGATCCGCGCAAGGCGAATGCCCTTGTCTTGGGTAATCCGGCCCTGCCAGCCACGCTCATATTCCAGCGCAATGAGGTCAAGCCGCGCGGCAACGCGATCAGCGACACCTTGAAGGTCGGCGTCAACGGCACCGGGCACAAACGCGCCCGCAATCGCGGCTTGCTCAAGGATATGACGCGGGTAGTGCGTTGGAAAGGCATCTAACAGGCGCTTGAGTTGCCGCGCTGAATGCACAACAGCAGCCAGATCCGCGCCCACAATCTCTTCGCCGCTGCCAAGGCGAAGCACCCCGCCTTCAACACCTTGTTCGATCAGATAATCATCCAATGCCGCTTGATCCTTGAGATACACCTCAGAGCGACCACGCGACACTTTGAACAGAGGTGGCTGCGCGATGTAGAGATATCCTCCTTCGATCAGCTCCGGCATCTGCCGGAAAAAGAAGGTCAGCAGCAGCGTTCGAATATGCGCCCCATCCACATCCGCGTCCGTCATTATGACGATCTTGTGGTAGCGCAGTTTCTCAATGTTAAACTCATCGCGGCCAATGCCGGTGCCAAGCGCCATGACCAGATTGCCAATCTCCTGAGAGCCAAGCATCCTGTCGAACCGTGCCCGCTCTACGTTGAGGATTTTACCACGCAAAGGCAAAACAGCTTGCGTACGGCGATCGCGGCCCGTTTGGGCGGAACCACCAGCAGAGTCACCTTCCACAAGGAACACTTCGGTTTTGGAAGGGTCTTTCTCAGAACAATCCTTGAGCTTTCCGGCTAAGAAGTTGACATCCATCGCGGTCTTGCGGCGCGTAAGCTCACGCGCTTTGCGTGCAGCCTCGCGCGCCATTGCCGCTTCGATGATTTTTCCGACGATCTGTTTGGCCTCGATCGGGTTTTCTTCAAACCATTCCGACAGTTTTTCACCCACAAGGTTTTCCACAGCCGGACGCACCTCGGAGGAGACCAACTTATCCTTGGTTTGGCTTGAAAACTTGGGGTCTGGGACCTTCACAGACAAAACACAGGTCAAACCTTCCCTTGCGTCATCCCCAGTGAAATTGATCTTTTCGCGCTTAGCGATACCAGTGTCTTGAGCGTATTTCTGGATCGTTCGCGTCAAGGCGCCGCGGAAGCCTGCAAGGTGCGCGCCGCCATCGCGCTGCGGGATGTTATTGGTAAAAGGCAGCACCATTTCATTGAAGCTGTCATTCCACCACATCGCGACTTCAACCCCGATATCGTCTCGTTCGCCTACGCAATAAATCGGCTCTGACATCACAGGGTTCTTGGACCTATCCAGATATTTGACAAATTCCTTTACGCCGCCCTCATAGAACAGCTCCGTGCGGAGTGGCTCGGCGGGGCGTTCGTCCTCTAGGATGATCTTTACCCCGGAATTCAGGAACGCCAACTCGCGAAGCCGCTTCGTTAGCGTTTCAAATGAGTAGTCCAAATTCGAGAACGTGTCTGTCGATGCCAAGAAGCGGACTTCGGTTCCAGTGTGGCCGTTTGAATCGCCAACAACCTCAAGGTGCTTAACGGTATCACCATGTTCAAAGCGGGCTATATGCTCTTTGCCATCGCGCCAAACGCGTAGCTCAAGCCACACAGACAGAGCGTTAACAACCGACACACCCACACCGTGCAAACCACCCGATACTTTGTAGGAGTTGCTATCGAATTTACCGCCCGCGTGGAGCTGGGTCATGATCACTTCTGCCGCAGAAACGCCCTCGCCTTCGTGGATGCCAACGGGAATTCCGCGCCCATTATCTGAGACCGACACGCTTGAATCCGCGTGGATTTTCACGTTCACATAGTCGGCGTGACCGGCCAATGCTTCGTCGATGCCGTTGTCCACGACCTCATACACCATATGGTGCAAACCGGACCCATCGTCGGTATCCCCAATATACATCCCAGGGCGCTTACGGACCGCCTCCAAGCCTTTGAGAACTTTGATGGAATCCGCGCCGTATTCTGGCTGGTTTTGCTCGGCGTTCGCCATGCCTCAGCTCCTGTCGTTTTGATGCCGCCTTATACGAGGTCTGGGGGTCATTGTCACGTGATTGCCCAATATTTAGCGCTTGGTGCGATAAAGACGCCGCGCATTATCTAGACGCCCGGCAAGGGTGGGAAATTAGGGCCACTTCGGCTGATGATCGCTCATGTAAATGGAATGATCAAACCAACCGAAATCAATAGTAAACCAGAGCTGATATTCAACCGCCGCACCGCTTTGGGTGAGTTCAAAAGCAGCCGCAGCCGCCCAACGAAAACGCCCAATGCCAAATTTCCGACCAGCGGCACAAAGACCGAAATGGCCACAATTGCAGCGATATCAGGCGTGGTCACGCGAGTGAGATCAAAGAACCCGGGCAACACACCCATGTAAAACAAGATCGCTTTTGGATTTCCCAAAATGACCAAAAGTCCCGCAACAAACCCTGCCCAAGCACCGGGCCGCGTAAGCCTGCTGTCTTGCCCCAGCTGTTTGTTTGCGTTGCGGATCAGCAGATATCCCATAATGAGAAACATGACGGCGGCAATCCAGCGAAGTACGACAAGTACGCCCTCAACTTCTTGCACCACCCAGCTGACGCCAAGAATAGCCAAAAAGGGCCAAATCGCATCACCTACCGTCACACCAAAGGCAAGTGGCCAAACACCGCTAAATCCCGCTGAGATGCCCCGCGCAAGAAGAGCCACCCAAACGGGCCCCGGGGTCAGGAAGAGCACCATCACAGCAAACGCATAGAGCGCAATGTCAGAGATCGCGAGCGTCATGTCACAGCCTCGACGGTGCTTTCGCCAGACCCATCCGTGACTTCAAAGCGCTGGGCGCGGTCGCCAAGGGCCGCAAACATCTCAGGGCCGGTTCCTGTCATCCATGCCTGTGCGCCCAGCGTGCAAATTTCATCATACAGCGCTTCTTGCCGGAAAGCGTCCAGATGAGCCGAAACCTCGTCAAGCAATAGCAGCGGTGGCGCGCCTGTTTCGGCAGTCAGGGCGCGCGCATTGGCAAGAATCAAAGAGATAAGAAGCGCTTTTTGTTCCCCTGTGGAGCAGTTGCGAGCAGATACACCCTTGGCGCGATACACAGCTTCCAAATCGACGCGGTGTGGCCCAACTAGCGTGCGCCCCGCAGCCAGATCGCGATGGCGGGTGTCTGTCCACACCTGAGCAAGATCTTCCGGCAGTGGCGCCTCAGGATGCGTCAGCGTTAGGTCAGCTGACGGAAAAGCTGTCGTTGCATCTTCTTGCGCGGCTGCCAAAGCCTCTAGGGTGGTACGGCGCGCGGTGATGATGGCAGCAGCAGCCTCAGCCATCCTGCCCTCGAGAGCCCGGTACCATGATGGATCGCTTACGTGCTCTTTAAGCAAGCGATTGCGCTCGCGCATAGCCTTTTCATAAGTCAGCGAAGCCTCGGCATGTTCCGCGTGGAAAGTCAGGGTCATACGATCCAAAAAGCGCCGACGGCCTTCAGCACCCTCGATCCAAAGCCGGTCCATTGCGGGAACCAACCAAAGCACGCGCGCTAAACGGCCCAGCGCGGATTGAGGTGCGGCCTTGCCATCCACCCGCACCTGACGGGGTGCACCGGCATCGGACCAGGTGTCCACGTCATGGCCCATTACTTCTGCCATGACCTTCCAGCCCAGCGCATCGGGCTGTCGCGTGATTTCCTCAGCGCTCGCTCTTCTCAGGCCCCGCCCCGGCGACAAAAGCGATACCGCTTCCAGGATATTGGTCTTCCCCGCACCATTTGGACCGTAGAACACGACCGGGCGGCCATCCAAAGCCAGCCGCACAACCATGTGCGATCTGAAGTGGGAAAGCGTCAGCCGAGCAACACGCGCCACGAGCTACCCTTCATGGTTGTCAAAATACTCCCGACGGAGGCACGATTCCTGGGACAGAAATCGTCGCCCTTCACGGTCACACACGCATGGGCATGACAACATAAACCGCACTGGTGTCATTGCCTTCGCGCATCAGTGTGGGGTCACCCGCTGAGTTGAACAGGAAAACTGCGTTTTCGCGATCCACTTGGCTAGCGATTTCCAACAGGTATTTTGCGTTGAACCCGATCTCGAGACGCTCATCACCGTAAGCAACGCCCAGCTCTTCTTCGGCGGCACCGCTATCTGGCGCATTCACAGATAGAACCAACCGATCTTCGTCCAGTTGCAACTTAACGGCGCGGGATCGCTCAGAAGACACCGTCGCAACGCGGTCTACGGCTTGAGCGAACTCAGACGCATCCACCTCAAGCTTACGGGTATTTCCGGTTGGAATAACGCGCATATAGTCGGGGAACGTGCCATCGATCACTTTCGAGGTCAGAGTCACTTTCTCAGTCGCGAACCGCACTTTGGTTTCTGAGACGGAAACCGCAATCTTTGCTTCGTCATCGTCCAGAAGCTTTCGTAATTCCCCAACGGTTTTGCGTGGTACGATTACACCGGGCATACCATCTGCGTCGGCTGGCATGGCCGCGTCGATCCGAGCAAGACGGTGGCCATCTGTTGCCACGCAACGCAACGCTTGCCCGTTCTCGCCATCCGCGATGTGCATATACACGCCGTTTAAATAGTACCGCGTTTCTTCCGTCGAAATTGCAAACTTGGACTTATCAAACAGCCGACGCAACGTGGGCGCTTCGCATCCAAAGTTCGTGGTGTATTCCGATGTGGTCATCACCGGGAAATCTTCTTTTGGCAGCGTCGCAAGGTTGAAGCTAGAGCGCCCAGCTTCAACGCTCAGGCGGCCTTTGGTTCCGTCATCGGCAAGACTAATAAGCGAACCATCAGGCAGCTTGCGGACGATCTCGTGCAACATAACGGCGCTAACCGTCGTCGAGCCAGCGCGCTCTACCATCGCGTCGGCCTTGTCGACCACTTCGATATCAAGGTCCGTCGCGCGGAATGATACCGTATTGCCTTCGGCTTCAATTAAAACATTGGCAAGGATCGGAATCGTGTTGCGGCGTTCGACAACTGACTGTGCTTGCGCCACCGCCTTAAGCAGGATGCCACGTTCAATGCTGAGCTTCATGTCCCTCTCCGTCCCCTTGTTCGGACCCTTCTGTGGTCCGGGCTTGTGACCCTAGCGGGTCTTGCCCTGCACACAAGTGCTTTCAGCGCGAAACTCACCGCTTGAGGCGGTCTCGTCAAGGGTCACAACTGCGCAAATAAGAGGCTTAGGCTTCGAGAGACCGGCGCAGGATTTCAATGTCATCTGCCATCTGACTGTCTTGCGCCATAAGGGACTCAATCCGCTTCACACCATGCATAACTGTGGTGTGGTCGCGGCCTCCAAAACGGCGGCCAATCTCGGGCAGGCTGCGGGTCGTTAAACGTTTGGAGAGAAACATTGCAATTTGGCGGGGGCGCGCAAGCGTTCGGACCCGCTTTGGTCCAATCATATCAGACATTCGGATGTTATAGTGCTCTGCAACCGTGCGTTGGATTTCTTCGACAGTAATCTTGCGATCAGAAGCCCGAAGCACGTCTGAAAGGCAATCTTGGGTCAGCTCCATCGTAATCTCTTTGCCCACGAGCGACGCAAAGGCAAAAAGGCGGGTCAATGCCCCTTCAAGGACACGCACATTTGTTGAGATCCGCTGCGCGAGGAAATCGAGCACGCCGTCCTTGATCACAAGACCCGGATAGGACTTGCGGTAAACTTCGACTTTGGACTGCAGAATGCCGAGACGCAGTTCAAAGTCTGTTGGATGCAAATCAACGACCAACCCAGATTGAAGCCGGCTTGCAATACGGTTCTCTAGATCCTTGATCTCACCGGGTGCCCGGTCGGCACTAATGATGATCTGTTTGTTCTGACCGACCAGCGCGTTGAACGTGTGAAAGAACTCTTCTTGCGTGCTGTCCTTGCCTGCAAAGAACTGCACATCATCAACCATCAAAACGTCTGCGTTGCGGAAAAGCAATTTGAAATCCATTGTTTTGCCTTCGCGCAGGGATTGCACGAAACGATACATGAACTGCTCAGCGCTCACATAAAGGACTTTGAGGTCCGGTTGCCGCTCGCGCAGCTCCCATGCGATCGCGTGCATCAAATGCGTCTTACCAAGCCCAACACCGCCATAAAGGAAAAGCGGATTAAACGTCACCTCGCCTCCCTCGGCAACGCGCCGCGCCGCGGCATGTGCAAGCTCATTTGGTTTGCCGACGACGAAATTAGAAAAGACGTGCTTGGGGTCAAGCTGGGCTCCGCCCCTTTCCATCATCTCATCAACGCTTTGAGTTTGCCGCTGTGGTTCAGGTCTGTGCGCCCGCTTGGGAGCAACCTCACGGGATGCAGGGACAGCAAAGGCAACACGTTCAATGGCTTTGTTCATTGCGCTGCACTCACGAACGATTTGATCGCCATAGTGCTGATTTACGTATGTTCCGACAAAGGCTGTGGGCACGTGGAAACACGCAACACTTCCTGAGACTCCGTCAAACTCTAAAGGTTCGATCCAGGCAGCATAGGCGCTTTGACCCACCTGTTTACGAAGGTTTTCACGGACAGTTCCCCAGTCTTCATTAATCATACGTTGTCTCTTACAATGCTACAAATGTTGCCCTTTCGGGCTGTCCCTAGCGCAACATTCGACATGACAGAGCAGTACCGATTGCACAGTGAACCACGGCGCAAAGTACCAAATATAAGATAAGGCAACTCAAACCAGCAGCGGCTTGGATAACCAATCATTTGGACATGGTAAGTGCCAAAGACACTCAAACGGCATTCAGAAAAGCTCCCATAGCCCATCTCAGCCACCAGCAAAACGCACACGATTCACTCGCGAATTTCATTTTGCTAGTCCACATCCCCCCGTATGACGAACGACTCGCTGGAATGAACTTAGCGGCTGAGAAGGGCCCACGACAATGATTCAATCTGCTTGACACAAGCGCGAACAAAAAGAATCTCTTTCGGCTTTTTGGACCCTCAAAACGCAAAGGGCACCGCGCTGCGGTGCCCTTTGGAAAAGTTCTTTGGAATGTATGGGTTGCCCCAAACGTCGCCCTTGGAATCAGCTAAGCGCTTTTACGCGAGCGGACAAACGGGACATTTTTCTTGCAACTGTGTTCTTATGCAACACACCCTTTGTGACGCCGCGCATCAGTTCAGGTTGAGCGTCTTTAAGTGCCGATGCCGCAACGGCAGCGTCGCCAGATTCGATCGCTTCTTCAACTTTACGCAGGTATGTGCGGATACGCGAACGACGGGCTTTGTTAATCGCAAAGCGACGCTCGTTCTGGCGCGCGCGTTTCTTGGCTTGAGGCGAATTTGCCATGGTGGTGATCCTTTCTCGGGGCCCATGGAAGGGCGCATACAAATATCTGGCGCGGCGGGGTCCCGTCGGCCC
>CALKJA010000034.1 GCA_937995865.1 uncultured Paracoccaceae bacterium | reverse complement strand
ATGATCGGGAATGCAAAAGACCATGCAATTTGCGTGAATTAAGTCTTTTCATCGCCTCAGGAATTCTCTAGAGACGCGGCTGTGTCGGGGCGTGGCGCAGTCTGGTAGCGCACCTGTTTTGGGTACAGGGGGTCGTAGGTTCGAATCCTGCCTCTCCGACCATTTTCAAGTAAATTCGATATTCGAATCCGATGCGGTGCCTATTGCGTGATCGGGACGCCTCCCGCCAATTCAAACGCGCGACGTACGACGCGTTCGGTGCGCGGCTCGGCAATTCTCACCACAGCAACCTCATCGTTCTTTTGCGGAACGATATAGAAGTACTGCGTTGTAATTGCATAACCTGAACCGCTTTGCTCGGCGTTCAATGTTGTTACGAAAATGGGGATTTCGGAAATTTCACCGTCAAACTGAAGAATCAATGCGGCCGCAGTGTCGGGTGAAGGGAGTGTTTCGCAGATCAACGCTTTATGAGACGGGCGGAAGAGTTGATCCGCATCGCTTTGACAGTTTGCCGCGATCGTTGTGTAAAGTTGCTCTGGAAACTCAGCAAAATAGGCTGATTGGCGCCCCGGCGCATCGCCAATGGACGGGTTTGGGTCTGTGGCACAGCCTGATAACAGGAATGACCCCACAAGCGCTGTGACCTTGGCGCACCTGCGCTTGGAGCAAATTAACTGATTCATGCCATCAAGATGGCCGCTCATGTGTGTAACTGCAAGAAATCACGAAATCACAACATCTTGTGCCCCGTTCCGCATGTGAGCAATCAACATGTAGTATCAGGGCGGGGCCTCGCGCCACTAGATGAAGCGTTCCGTCAATGAGAAAATCTGAACTTTTTGTGAATTTTTGGTTTGACCATTTGGCCCGACATACGCCAAATTGTGGGCAGTCGGCGCAAAGCACACAACATATAGTGTGTAGTGGCTGGGGCAGGGATTGGGTCCGCGAAAGCGGCGACGGGCTTATTAAGCCTCCTGAGACTTGGCCGAACCACCCGGCATTAAGGTTTCACTCATGCCGGGACGCGGCAATATCTAAGAGGCACAAATGAAAATCGAACGCTCTTTCACGTGCGAAGGTCAGGATGCGTACGCCAACGTCGCATTCACCACGACGACCTCCGAGATCCGCAATCCGGATGGAACAATCGTGTTCCAGCTCAAGGACATCGATGTTCCTGCCGAGTGGAGCCAGGTCGCAAGCGACGTGATCGCGCAAAAATATTTCCGCAAAGCCGGTGTTCCGTCCAAGCTTAAGCCGGTCAAGGAAAAGGGTGTTCCTGAGTTTCTGTGGCGCCACGTCCCAGATGAGGGCGCGGAAATGGGCGGTGAGACGTCCGCTAAGCAAGTGTTCGACCGTCTCGCTGGTGCGTGGGCGTACTGGGGCTGGAAAGGCAATTACTTTACCACTGAAGCGGATGCGCGCGCGTATTACGATGAGATGCGCAATATGTTGGCCACACAGCGTGCTGCCCCCAACTCTCCACAATGGTTCAATACGGGCCTGCACTGGGCCTATGGGATCGACGGGCCGGCTCAGGGTCACCATTACGTGGACTACAAAACCGGCAAGCTGACAAAGTCGGCATCATCCTATGAACATCCGCAGCCTCACGCGTGCTTCATTCAGTCCGTTTCCGATGATCTGGTGAACGATGGTGGGATCATGGATCTTTGGGTACGTGAAGCGCGCCTTTTTAAATATGGCTCCGGAACGGGCACGAATTTCTCTTCGCTTCGCGGCGAAGGCGAGAACCTGTCAGGTGGCGGCAAGTCGTCGGGCCTTATGGGCTTTCTCAAGATTGGCGATCGCGCAGCTGGCGCGATCAAATCCGGGGGCACAACGCGTCGTGCAGCCAAGATGGTGATCTGTGATGCAGACCACCCCGATATCGAAGATTTCATCAACTGGAAGGTTCTGGAGGAGCAAAAAGTTGCCTCCATCGTCGCCGGTTCCAAAATGCATGAAGAAAAGCTGAACGCTCTTTTCGCAGCGATCTCTAAGTGGGACGGCACTGCCGAAGATGCCTATGATCCTAAGGTGAACGCGGCGCTTGGCACTGCGGTCCGCGCGGCCAAAAAAGTGTCGATCCCTGAGACCTATGTTAAGCGCGTGTTGGACTATGCAAAGCAGGGCCACACAAGCATCGAATTCCCAACTTATGATACGGATTGGGACAGCGAAGCATACAACTCGGTCTCCGGTCAGAACTCGAACAATTCAATCCGAGTAACCGATGCGTTTTTGTATGCAGTCCAAAAAGATGCGGATTGGGAACTGATCAACCGCACGGACGGATCTGTAGCCAAAACAGTGAAAGCCCGCGATTTGTGGGAGCAGGTTGGCCACGCCGCATGGGCCTGTGCAGATCCTGGCATCCAATACCACGACACCGTCAATGCGTGGCACACATGCCCCGAAGATGGCGCGATCCGCGGATCGAACCCATGCTCGGAATATATGTTCCTTGATGATACGGCCTGTAACCTTGCGTCGATGAACCTGTTGACCTTCTATGCAGATGGTGGATTTGCTGTTGAAGACTATATGCATGCCACTCGGCTTTGGACGCTCACGCTCGAGATCTCCGTGATGATGGCGCAATTCCCTTCCAAAGAGATTGCGCAGCTCTCTTATGATTTCCGTACGCTGGGTCTTGGCTACGCCAACATCGGCGGGCTGCTCATGAATATGGGCTACAGCTACGACAGCGACGAGGGCCGCGCTTTGTGCGGTGCGTTGACTGCAATCATGACCGGCGTTTCCTATGCGACTTCGGCCGAGGTTGCAGGCGAGTTGGGCGCGTTTAGCGGTTACGAGCGCAACAAAGAGCATATGCTGCGCGTCATCGCCAACCACCGCCACGCGGCTTATGGTGAGACGAAAGGCTATGACAGCGTCAACGTGAATCCAGTGGCTTTGGACGTAAAAGGCTGCCCGGATGCGCGGTTGCCAAAGATCGCTCAGGAAGCTTGGGATCAGGCGTTGGAGCTTGGCCAAGCAAACGGATATCGCAACGCACAGACCTCGGTGATTGCGCCTACGGGCACGATCGGGCTGGTGATGGATTGCGACACCACGGGCATCGAGCCAGATTTCGCACTGGTCAAGTTCAAGAAACTTGCAGGGGGTGGTTACTTCAAAATCATCAACCGCTCGGTTCCGGGCGCTCTTGAAGCGATGGGTTACCGACCCTCCGAGATTGGTGAGATCATCTCTTATGCCGTTGGCCACGGGTCGCTGGGGAATGCGCCCGGTATCAATCATACCACGCTTGTTGGCCACGGGTTTGGGCAAGCAGAGATCGACAAGATTGAAGCGGCGCTGCCATCTGCCTTTGACATCCGCTTTGTGTTTAACCAATGGACGCTGGGAGCAGAGTTCTGCACTGATGTGCTTGGCATCCCGGCGGCTAAGTTGAATGACCCGTCATTCGATCTGCTTGTGCATCTTGGGTTCTCCAAGCACGATATCGAGGCCGCGAACGATCATGTGTGTGGAACCATGACGTTAGAAGGCGCACCTCATCTTAAAGATGAGCATTTGAGTGTGTTCGATTGTGCAAACCCATGTGGCAAAAAGGGGAAGCGCTTTTTGTCTGTGAATAGCCACATCGATATGATGGCCGCGGCGCAATCTTTTATCTCGGGCGCCATTTCTAAGACCATCAATATGCCAAACGATGCAAGCATCGCAGAAGTGCAAGAAGCCTATGAGCGCAGCTGGCGTATGGGCGTGAAAGCTAACGCAATCTACCGCGATGGTTCCAAACTCTCGCAACCGCTGGCCGCAGCGCTGGTGGAAGATGACGATGAAGCGGCAGAGGTTCTCGAAAGCGGCAACATCCACGAAAAAGCCGCTGTGATCGCGGAAAAGATCGTTGAGAAGGTGGTTATTAAGGAAGTGGCCAAGGCTGCACGTGACCGTATGCCGGAACGCCGCCGCGGCTACACTCAGAAGGCCATCGTTGGCGGGCACAAAGTGTATTTGCGCACCGGTGAATACGAAGACGGCAAGCTGGGCGAAATCTTCATCGACATGCACAAGGAAGGCGCTGGCTTCCGGGCAATGATGAACAATTTTGCTATCGCTGTGTCAGTTGCGCTGCAATATGGCGTGCCGCTCGAAGAGTTCGTAGACGCTTTCACTTTCACCAAGTTTGAGCCTGCGGGCATGGTGCAGGGTAATGACAGCATCAAGAATGCGACGTCGATCCTTGACTACATCTTCCGTGAACTTGCCGTCAGCTATTTGGATCGCACCGAGCTGGCCCATGTGAAGCCAGAAGGCGCAACCTTTGATGATCTCGGCCGTGGCGAGGAAGAGGGCGTTTCAAACGTCAAATCGCCTTCAGATGCGGCAGCGGTGAAGTCTGTTGAGGTGCTCAAGCAGATGGTCTCAACCGGCTATCACCGGAACCGCGTCCCTCAGGAGTTTGTTGTGTATCAGGGTGGCGCGGGCGCTACGGCCCTTGATGGCTCCCTTGATCCTGCTCAGGCTTTGGCAACATTGGTGCCCGAAGCGGCGCCTTCTGCGGCGTCTGGGCTGGCTAAGGGTGGCCTCCAGATGGATCCATCTGCCAAGGCCAAAATGCAGGGATACGAAGGTGATCCTTGCGGTGAGTGCGGCAACTACACCTTGGTGCGAAATGGCACATGCATGAAGTGCAACACATGCGGTAGCACCTCCGGCTGTAGCTAAGAGCTAACGCGCCTCCCACCAGTGGCGCGAGGGGGCCGGGTCCTGTTCCGGCCCCCGACGAGAGACCGAAGAGACGAGCTTCACGATTTTTCGCGAAATTTTGAAGCTTGTTAGAGAAGAGACGTCGAAGTTTGGCTGGAAATCGTGGGTGCGCTGGGAAGGGACAAGGAGAAGCAACTCGTGACTTACCTTTCTTGGGTGAAGACGCTGTTCCATAGCGCTGGTTCCTTTCTTCCAAGGCCCGCGACAAGACAAGGGGTAAGTGCGCTTATCTCCTGACGAAGACTGAGCCGCAGGCATAAAACAAACCGAGCGGTAAACTAGTGAGCTCAGTCATTCGAACCTTGGGGTGCCCTTGTGGCGCCCCTTTTTCTTTTTGCATCCGATCCTCACACTGGCCCGCCACTGTCGGTGCATTGCAGCGCAATGCACTGTAGGGCCAAGAACAATCGGCTTTCGCTGAATCG
>CALKJA010000033.1 GCA_937995865.1 uncultured Paracoccaceae bacterium | reverse complement strand
AAATGGGAGGGCCCCAGCCATGGGGGAAGGGAAGCGCGTTCTTCTGATCGAAGACGAGCCCAATATCATTGAAGCTATTCGGTTTATCCTGTCGCGGGATGGCTGGGCTGTAGACACGCATGCGGATGGCGCCACCGCAATGGCCGCAGTGGCACGGAGGATGCCGGATGTGATCATCCTTGATGCAATGCTGCCAAACCGGTCTGGTTTTGAGATCTTGCGTGATCTGCGCGACGCGCCCGATACCGCAAATGTGCCTGTGTTAATGCTCACGGCCCGCGGCCAAGCCAAAGATCGCGAACGTGCTGAGGCCGCGGGTGTCAGCCATTATATGACCAAACCGTTCTCGAATTCCGAGGTGCTTGAGCGCGTCCGCGCTTTGGCAGCAGGCTAAACGATGGGACGCGGGCCAGTTTTTTTGGAGCGAGAAAGCTATCGCCGCCGTCGCATTGCCGATGCGGCTCGGCTTTTGCCGGTCATCGGTGGGATCTTGATTTTCCTTCCGTTGCTTTGGCCCACGGCTGGAAACATGCCCGAGACCGCGCAGCAAAGCGCGGACGCCGTTTCGACAACAACTGCATTTCTTTATCTTTTTGGGGTTTGGGCGTTGGTGATCATAGCGGCCGCAGGTCTTGCGCCGCATTTGGCGCGGATGGGCGGGCAGCCCTAGCGATATGGTCGGTCTTAACCTTCTTTTGCTGGTCTCTCTTTGCTATGTTGCGTTGCTGTTTGGCGTGGCGTTTTGGGCAGACCGGCGTGCGGCGCGGGGCCGTGATGCATGGCTCCGTTCACCTTGGATCTATACTTTGTCGTTGTCTGTCTATTGCACCGCTTGGACGTTCTATGGTGCTGTTGGATATGCCGCGCGCTCGGGGCTTGAGTTTCTGACGATCTATCTTGGACCAACGGCGGTTCTTATTGGTTGGTGGCTGGTGTTGAGCCGTTTGGTGCGGATCGGACAGGCGCAAAAAATCACGAGTGTGGCGGATCTCATTTCCTCGCGGTTTGGAAAATCAACGGGTCTAGGCGTGCTTGTCACGATCCTGATGCTGATCGGCACCACGCCATATATTGCGCTTCAGCTACAATCAGTGACGCTGTCGATTTCAGTGTTCGCCGGACAGGAATCCAGCCTTTGGGGCAGCTCAGGGGCCACGCGCACAGCGCTTTGGGTGGCCGCCGGATTGGCCGTGTTTACGATCCTTTTCGGCACCCGCAACATTGACGCAAACGAGCGCCATCACGGCGTCGTCATGGCCATCGCGGTGGAATCAGTCGTTAAACTCTGCGCGCTTTTGGCTGTAGGCGCGTTTGTGGTTTGGGGGCTTGGGGGCGGGATTTCTGATATGACGGCGCGCATCGATGCCTCGCCATTGTCTGATTGGCAGGTAAGCGAGGGGCGTTGGCTGGGCCTGACATTCGTGTCAGCCGCTGCATTCTTGTGTCTGCCGCGCATGTTTCAGGTGCTGGTTGTCGAAAACGCGGATGAACGGCACCTTGCGACTGCCAGTTGGGCCTTTCCAACCTATCTGTTGTTGATGAGCCTCTTTGTGGTGCCGATCGCGGTCATGGGGCTAGAGCTTTTGCCCGAAGGATCGAACCCAGACCTCTTTGTTCTGACGCTTCCGCTTAGTCAGGGGCAGGGCGGGCTTGCGATGCTTTCTTTTCTGGGCGGTTTTTCTAGTGCCACGTCGATGGTGATTGTGGCCTCGATCGCGCTGTCGACGATGGTATCCAACAACATTGTCATGCCGATCTGGCTGCGTTCGCAGCAGGCTCAAGCCAGTGTGACGGGGGATGTGCGCTCTGTGCTGCTCATGTCTCGGAGGTTATCGATCCTTGGCGTGCTCTTTTTGGGGTATCTCTATTACTACCTCTCCGGTGGCGGCACTGAACTGGCCGCGATTGGGCTGATTGCTTTTGTTGGGGTGGCTCAGGCGCTTCCCGCTATGCTGGGCGGAATGTTTTGGCGCGGATCAACTCGGTTGGGCGCGGGCGCAGGTCTGGTGATCGGTGCATCGGTCTGGATGTATGCGCTTTTCTTGCCGTCTTTTGGGGCGGATGTTGTATTCAGCCAACTGGTGCTTGACCAAGGTCCGTTTGGGATTTCGTGGCTTCGGCCTCAGGCGCTTTTTGGGATCTCCGCGCTTGATCCCGTAGTTCATGCCGTTTTGTGGTCAATGCTGCTCAACAGCTCAGCATTTGTTTTTGTCTCTCTGGTCACGCTGCCTAGCCCGCTGGAGCGCTTGCAAGGGGCACAATTTGTGAATGTGTTTGATTTGAGCACCGGGGCGCAAGGCTGGCAATCGCGCCACGTGGAAAGCGAAGATCTATTGATAATGGCGCAACGCATAATCGGGGGCCGCGAGGCGCAGCATCTGTTCCAAACGGCCGCCGCTGAGCAAGGTAAAGCTGGCTATCTACCTGATCCCACACCTGAATTTCTGGCCCGGCTTGAGCGAGACCTGGCGGGTTCCGTGGGGGCCGCAACTGCGCATGCGATGGTGAGTCAGATTGTCGGACGGGCCGCCGTCAGCGTTGAAGATCTATTGGCCGTGGCCAATGAGACCGCGCAGATGATGGAAGATCGCAGTCAACTTGAGGCGAAGTCGGACGAGCAAGCCCGCACTGCCCGGCAGCTGCGCCGTGCCAATGAAAAACTGACAACCCTTTCGGTTCAAAAAGACGCGTTTTTGAGCCAAATTAGCCACGAGCTGCGCACCCCGATGACATCCATCCGTGCCTTTTCCGAGATCCTCGGAGAGCCTGATTTAAGCCCGTCGGAGCGGCAGAAATATGCAGGGGTTATCTTGGACGAGACAACCCGGCTTACCCGGCTTCTGGACGACCTTCTGGATCTTAGCGTGTTGGAAAACGGGCAGGTCTCCTTAGAGGTGCAGACCTCGACGCTTGGGGCGGTTGTTGACCGGGCGATCGCGGCGTCCACAACGGGGCGGCGGTTAGCGATCGAGCGGCCGCGCGTGGGTGGAGAAATTGTACTTGAAACCGATGTGGGGCGCTTAAGTCAGGTGTTCATCAATTTGATCCGCAACGCCGAGAAATATTGTAACGCAGAGGCACCCCACCTAAGTATCCGTGCGCGTGATTCAGGTGGTGTCGCGATTGTGGATTTCATCGACAATGGCAGCGGTATCCCACAAGCTCAGCAGGATGTGATTTTCGAAAAATTTGCGCGCCT
The DNA here is from genome assembly GCA_937995865.1 of uncultured Paracoccaceae bacterium. Taxonomy (GTDB): domain Bacteria; phylum Pseudomonadota; class Alphaproteobacteria; order Rhodobacterales; family Rhodobacteraceae; genus Shimia_B. The sequence goes on along the minus strand of CALKJA010000033.1, from coordinate 13,741 downwards.
CACAGACCAGCAACGCGCGGGCGGTGCGGGGCTGGGGCTTGCGATTTGTCGCGAGATTATGGTGAACCTCAAGGGTGAGATTATCTATCTGCCCGGACAAGGTGGCGTTGCGTTTCGGATCACTTTGCCCAAGCGGCTTTCCGTGGCCGCCGCAGAGTAACAGGCTCACATTTCCTAGATCAGGCGTTCACGACCGCTCTTGCGCCAACGCATCAAGCTGCGGCGCTAAATGCGCAAGCTGATATCCCGCAGCCGTTGTCGCCGCGATGATATCGGCCGTGGGCATTTTCCCCGCTTGCCACAAGGACCACACGATTGAGGATCTGGTGCCCGATGCACAATAGGCGAGGACGGGGCCGGAAGCGGCCTCAATCGCGCTGCCCTGCGCGGCAACGATATCGAGTGTGAGCGCACTGTGGACAACCGGATTTAAAACAAAGGTCAGACCCGCGGCCTCAGTCGCTGCGCGGAGTGCCTCGGCGCTCAGTTCAAACGGGACTTCGGGGTCAGGGCGGTTGCACAAGATGGTTGTAAAACCGGCCTCAACGATCGCGGGAAGATCCGCAGGTTCAATTTGTGGGGAAACGGCGTAGTCGGGGGTAATAGTGCGAATGTCCATAGGCCAGCGGGATACCGTGCCCGGTTCGACACGTAAAGGGTCTGGCGCGTAGATGACCCGTCGCAGATCAAAGGTTGAAGACACGGCAAGATTTCCGCAGAGTTGGCGATATGGACTGCATCACAAGTAAGGGTGTGCAAGATGGCTCCCACAGATGAAGATGCCGGAGACCAGATGGGCGATCAGGCAGCGGCGGATGTGATCGGGTATGGTCTTATTCGAGACGTGGCCGTTATCACGGTGGACGCTCCGCCTGTGAATGCTTTGGGTCATGCTGTGCGCAGCGGGCTCATCAATGCGATTGACCGCGCGGCACAGGATGATCGGGCCGTTGGGGTGGTTTTGGCCGGCTCTGGGCAAACATTTCCGGCTGGCGCTGAGACGCGCGAGTTTGACGCCCCTAGCGCCGCACCTCATCTTTCGGACGTCTGTCATGCAATTGAGATGTCGCCCAAACCAGTGGTTGCTTGCCTGCACGGCAGGGCGCTTGGCGGCGGGTATGAGCTTGCGCTTGCTGCCCACAAACGGATCGCCCTGAAGGGCACACGCATCGGTCTGCCTGAAATTCGACTTGGCCTTGTGCCCGGTGCTGGCGGGACACAAAGGCTGCCCCGGATTGTTGCCATTGATGATGCATTGTCTTTGATGTTGACCGGGCAACCCGTGGAGGTTTCTGCCGTCCTTAGCAAAGGGTTCGTTGACGCGGTGGTCGAAGCGGAGCTCATCTCGGCTGGCGTGTCGGCGGCGCGTGAGTTGGCCCTTGCATCATTTGTCCCAACCCGAGCCCGCCGCGATCGATTTGCCGATGCAGATGATTTTCAAGAGGCGGTCGCGGCAGCGCGCATTGCGTATGCTGATCATCCAACTGCTGCCGCGGCCTGTATTGCTGATTGTGTTGAAGCGTCTCTCCTTTTGCCGTTTGAGGCTGGTCTTGCCTATGAGCGCGAGGCTCTTGAAACCTTGGCTGAGGGCGCGCCTGCTGAGGCTTTGCGATACCTGTTCATGGCTGAACGCCGGGCTTCCAAACCACGAAGCGGTTTGCCTAAGCCTGTGCCGGTCGTCCAAGTTGCTTTGGTGGGCGGTGGGCTTATGGGGGCCGGGATCGCTGTATCGTGTTTGACCCACGGACTTCCCGTGACACTCATTGAGAAAAGCCCAAAAACCGCCGCCGAGACCCGCAAACGGATATCTGCAATCTTCACCCGTGCTGTTGAGCGCAACAAGATGCGCGCCGCACGCCGTGAACGATGCCTTGCTCAACTGACACTTGCGATGGATCTGACAGCGGCAAAAGAAGCTGACTTGATCATTGAAGCCGTGCCCGACGAGTACGAGCAAAAATCTAATGTGCTTAATGAACTGGCTGGGATTGCAAAGCCAGGGGCTCTTTTGGCATCGACGACCTCTTATCTGGACCTGGATGAGTTGGCACAGGCAACAGGCCGCGAAAGCGATGTGCTCGGCTTGCACTTCTTTGCGCCTGCACATGTGGCCAAGTTGTTGGAAGTTGTGATCGGCATTCAAACCAGCCCGGCGGCCGAGTCTGCCGCCTTTGCGCTTGCCCGCAAGATCAATAAGCAAGCTGTGCGCACAGGTGTGTGTGAGGGGTTTATCGGCAACCGTATGATGACGGCCTATCATGCGGCGAGTGACCGAATGCTCAAAGACGGAGCAAGCCCTTACGAAATTGATGCGGCGATGCGTGACTATGGCTTCCCGATGGGCCCTTACGAAATGCAAGATAGGTCTGGCCTTGATATTGGCCGGGATCGGCGGAAGCGTTTGGCCGCCGAACACGATGCAGCCGCGCCGAACGAAGAGCCAACTGCGGAGCGATTTATGCGCATCGGCGATCTGATGTGCGCGGCGGGCCGGCTTGGCCAAAAGGTTGGGCGCGGGTACTACATGTATCCGGATGGGCAGCGGCAGGGCGTTGAGGATCCTGACGTGCTTGAACTAATCGCGTCTGAACGCGCCGCAAAGGGCATAACCCCCCGCGACATCGGCCCAAATGAAATTCAAAGCAATGTGCTGGACGCGTTGGTCAATGAAGGCGCGCATCTGCTTGACGAAGGGATTGCAGAACGTGCCAGCGATATTGATGTGGCGCTCGTGATTGGGTTTGGGTTTCCGCGCCATAAAGGTGGGCCGATGAAGGCTGGCGAACAAGTTGGGTTGCTCAAGATCTTGCAACGGCTCGAAGAGCGCAAAGATGCGTTTTTGGAGCCGGCAGACGCGCTGCGCGAGGCTGTTAAAAACGGCAACCGATTTGAGGGTGTGCTTTAGCGTTTCTCAGATTAGCTGAGGATCAACCCCATAATGAGGCACATCAGGCCAAGAGCTGCGGTCAAAACGCCGCCGAGATTAACCGCGATGAGCCGCTGCAAACGTGCGTTCATCTCGGCTTCGGGCAGGTTGGCACGTTTGCCGCGAACGACACTCACGATGCACCAACCCAAAAGGCCAAGCCCGATAAGCGTAAGGGCAGTTCCGATGGGGACAAGTGCGGCAATCATGAGTTTGACCTTAAATGCTGAGTTCCGACGGGGATAAAGCAGCCTGTGCGCCATGCCAAGACCGCTTGCGGCTGCGCCGGGCCGGGGGTAGGGGTGAGCCTGACTTTCTAGCCCTAAGGAGCCCTTCAATGTCTGACGTCGCAACCGATCCTACCCAAGATGCCGCCTCTGAGTCCTATCGGGTGACGGCTGGCGAGCTTCGCCAATTCATTGAACGGTTTGAGCGGCTAGATGCAGAAAAGAAAGATCTCGCAGAGCAGCAAAAAGAGGTTATGGCCGAGGCGAAATCGCGCGGATATGATACCAAGGTGCTCCGCAAGCTGGTGGCGCTTAGAAAGCGGGACCAAGACGACATCGCCGAGGAAGAGGCGGTTCTGGATATGTACAAAGCCGCACTTGGAATGTCTTAACGCTCCCCATCTTTTTACTGTTGCAGTCTGCCAAATCGCGGTCACAGGCATGCGTTGCGCGCCAACATTCAAGGCGCGATTTGGCGGAGGAATAAGCGGCGGCTTAGGCCGCTAGGTCGTGTTGACATTCAGGATTCCCAGACATTCAACTTTGTGATTCAAGCTGGTTACTGGGTGGGAGGCCAGCATGATTGAGCAAACAAGAATTGAGCGATGCTGTTTGGGCAAAGATGGAAGTTCACTTGCCAGGCGAGGTGAGTGATCCGGGCCGCACCGGGCAAGACAATAGAAAGTTCATGGAGGCCATACTCTGGCTGGCACGAACAGGCGCGCATTGGCGGGCATTGCCTGATTACTTTGGAAAGTGGAATTCAGTTTATGTGCGCTTTAACCGTTGGTGTTGTGACGGTGTATTTGATCGCCTTTTCAATGCGATGCTGGACGATCCCGACTTTGAGTACCTGCTTGTTGATAGCACGATCGTGCGTGCGCACCAGCATAGTGCTGGCGCACAAAAAGGGGGTCTGAAGCTCAGGCGTTAGGCCGGTCGCGCGGCGGGATCAGCAGCAAGATCCACCTTGCAACCGACGCACATGGCAATCCTGTCCGTTTGATCCTGACAGGTGGGCAGCGCAATGACATCACACAGATCGAGCCGCTTCTGGACGGCTTGAAAGCCGACTTTGTACTGGCGGACAAAGGCTATGATGGCGCACGCGCAATGCACGCTATCGCTGCGACCGGCGCAACTCCGGTTGTGCCACGCCGCTCAACCACCGCATCGTGGCGGAAGTTTGATGCCTTTCTGTACAAAGACCGGAACGCAGTGGAGCGGTTCTTCAGCAAACTCAAACACTTCCGCCGGATCGCAACCCGGTATGACAAGCTCGCAAGAAATTACTTGGGCTTCACCAATCTCGTCTGCGCACTCAAATGGTGCTCCTGAATGTCAACACGACCTAGGGCGTTATAAAGTTCACGCCGTGAATACGCTCGATGACGTAAAGATCTTCCTCATACGCATCGGTCAAAGCATCCACGGTTTCTTCCGTCCAACCAGGCATGTCGAGCTCTTCTTCCAATTCACCTTCCAGAGCGAATTTATCAAGAAAAGCCGCAATAATTCGACGCTTTTGAATTTCGGTCTGCGGAGGGTGCGATTTGAGGTAGCTCAAGAAGCGTTGAAAGCCTTCCTCAGACATGATGTTCGCCAAAAGATCAAAACCGCCCACAATCGGGGTTGAGATATCAAGCCCGCTGACCTCCCGGATCAGCTGCGACCACAAAAGTGGGGTGTCCTCGTTGCACCAAATGGTGAACTCAGCCCGCGGGCACGCCTCGCGCAATCGCATAATCACATCCGACCAACGTACATCAAACGGGTCTATCTTGGTCTCAACGCGCGCGCGGGCTGCCTCGCCCAGAGAATGCACAACCGCAGGCACAAACGTTGCCGGATTGCGGATACCCATATGAAACTCAAGCGTGTCTTCTGAGAAAAACGCATCCATCGCCGCGAGCCGATTTGCCCCAAGCGGATAGAACTGGCCGTCTTCAAAGATACGCGCATTCACGCAACAAAAGTTTGCGTTGGACAAAACCATTCGCTCGGCGATGTCATCGCCCAGGATGGTATCTAGAATATCATCTCGAGACATCTGGGGCGTTTTGCCCGTGGCTATGGCTTGTAGCGTTTCGCGAAGCAGTTTGCGGTAGCGCCCCGGGTTTGGTGCTTGAATATACTGCTTTGAAAGCGTTTCACGGTTCTTCATGACACACTTTATAAGGCGGTTTTCATCCGTCTCATGCGCGCCGATATGAAAGGCAATTTCCATATGATTCAAAAGCCTGCACCGCTAGAGTCTGGCCCTCAGTTTTGGCGTGAAACGCATTATCATGCAAGGGCTAGACGGCTGCCGGGCTTCGATCCCATAGCAAGTGTGACATTGAGTGAAAAATACCTGCAAAATGCGCGGAATCGAGCTTGCACGGACACGGGTTCACAGTTATCACGCCGCCCGTGCCCCTATAGCTCAGCTGGTAGAGCAATTGATTTGTAATCAATAGGTCCGCGGTTCGAGTCCGTGTGGGGGCACCATTTCTCAGATTGGCCTCTGAGAGACCCCTTAACATTCTGAACGGAAACGATATTTCCGTGGTTCTAGGCCCTTGATTTCGATAGTATTTAATGCGGTCTGCAAAGGCCAATTTAAGGACGGCTCGACGCACAAAAACAGACCCACTTTCCCATAGTTTCAATGGGTTAGATAGGAATAGGATCAAAGGTTCTAGCCGTTCTTCGAACGTGCCAGCAGGAACGACTTGGTTATCGCGTTTTTCCTTCATCAGCGCTTTGTCATGCTCCAACTCGGCCAGCTTTGTCTCATAAGCCGCGATCACCTTTGTATTGCTTGCGCTCATGATCCGGTCGAGGAGCGTGGCGCTCTCTTTCTCAATCGCTTTGATCTTGCCGTCAGCGGCGGCGCGAATGCTCTTGGCTTGATTATACCGGGCGTCCCAAGCTTTGCGGAACATGGCTTTGGCGAGGGCGATCAGGCCGGGTGACGGCTGCAAGGCCTTGATCAGTTCTCCCACCTCACTTTCGATTTTGTCACGCTTGATGGATTTGCCATAGTGTTCGCAGGCTTTGGTTTGGCAGAGATAGTAATGGTATTGGCCACCATTGCCGCGACTGATGGACGAGCGCAGAGGCACATCACAACCGCCGCAAACGGCGATACCGCGCAGAACAAATGCATCCCCGATATTCTTACGCTTGGGCGCTTTGGATGTGCCATTGCGCCGCTTTTGGACCTTGTCGAAAGTCTCGAGTGAAACGATGCCCTCGTGCTGCGCTTTCAGCCAGTTAAGGCCGTAGCGTTCGGAACAGATATGCCCGGTGTAGACAGGCTGCGTCAGGATGTCGGTCACGCGTTGTTGTTTGACCTCGCCATGCTTGTTGCGCGGGAAGTCGGGAAAGCCTTCAAAGAAGCGCTTTACTTCGGCCTGTGTTTCAAAGCGACCTGACGCATACCCTTCGAAGGCCTCGCGGATGATGGCGTCAAAGGGCGGATCGGGACGAAGCATGCGGCCTCGCCCGGGTACTTTCACATACTTCATCCCGATGGGCGGGTTATGGATCCAATATCCAGCCTCCATCCGGGCTTGCATCTTTTGGCGGACCTGGCGTGCATTGGTCTGGCGTTCCAACTGCCCCGTCGCAGCGATCATGATTTCGTGGAACTCGCCCTCGGGGGTGTCCGTGAACGGAAAGTTGAGACAGGCGCGGATTGCCCCACGGGCATCCATTTCGCGTTTCAGACGCAGGTGGAACTCGACATCTCGAGCATACCGCTTGAGGTCGTCGAATATGATCATGAAGCGTTCGTCGGGGTGGGCATCAAGGAAGGCCAGAAGCGCCCGCATACCGGGACGTTGCATGAAGTCGCCGCCGCCTGTCTTGGTATCTGGGAAGACAGCCACAACTTCGAGCCCCTTGGCGGCAGCATAGCTTTCACAGCGAGATTGTTGGCTTTCCAGACCATGCCCATCTTGTTCTTGAGCGCGTGATGATACGCGACAGTAGATGATGGCTTTGGTGATAGTTGGCAGAATTCGGTTCATAGCGCCTCCTCTGTCTGGGTGTCTTCAGAGTATACCACAGCGGCGGCGAGCGCGGCCCGGAGGTCGGGGACTTGTCCACTGGTTTCTTGCGGGGTTGGGCAGACATCCCAACCAAGATCGACAAAGGTTAGAACGATAGACCAAAGGGTTTCGATCATCTCCTGCTTTTGGGCGTCGGTGAGGTCGGAATTCTCGACGTAAGGCAACCATTCTTGCCAATCGAAGTGGATGGTGGTCTGCGGGTTAGGCGGACTTTTTGTGGGCGGTGCGGGCATATTGCCTCCTTTCGTTTCTTTCTCCTCTGCTACGTTCGATAAATCGAACAAAAGAGGAACATTTTGCCCGATAAGGCGTTATCGGGCAAGGATTTTTTTCCTAAGTTGCCGCGCTTGGCGCTTAGCGGGACTGGTCCTGGGTTTGCGCCGGAGCCTGCTGTTCTTGCGCTTGGCGTTGCTCCTTGAAGGCTTCTCGGTCGAGGTCGTTGGTGTGGTGATGCGCCTGCCGCGCCAGTTCTGCCAAACCCAGCATGTCCTGGGCGCGGAAGCTGGAGGTGTCGTGGAAGTTGCCTTCCTGGTCCTTATAGGTGCGCGCCAGGGTGACGGAGTGGTACGCGCCGCGCTCGCTCTCATTGCGCCAGATGGCAGCCTTGAGGGAGCCTTCGCGCAGGGTTTCGGCTGGACGGTTTGGTGTTTCATCAGACATGGGTTCGTCTCCTTTGGGTTGATAGTTTGGTTGGTGTTCTTGAGCGGTGCGATGCCGTTCGGCATTCCAGCGGGCCGCAAAACTTGCGGCATCCACGTCATCGGCGAAAGGAAGGTTCGGGCGTGGCGCAGGGAGCAGATGATCCCGCTCTACCATGCTCTGTTCTCTCGAATGGGCGGAGCCTCGCATAGGCTGTTGCGCCGCTTGGTCATTGTTGTTCGCCGCCTCAAAAGTCCGGGCGATCCGCAACTCGGCTAATCGTCTGGCGAAGTCGCTTTTCGGCAGGTCGGCACGTGCATCGGCGTAGGTGATGGGTTGGCGATCTGGCATGAGCTACATCTCCACACGGGTCCAAAGCCCGTCGCGATACTGCGGGAAGTGCGCGAAGCGCTGCGGCACGGGTTCGGTGATCACGCGGCGTGTGCGCTTGCCCCAGCGGGTTTGCACCGTCACACGGTCAGTGGGCGGATGGTAAGGATTTGGCAGGAACCGTCCGGCAAGAGCGCGCTGGCCGAAGTAGGGTTCACGTTCTAGGGCAATTGGATGCTGCACGTTCTCATGAATGAAGATCGCGTTCTGAGGGCCCATATTCATCACCTCGTCAGCAAACATGAGCTGGCGTTGTTGGGTGGATTGGTGCTCCGCTGCGTAATTCTGGTGGGCAATGCTCAGGCCCGCTTGCAGGGGATCACCGCCGCTCAGAAGCGCACGCATTGCTTCGTTCCGTGCGTGCACGGCGCGTTCTTGGGCCAAGCTGTCATCATAATGCAGCGTCTGTGTGCCCATGGTGCGGGACCAATCCTCTGCGCTCGCAAGATCGCGGACGCCGAAGGCCAGCTTGGCTGCCGCCGAGGACATGATCAGCGACTCCGCATCTGGGCCAAGCGCACGCATCTGGCGGTTGGACTGCAGGACGATGAGGGGGGTAATGCCGATTCCGGCACCGTAGGTGAAAAGGCGGGGCACCAATGGAAATCCGCCGGTGCCTTCGCCGACCAATTGCCCAACCTCATCAATGATGAAGAGCATACGCGGCGCGGAGGGTGCGCCGGACTTCAGAAGGTTCAAGCTGACAAAGAAGGTCTTGATCACCGGGGACCATGCGGAGAGGAACTCCACGGGCGGCGAAAGATAGAGCTGCCAGCGCTGATCCGCGTCGAGCAGGCTTTCGAGCGACATGGTGAAGGGGGGCGAGACAGTTGCTCTCAGCTTGTCGTCTGATAGACAAGCAACTGCACGAGTTAGTTCTCCAAAAATCCCGCGTATGCCACCACTGGAATCGCCGCGCGAAGCTGCAATCGCCGCCTCGACTTCAACCACTTGTGGGAAGCACGACTTGCTCATCTGAAACGCAAAATCGAGCCAGCGATCCCCACCGCCCGGCAGCATCGAGATCACGTCGTAGAGGTCGGGCAGGGTCAACTTGCCCATCATCTCGATAAGGGCGAGCGAGAGGGCTTCCCCATAAACCTGGGCAAGCCCCTCAAAGTAACGCCCATTCGAAGACCCGCTCGGCGCGATCAGGTTTTGCCAAAGCACTTTGATGTGAGAGACAAGGTTCGGGTTGCTCAAGACCATCGTCGGCAGCGGATCAATGCGATCTTGCAGCGCATCCGGAAAGCCGGACGGGTTCCAACAGGCGACGTATTTGCCATCCGCTGTCTGATTGGCAGATATCGACCAACCTTCGCGCTTAGGGTCCAGCATGACGATGTTTTGCTGGCAGGTGCCCGTCACGAGATTGTAGGCAAGCACATCCCGCAACTTGCCCGATCTGGCACCTGCGGTGAGAACCATACCCGCCGGGCCGTCGAAGTAGACCTCGCGGCCATTAAAGAAGCCGACAAAAATAGAATGTGGATGCTTGGTGAAGAGGCCAGCCTCTTCTAGGTCGGCTTCCGTCGCCCATTTCGCGCGCCCGAAGCGGTTCTTGGAATTGTCACCCCAGATCATCGTCGCACCCCGAAGAGATGGAAGATTACCCAGGTCGCGAGGCTCACAAAGGCCAGCCCGAGCGCCATCCGGACGGCAAAGAACATCAGCGGATAGGCCGCGACCTTGAGCAGCCAATAAACGAAAGCCGCGCCAGCGCCATCGTATCGGGCGTAGATGGCGTCGAGGAGGAGCGGTTCGAAGAAGTTCCAAAGGTCCACCGTCCAAAAGACAGCGGCGTAAATGCCGACACATGTCGATAGCCATTTGCCGCTGGTCGCGATGAGCGGATTGGGCTGAGACCCACCGCCGCCTGCTGCGCCGAAGAGCCAGTTCATTGGACCGCCTCCCCAAGCTTCGACGGCGTTGACGGCACCCAGAGCCCGCCCGGCTGCCAGTCTCGTTCCTCAGCGCCCGTGCTGTTGGTTTCCGGGAAGCTTTCGAGCGTGACGAAGCCGCTGAGATGGGCGGCAAACGCCCCTTCGATGCGCGTATCGTTGTTGTATTCCGTGCCGGGCCGGGAGCTGTTGCGGACACCGACAACGGCATAAGACACGCCGCCATCGCGCGACAGGAGGACTGGGCCGCCGCTCGACCCTGGCTTGCCAGAGCATCCTTCCGTGGCGATGACGGCAGTGGTGCCCTTTGGCACATTGCCTGTGCCTTCCCGCGCTACGGGCTGGCACTTGACCCCAAAGAGGTCGAGCCGTTCGTTCCGGTTGGTTAGATCGCGGGTGTCGTAGAGGAGATGGGTCGCGTAGCGGGTGATCTCAGAGAAGCGGTAATAGCCGGTGCTTAGGAAGATTTGATCGCCGTGGCTGGTAATGTCACCCGGCGTGAAGGCGACCGGCAGGATCGAGGCTTCCGAGCAGGCAGGCGTCGCAAGCTCTGCGATGGCGTAGTCCAGCCCCAGACGCTTGCGCGGGGCCATGCTTCCCGGATGGATCGCTTTGAACTCGTAGGACCGCCCGCAAGCCGCGAGATAAATCCGACCAGCACTAGGATGCGGAGGCTTCTCCGTCCGACCATTCGGCCCGTCCCACTTGCCACGCTCGACGAAGAGATGCGCGGTCGTGAGCACCACATCCGGCGCAATCAGCGCGCCGGTGCCGCGTCCCGCATGGTCCCAATATACCGGACCGATACCGCTTAGCTTGGTCGGCAGGTTAGGGTCATTCAAGCTGAAGACATGGCTCATGAAGGCAACCGGCGTCCGGTCATCCCGGCCAGGCACCGGCGCATAGGGCACTGAGAGCTGTTCTGGTGCGGGTTCAGGCTCAACCTCAGGCGGGGTTTCCGGCGTCTCCAGCCCTTTCGCGATCCATTCTGGCAGGCTAACCGTTTCCCCGGCTGACATGAGCACCATTGCGGCGCAGAGGAGTATGGCGGCGGGGACAGGCCACATGGCGACGAAGTTGCGAAGGCTCGTCATTTGTCCTGACCTCCCTCGTCGGCATCATCCTCGTCCGGCTTAGGAAGGCCGCGATCATTCTTGGGACCAGTCAGCTTGCCATAGGCCTCATCGGCGCGATGAGCGAAGAACTCAATCTTCTCCAAATCGTCCACGGTGATGTATTGAGGCTTCCGACGCTTCGCGTTCTCGCGGTCTTTCGCCTTGAGCGCCAAGTACATGGCGTGCCTGTAGAAAATAACGAGAAAGCCCGCCGCATCCATCAAGAGCGCGACCATTGTAAGGCCTGGCATCCGCCACATCGTCTCGATCAACTGCTCCGCCGGGCTCAGCGACCGCTGTTCAGGGATCTCCGGCGCGAGCGCCGCGATCCGATCCGCTTCAGCCCGCAGCTTGGCGGCATAGGCGCGCATGCCAGCGTTGATGTCGGCGATCCGCGCGCGGGACTGAGCGTTGGTGGTGCTGCGCGCAGGCACGCCCGCTTCGATGCTCGTGGCGATTCCTCGGATGGTGCGCGCCGGGTCGAGCGACAGAAGTGCACGCATCTCGCCAATGACCTGGCGGGATAGTACTTTGAGCTCTGCGCCCTTCTCAGGTGCGCGCAAGTCTGCGTCGATTTGCACCGCGCGCAGCTTCGCTAGAGCGTCTGACATGGCATCGAGATGTGTCTCGGCCTGCTGCAGGACTTCTGTGAGAGTTGCCGCAGCCGCCTGGTAAACGCGACCAGAGTCGCCAAAAGAATTGGAGACCGACCCAACACCCGGAATCCCGGTTGGACCGTTCCCAGCGATCTCGGCAACCTCAAAACCGAAAGCTTGCTGCGCCAGGTCCTCAAGGCCACTAACTAGAACCGCAGGCTCGGTCGCATAGCGCGCAAAGTCTTGGCCAGTGTTGTCCAGCGCGTTGACAAAGGACTTCTGGACCAGGCTTCGGCTGACATCAGAGCTTGTCGTGCCAAGGCTGCCGAGCGACGATACCACCCAGATCATCGGAAAGAAGATAACCGTTGAGGCAACGAAGGTCAGGATCGCGTATCGCGTTTCCATGATTGGTAACGACCAGGTCGCAGACCAGAAACAGAGGGTTATGAGGTACAAAGCGAGACCGATTGCGCCACAGCGCAGATAGACAACCAGATTTGGGTCGTCGAACTGCCCCGCGAAGCCGACGACAGCGGTCCCGGCAGAGATGATAGCCAGCCCATGCAGACAGGGCCATGCAATTGCCTCGTACCAAGCGATGAAGGCGATGATCCATTCGCGCGACCAAAATGGCGTGTCCTTCGAGGAATACATCGTTACTGCCCTCCCAGGGTTGATCGGGGCGGGTCCATGTCCGCGCCAGAGTTGGATGAAGAATTCGAAGAAGCGGCAGGGACTGAGCGCTCAGGCTGCGATGCAACTCCCGGCCCAGTGTCCTGAAGAGACCCCACCCAGACGGCGAGACCAGCCAAGCCAGCGGCGATCCAACCCCAGCGACCAACCGCGTCGCCAAGAAGCGCGCTGGCACCGGTCAAAAAGATGATCTGGCAGGCCGCCGCGTACACTGTTGCGCGGCTTAGGCCGGATTGGCCGATCAAGGCAATCCAAGCGACATTGGACGCGTTGTAAGCCGCTAGGCCTAGGACGAGCCAAACAACGGCATCGGTGGCTGTGTATTGCCGGAAGGCAATCGCGCCTGCGCTCGCCAATGCGACCATCGCGATCAGATTGAATACGGTGCCGCAGGTCATTTCGTCGGCTCCGTCTTTGGCATCGCAAGGTTGCAACTACCGCAGATCAGCTGTGCTCCGGGCTTTGCCAAAGCCTTCAAGCCACATTCAGGGCACTCATAACGGTCGCGTGTTTGAGGTTTGGGCTCTGGTGCTTCGCCTGGGCCAGCTTCACCTGAGCCGTCCAGATTTGATGCATTTTCCCGCCAGCGGAACTGGCAACCGGTGAGCACAAGCTCCCGGCACATCTCATCAAATGGGCCGCCTTCGACACGCCGGACGGAAAGGCCGTAACCGGTTTGTCGTTCGTCTTCGCCGTTTTCAACGAACGGCTCGAGGCCGAGACCGGACAGAATTTTAAGCGACCAGATATCGACGTTACCGGGTGTTCCGCGCTTTCCACCTCTGCCTTCGGGCCCGAGATCGTGCCTTGCTTGCTGTACAGCCAAGAACCCAATCAGGTTCATTGTGCCATCGTCTCCAATAGCTCGGCAGTATTCCGAGTTCAGAGTGATGCCGTGCCGCACTGACCCTTCGACTGAAACGTAACGCTCTAGCTGGAAAGCGCCTTTGCAGCGCGAGTTCCGGGTAAACGAGAAGACGGGCGTCTGAAGTCTGCCTTCGAACAGGCTCTTGTTTATGCAAACAAAGAAATGCTCGAAGTCCGCAAAGACGTCGCTGTCCGTTTGGTTGAGATGCTGAGCAAAGGCTTCTTTTGTGGACATGGACCGCTCCTGTATGCCGATTCAGCAGCAGAAGGAGTTGTGTAATTTTTTGGAACAAGCTCTTTCGTTTGGAAGTCTTTGGAAGGTCGAT
>CALKJA010000032.1 GCA_937995865.1 uncultured Paracoccaceae bacterium | reverse complement strand
GTGGGCACCTCCGCTTGGGGCCATAGGACTTGCGCTTGGGCTTCTTCTTCATCTGGAGGACGGATAATGCAGCGTCTTCTTGGAGCCGTTATTGCGCTTTCTTTTGCGATCCTCATTGCTCAAAACGCTATGGCGCAGCAGGCTGCAACACTGATCGCTGACCGGGTTGAGTTGGCACAGGATCGCACCCTAGTTGCTGAAGGCAACGTGGAGATTCTACAGGGCACTGCCCATGTTAAAGCGCAACGCGTTACCTATGATGGCACAACAGATACATTAAAGATCGAAGGCCCAATCGTACTGCAAGACGGTGAAAGCACTGTCATCCTCGCCTCGCAAGCGGAGTTGTCGGATGGGCTGGAAAACGGCATTCTGCGCGGCGCAAGGCTTGTGTTGAACCAGCAACTTCAAATTGCGGCTGTGGAAATGCAGCGCGTCAATGGCCGTTATATTCAAGCCTACAAAGTCGCGGCGACTTCTTGCCATGTCTGCGAAACCGGCCGCCCACCATTGTGGCAAATCCGCGCCAAACGCATCGTACATGATGAGTTGGAACAACAGTTGTATTTTGATGAGGCACAACTGCGTGTTTTGGATATTCCGATCTTCTGGTTGCCCCGGCTTAGACTGCCTGACCCGACGCTTGACCGCGCATCTGGCTTTTTGATCCCCAAATTACAGAGCTCCTCGCTGATTGGTTGGGGCGTGAAGGCTCCCTATTTCTTTAAGCTCGGTGACAGCCGTGACCTTACCGTCACACCGTGGTTAACCAACAAATCAACAACCCTTGAACTGGCCTACAGGCAAGCCTTTTCTGAAGGCCGTATAACTTGGGAAACCTACATCTCGCGTGACGATTTAACCGCCGAACCAATACGCTGGGGCATCTTGGCAGATGGCAGCTTTGACTTGGCTCGCAACTATACCTTGGCTTTTGACATCGAAGCGGCCTCGGATGCCAGCTACCTCTCTGAGTATGACTATTCAAACAAAGACCGGCTGGATAGCGCAATTTCCCTTGCCCGCACACGTGCCTTTGACACCAGCTTTGTAGAACTGGTGGGGATCCGTTCACTCCGCAACGGCGAAGACAACGGCACCTTTCCCGGCCTAATCCTTGATGCACGCCACAGTCGGAACATTGATCCGGGGCTCTTGGGTGGCGACGCGCTGGCCAGCCTTGATTTTCACTCACATTACCGCAGCTCTGACTCACAGCTCGATGCCGATGGCGATGGTATTAGCGATGGGTTGGATGTTGCACGCGCGTCTGCAGAATTAGAATGGACCCGGGAATGGGCCCACCGCTCCGGTCTGTTGTTCGGCGCCAAGGCCACAGGTGGGATCGACTTATATGCACTGTCGAACGACCCCACCTTTGACAGCCATGCTGCGCGAGGGTCCGCAGGCGCTGCGGTGTCCGTCAGCATGCCATTTGCCAAAACCAATGCAGCCGGCGTCCGCCACATGATAGCGCCGAAAGTTCAACTGACATGGACCGGGCAGACAGATGCTAATTTGCCAAATGAAGACAGCCGGTTTGTTGAATTGGACAGCGGAAACCTGTTTTCCTTTAATCGCGCCCCAGGGCGAGACATCATCGAAGATGGCGCGCGCATTGACGCAGGTTTGACCTGGATGCGCATGGCTCCGCAAGGTAGAACAAGTAGCCTTACAATCGGGCGCTCCGAAAGACTGAGTGGGACAAACAGCTTTACCACGACGTCCGGGCTCAAAAGTGACAGCTCTGATTGGTTACTTGAAGGTGCGCTGGATACTGGGACCGGGCTTAATGTTGTTGGGCGCATTCTTCTCGATAATGACTACGGCGTAACAAAGAATGAGCTCCGAGCGTCCTATGAAGCGGACCGTTGGGAAGTATCCGGCGCGTTTGCATATCTCAGCGCAGATGTTGACGAAGACCGCACCACCAACGCGTCTGAGCTGGCAATCGCTGCAGCTTACGACATCCGAAGGTCTTTCACACTAAGTGGGGATCTTCGCTATGACTTCACCACCAGCTCAACTACCGAAGCGGGCTTGGGCCTAACCTACCTTAACGAGTGTGTCGAAGTCGAGCTTTCCGTCTCGCGCAATTTCACGTCATCGGCTAGTGTTACACCGAGTACCGACTTTGGCCTTACGATCGGGCTGCGCGGCTTTGGCACCTCTGCCATCAAAGCGAGCACGCCCACAACGTGCCACTAGTAAAGATAAAGTAGACAAGGACCGCACATGCGCCGTTTCCTCTTTGCCCTTATTGCCATCACAACCAGTCTGGCGGTGCCAGTCGCTTCGGTTGCACAGTCAAATTTCTCGGCTGCCGTGACAGTTGGCAACAGTGCCATCACTGCCTACGAGATCGAACAACGGGCACGCTTCCTGCGCGCTCTACGTGCTCCGGGTGCAGGACCCGCTTTAGCCCGTGAGCAATTGATCGATGACCGTTTGAAAATGAGTGCCGCTACGCGGGCGGGGGCCGTATTGCAAGAAGAAGGGCTCCAGTTGGAGCTTGAGAGCTTTGCCGCACGGGCAAACTTGACTATAGATGAATTCCTGCAGGCTTTGGCCGCGCAGGGTGTTGAGCGCGAAACGCTAGAAGACTTTGTTACAGTCGGTGTGCTTTGGCGCGAGTTGGTTAGGGCCCGCTTCGGCAGCCGCGCGCAAATCTCTGACGCAGAAATTGACCGTGCATTGGGCCAATCAGCAACCGGGGCTGGGATCCGGGTGTTGCTTAATGAAATCATTTTGCCAGCACGCCCGGGCCGCCCCGGTGAAGCCGCTAAGGCACAACGAGACGCCGAGCGTTTATCGCGGATCACATCAACCTCTGCCTTCTCCCGAGAAGCGAGCCGCCTGTCAGTATCGCAATCGCGCGCCCGCGGAGGCCGTTTAGATTGGGTGAACCTTGTTGACTTGCCACAGGGCCTTGCGCCAGTGCTGATCGGGCTCAAACCCGGTGAAGTCGCTCCACCGTTGACGATCCCGAATGCGATCGTTCTCTTCCAGCTGCGCGCGATCGAGGAAGTGTCTGGGGCGGGGGCCGCGCCACCTGCTGCGGTTGATTATGCAGCGCTTTATTTGCCCGGCGGCCGATCCGATGCGACCCTTCGCCAAGCGCGGCGTATCGAAGACAGTGTGGACACCTGCGATGACCTTTACGGCGTTGCACGCAAAATGCCCCGCGAAGCTTTGGAGCGTGGCGCCAAATCCCCTTCGGATATCCCACAAGACGTGGCGTTGGAGCTTGCAAAACTTGACGCCGGTGAAACGTCAATTTCCTTAACGCGCGCAGGCGGTGAGACTCTGGTTTTCCTGATGATGTGTTCGCGGGTGCCAGAGCTTGCCCAAGACACTGACCGTGACGCCATTCGAAACCAGTTGCGATCGCAACGTTTGGCAGGATTCGCAGATGCGTATCTCGAAGAACTGCGGGCCGACACGGTGATTGTCGAGCGATAGATCTATGTCTCAGCGACCCATCGCGCTATCCTGCGGAGAACCTGCCGGTATCGGCCCAGAAATCGCACAAACCGCATGGGACGTGCTGCGCGAGACTCTGCCTTTTGTGTGGCTCGGCGAACCGTCACATTTGCCGCTTGATCTGCCATATAAGGTTGTGGAGACTATTTCCGATGCCTCACAAGTTTCTGCATATGCAATGCCTGTCTTGCGGATCCGGTTTGATGGCGATGCGCGCAAGGGAAAAGCGGACCCGCGCAATGCACGCGGTGTGATCTCAGCAATCGAACACGGCGTGCAACAAGTGCAAGAAGGGCGCGCGCGCGCCCTTGTCACCGCTCCAATACACAAAAAAGCACTTCAGGACGGCGCAGGCTTTGCGCATCCTGGACACACCGAATTTCTTGCGGCCTTAGCTGGTGGCGTAGATGTTGTTATGATGTTGGCCTCGGACACTCTGTGTACCGTTCCAGCCACCATTCATATCGCGCTTGGTGATGTCCCAAAGGTCTTTACAGAAGACGTCCTTCGCCGAACTGTCTTAATCACCCACGCCGCGCTCCAACGCGATTTCGAAATCGCGTCCCCGCGAATAGCGATTGCTGGGCTTAATCCGCATGCTGGAGAAGGCGGTAAAATGGGTACCGAGGAAATAGACTGGATGAACACAGCCATTTCGCGTTTGGAATCCGACGGATATCGCGTGAGCGGCCCCCTACCTGCGGATACGATGTTTCATGCACGCGCCCGCTCAGCCTATGATGTTGCGATATGCCCTTATCATGATCAGGCCCTCATCCCGATCAAAACCCTGGCATTTGACGAAGGTGTTAATGTCACTTTGGGTCTGCCTTTTGTGCGAACTTCGCCCGATCATGGCACCGCATTCGACATTGCCGGCAAAAACATTGCACGTCCCGATAGCTTGATAGCGGCACTGCGCATGGCTGATCGGATGGTCAAAGAGTGAGTATCGATGCCCTTCCGCCACTGCGCCAAGTCATCCAGACCCACGAGCTAAATGCCCGTAAATCGCTTGGTCAAAATTTCTTACTTGATCTCAATTTGACCTCCAAAATCGCGCGGCAGGCCGGTGATTTGAGCGGCTCAGATGTGCTTGAAATCGGCCCTGGTCCGGGCGGGCTGACCCGCGGATTGCTGGCGGAAGGTGCCCGCCGGGTCCTCGCCGTCGAAAAAGACGAACGGTGCTTGCCAGCCTTGGCAGAAATCGAAGCGGCCTATCCCGGACAACTCGCTGTGATCAACGCTGATGCGCTGGAATTAGATCCTCGTGATCAACTGACGGCGCCCATCCGCATCGTTGCCAATCTGCCCTACAACGTCGGCACAGAATTGTTGACCCGTTGGCTTTCACCGCCCGAATGGCCACCCTTTTGGTCATCCCTTACCTTGATGTTTCAAAAAGAAGTTGCACAGCGCATCGTTGCGCAGCCAGGGAGCAAAGCTTACGGGCGTCTTGCATTGCTTGCCCAATGGCGTAGCGACGCTCGAATTGTGATGACATTACCTCCTGAGGCCTTTCAACCGGCGCCAAAGGTACATTCAGCGGTCGTCCACCTAACCGCATTGCCAGAACCGCGCTTTCCTGCGCATGGGCCCACCCTTAGCCGCGTTGTTGCACAGGCGTTTAATCAACGCCGGAAAATGCTGCGCGCCTCACTAAAAGGGGCGGCACCAGAGATTGAAAGCAAATTGAAAGAAGCTGGGATTTCCCCAACTGCACGGGCCGAGGAAATCGACCTAGAGCGCTTCTGTGCCCTTGCGCAGATCATTCGCGCCGCGTGACGAACGAAAAAGGCCGCGCAGATTACTTGCACGGCCCAATCACATATTTAGGCGCCTCGAGTTATTCAGCCGCTTCACCGGTCTGCGCCGGTTCCGAAGTTTGATCGGCTGCAGGTGCTTCTGCCTTTGGTTTGCGGCTCCGGGAGCGCGGCGCACGCTTCGGCTTTGGTTTGCTCTCGGGTGTCTCAACCAGCCCGCTCTCCGCTTCCGAAACATCCGGCTGTGGCGCGTCAGCTAAATCTGTGGACTCTTGTTGCGGCGCATCGCTCTGCGGGTCCCCATGATTTCCTTCACGCTCTTGGCGCTCCGCACGTTCGCGGTCACGCTCGGCCTGACGCTCACGGTTCTGCCGCTCTTGCTCTTCACGCTTAGCGTCTTGCTCTTTTTGCGCTTCGCCCAGCATTCGGGTGTAGTGCTCTGCGTGTTGCTGGAAATTTTCTGCTGCAACGCGATCATTCGAAAGCTGCGCATCGCGGGTCAGTTGGTTGTATTTGTCGATAATCTGTTGGGGTGTTCCCCGAACCTTACCCTCTGGGCCTGATGAATCGAAAACGCGATTCATCACATTGCCCATTGAGCGGTTGTTATTGTTGCGGTTCTTTGACCGCGAGCGTGACTTCGATGATCTCATGAAGTTGTTTAGCCTTATTTTTGGCGTCTGCGCGTAACCGCCCGGATGATCAAGTTAGAGGATCGTGGTCACGTGTCTTTAAAGGGTGTGTCTGCGGCGATGTTTCTCAGCCAGCGAATAACCGTTAGTTTGCATGACAACGGCCCTCTCGCAAGCCATTTTGACAGCGGAGTGTGAATTTTCGGTGGAAAACCGCTCTAGTGACGGTTTTGAGCCACCAAAATCCGATCCCGTCCATCTAAATCCTTCCGAAATTCCGAATCTTTCCAGCCCGAAGCCAGCGCAATCGCCGCTACATCTGGCCCCTGCCCGGCTCCAAACTCCACGATGATGCGGCCAACGGGCGTAAGATGCGTTGCGGCTCCAGCAAAGATAGCACGATAGGCGCTAAGCCCGTCACCCCCATCTGTGAGCGCCATATGCGGTTCAAAACTGGTGACACCTGCATCTAGCGCGTCTAGTTCTTTGGCCGGAATGTATGGGGGGTTAGACACGATCAGATCAAAAAAGCCGCTGACTTCATGGAACCAGTCAGAGTGTTTAAAAGAGCACCGCTGCTCGATGTCAAAGGCTTGGGAGTTGCAACGTGCCACTTCCAAGGCAACCTCTGAGGCGTCGACGCCAACTCCGTTTGCGCTTGGCCGTTCCATCAGCAATGAAATCAAGATCGCTCCAGACCCCGTGCCCAGGTCCAACACGTTGGAGAACGATCCGGTCAATGCCTCGGCAACAATGCCTTCGGTTTCAGGTCGCGGATCCAGAACATCCTGCGTAACTTTGAAATCACGGCCCCAAAACTGCCGTCGGCCAATGATCTGAGAAATCGGCGCTCCATCGAGCCTGCGCTGAATATACGCCCAGAACATCGCCCCAATGGCCTCGTCCAGCGCGACATCTTCGTGCAAAATCAGTCGCCCGGCTTCAATCTTAAGGGCCGCAGCCATCAATAAGCGCACTTCGCGCGCATGGCCCAAGGACTGCACCCCAAGGCGCAGCGCCTCTGACACAATCACCCGTTCATCTCCGCCATCAGACGCGCCTGTGTTTCGGCCTGGAGCGCATCGATGATCTCTTCAAGATCTCCTTGCATCACCTGATCCAGCTTGTAGAGGGTCAAATTGATCCGATGATCGGTCATCCGGCCTTGCGGGAAATTATAGGTACGAATGCGCTCTGATCGATCGCCCGAGCCAACTTGGGCTTTTCGGTCAGCGGACCGTTCCCCATCGATGCGTTGACGCTCCATGTCATAGAGCCGCGTCTTGAGTACCTGCATTGCGATTTCACGGTTTCGGTGTTGAGATTTTTCAGAGCTGACAACAACGATGCCGCTTGGAATATGGGTAATCCGGACGGCGGAATCAGTTGTGTTGACATGCTGCCCACCTGCCCCAGACGCACGCATGGTATCGATGCGGATATCTGTGGTCGCAATATCGATATCCACATCTTCAGCCTCGGGCAGCACCGCTACCGTTGCGGCCGATGTGTGGATGCGCCCACCGCTTTCTGTGGCGGGCACGCGCTGTACACGATGCACACCACTTTCAAATTTCAGTTTGGCGAAAACGCCCTCGCCCTGAACATGGGCTGTCACTTCCTTGACCCCACCCAACTCCGACTCTTGAAGCTCAATGATTTCAAACTTCCAACCCTGCGCATCAGAATACCGCTGATACATGCGCAAAAGATCGCCTGCGAAAAGCGAAGCCTCATCTCCCCCCGTGCCGGGACGAATTTCGATCATCGCAGGCCGCGCATCGGCGGCGTCTTTTGGCAAAAGAGCAATCTGAAGCGCGCCTTCAAGCTCTGGCAATCGTGCAAGCAAGACCGGTAATTCTTCCTCGGCCAACTCAGCCATATCCGGATCGCTCAGCATTGCTTTAGCATCGACAATATCCGTCTCAGTCTGAATATAAGCGTGAATCTGCTCCACCACGGGGCGCAGATCGCTGTATTCTTTGGCCAGTTTTGCAATATCCGCATCACCCTGCGCCATTGCGGCCTCAAGGTATTCGAAACGTTGGGTGATTTGCATCAGGGTATCGCGCGGTATCATGCCCCCTCACTGCGACGGCAAGGGGGCTAGGTCAAGTAGCTGAAATGTAGTACACTCTCCAAATGAGACACTTAATCCTTACCCTCGTGCTCATCGTTGGGACTGTTTCACCCAGCTTCGCAGGCTCAGATTGCTGGTGCCGCGGATCGCAGGGCGAGCGCTTTGAAATGGGCGAAGTCACCTGCTTTACAATCAGCGGCCGCACTTTCACAGCGCAATGCGATATGAGCCTTAACACAATGGCGTGGCGTGAGCTTTCGCAAGGCTGTACGATTAGCTAGCCGCAGCGCTCAGCCAGCCTTCAATGCGGGTGCGGTTTGCGCCGAAATCCCTGCGGCCATAAACCAGATGAGAGAAAATATGCAGAGTGCCATCGGCCTCCCAAATCTCTGTAACATCCGGAAAAGCCCAGAAACGCGAGCGGGTTAGATACACGCCGTCCCCAAGCGATGTCAGACGGGGTGTTTTCGCGATTGCCCCGTTCAATGCGTCACGATCAAAACAATCCAAAGCACGCACAACGTAGTGACCGCCATCCAGCGCGTAATCGCCCGGACCGCGCGCGGGCGGTCTGGGTGTGGCGTGATGAGCAGCAATAGGCGTGAAACGCACATAGGCCATCGCGGCCAACAAGATCAGCGCCAGCGCGCCGAAAAAATACATCATCTTTACCGCCTATCTATATGGAACACCTGGCAAAATAGACAACATCTCAAATATGAGGTTGGCCCCGGCCAATGCTGTGTTTCCGGAAGGGTCGTAGGGCGGTGAAACCTCAACCATGTCACATCCAACGATGTTTAGACCGCGTAGACCACGGAGGAACTCCATAGCCTGCCATGTCGTCAGCCCACCAATCTCGGGCGTTCCAGTGCCAGGGGCAAAGGCGGGGTCGAGACTATCAATGTCGTAAGTGATGTAACAAGGTTGATCTCCGATTTTCTCTTTTATTTCAGCCGCTAGCGGAGCAAGGCTCGTGTGCCAAATTTCTGGAGCAAGGGTCATATTGAAACCCCAACCTTGGGCCTCAGTGAAATCCTCGGCCGAATACCCGGTGCCGCGAAGGCCAATCTGAAACACCTTTTCGGGCGTGATCAAATTCTCTTCATAGGCCCGGCGGAAAACTGTGCCATGCGCTTCTTTCACACCAAACATTTCGTCGCTCACATCGGCGTGCGCGTCCACATGAACCAGCGCCACAGGCCCATGCTTTTTAGCAATGGATCGCAAGATCGGCAGGGTCAGAGTGTGGTCCCCGCCCAATGTCATGGGGATCACAGAGTGAGTGAGAATTTCATCGTAATACTCTGTAATCAAACGAATAGTCTCTGGTAGAGAAAACGTATTTATCGGCACATCTCCGAGATCCGCACATTGCAAACCTTCAAAGGGCGCAGCACCCGTCTGAATATGGTAGGGCCGGATCATAGCGCTCTCTTGGCGAAGCTGCTTGGGACCAAACCGCGTGCCAGAACGCCACGACGTGCCAATGTCCATTGGGATGCCGATGAACGCAACGTCTAGCCCTTCGGCGGTTGCCGCATCCGGCAGGCGCATGAAAGTCTGAAGTCCAGCAAAGCGCGGTAGATCATTTCCGCTTACAGGTTGGTTATACATTTCGTTTCTCTCTTAAATTCCAACAGAAAAGACAGCAGAGCTCCATCGCCATATGGGCACCTGCAATGGCGGTGGCACCGGTGGTATCATAGGGCGGTGAAACCTCTACGACGTCCCCGCCGACCATGTTGATCCCCTTCAGTGCCCGCAACATCATAAACGCCTGTGCCGACGACAAGCCTCCAGAAACCGGCGTTCCCGTTCCGGGCGCAAATGCCGGATCCAGAGCATCAATATCAAAAGTCAAGTAGGTGGGGCGATCCCCAAGGATCTCTTTGATCTTGGCAATTGCGGCCTCGGGCGAGGCATGGACGTCCGGCGCATAAAGAGTTGGCACGCCAAGATTGTCTTCAACAACGGTACGAATGCCCACCTGCACGGAATGCGCAACATCAATGATCCCTTCTTTCACAGCCTTGTAAAACATCGTGCCGTGGTCGATGCGGTTGGGATCATCATCAGGCCATGTGTCGGGATGCGCATCAAATTGAAGCAGCGAAACCGGGCCAAACTTCTCGGCATAGGCTTTTAGGATCGGATAGGTCACGTAGTGATCACCGCCTAAAGCCACCGATCCTGCTCCCGCACCGAGAATGCCACGAATATGCGCCGTCAAAGCACCGGGGAAGCTACGCGTGTCGCCGTAGTCAAAGGCAACATCCCCATAGTCGATCAGATCAAAGTCTGTCAGCGGGTCAATATCCCACCCGAACGGCGGATCGCAGGGTTGCAAGGTCGAGGCTTCGCGAATTGCGCGCGGCCCAAAGCGGGTGCCGGGACGATGGGTGACAGCCTGATCAAAGGGGACACCGGTAATGGCCAGATCCACGCCCCTGAGATCCTTGGTGTATGTCCGTCGCATAAAAGACAGCGCCCCACCAAAGGCATTCTCAAATGACGCGCCTCTTTTATCAGGGCGGGTAAATGCATCATCTACTTCGCGGGCCGCATCACTCAAAGCCATCTAATTGATCCTAACACCTTGCCGTGTAAGGGCATCCGCCACCTCGCGAATAGCTGTGCCCAGCGTTTCAATCGTAAAGTGAATTTCAGCTTCTGTGATCGTTAAGGCCGGAGACATCACGTTCAAATGCCCCAAGGGTCGCACCAAAAGACCTTTGGCTTGAGCCGCATCCGATATCAATTTTCCAACATCTATCTCATCCGGGAGCAGAGCGAGAGTGCTTTTGTCTTGCACATTCTCAACACAACCGATCAAAGCTTCACCCCGGACATCACCCACCAACGGCAAGTGCGAAAGGGTCGCAAGTCCCTCTTGGAAAACAGACCCAACCTCAAGCGCCCGCGCGCAAAGACCTTCACGTTCGATGATTTCAATGTTCTTCAGGGCTGCCGCGCACGCAATCGGATGGCCTGAATAGGTAAAGCCGCTGGTATAATATCGGGCCTCGGAGGTCAGCGTGTCCCAGATTTCATCCGAGAAAAGCATAGCCCCAATCGGCTGATATCCTGATGATAATCCTTTGGCGCAGCAAAGGATATCGGGCTGCACGCAATAACGCGCCTCTGAGGCAAACATATGCCCGATCCGACCAAAGCCAGTCACAACCTCATCGGCTACAAAAAGGATGCCATGCCGTTTGCAGACCTCCCACATGGCCTTGAGATACCCCTCAGGCGGCATGATAATCCCGCCAGACGCTTGGATCGGTTCAGCAAAGAAGGCCGCAACGCGCTCGGCGCCAAGCTCTTCGATTTTCGCCTCAAGTTCGGCCACGCATCCAGCAACAGTCGCCCTGCCGCGCAATGTGTCCGGCGCGCTGATGTGATGGATGGTGTCTGTTTCATACTGGAACTCAGGGGCGCGATCGCCGTCGCGGTTACCTAAGGACATACTAATATGCGTGGAACCGTGATACGCATGTTCGCGCGCAATGATTTGGTTACGGTCCACAAATCCCCGCGCCGCCTGCACAAAACAGACCATCCGATAAGCACTATCGATCGCAGTTGATCCGCCGGTTGTGAATTGCACATGGCCAAGCCCCGTTGGCGCCAAATGGGCAAGCCGTGCGGACAAAGCAGCCGCAGGATCGTTGGACATATCAACAAAGGTCGAAGAAAACGCGAGCTTTTCTGCCTGCGCGGCAATCGCCTCGGCCATCTCTTTGCGACCAAGGCCGATATTCGTGCACCACAGGCCACCGACGGCGTCTAAATAGCTGTTTCCAGCGGTATCCCACAACCTGCAGCCTTCGCCGCGTGACACAACCAAGGGTTTGGTCTGTTGGCCGGTATAGTGCCACGGGTGCAGGACATGGGCCAAATCCATTTGCACTAAATCGTTCATTTTGCAGGCCCAAGCGGCGCAGCACGCTCCACTAATCGGGCAAAGAACGAAGCTCCAACCGGCGAAATCGCATCATTAAAATCGTAGGCCGGATGGTGAAGACCTGCACTTTCGCCCTGTCCGATAAAAAGATACGCGCCATCGCGTTCCTCAAGCATATACGAGAAATCTTCGGCACCCATTTCGCGCTGAGCGTCATCCTCGACCATGGCTGAGATTTCGCGCGCGACACCTGCCGCAAAATCGGCCTCATTGGGGTTGTTGATCGTAGCCGGATAGCCGGTTTCGTAACGCAACGTGGCGGTCACATCATAGGCCGCCGCCTGCCCGTCGACGATCGCTTGCAGCCGGCGTTTCACCATATTCTGCACCTCGGTATCAAATGTTCGAACCGTGCCATTAATATAGGCTGCCTCGGGAATGATATTGTCAGCGCTACCAGAGTGAATCTGCGTTATGGAAACAACAAGATCTTCCAAGGCATAATGATTACGGCTTACGATGGTTTGAATCGCGGCCCCGATGCCAAGGCACGCAGCGATGGGATCCTTGGTTTGGTGCGGCATCGCCCCGTGCCCACCCACCCCGGTGATATCGATGTGAAACGTATCAACCGCCGCCATGATGGGGCCCGGACAGGTATAAAACCCACCCTCCTCAAAGTCTGGTGCGTTGTGTAACGCATAGACCTTGTCGACACCAAACGTGTCCAAGACACCTTCTTGAACCATGACTTGCGCGCCGCCGCCGCCTTCTTCGGCAGGTTGGAAGAGAAGCACGACTTTGCCAGAGAAGTTCCGTGTTTCAGCCAGATAACGCGCAGCGCCTAGCAGCATCGTCGTGTGCCCGTCGTGGCCGCAGGCATGCATTGCACCAGGGTTTTGGGAGCTCCATTCAACGCCTGAAGTTTCCTCCATCGGCAGCGCATCCATATCAGCCCTTAAGCCAATCGTTGGCCCGGCGCCCTGCCCTTCGATAACCGCGACGACGCCGCTTGTGGCGATACCTTCGTGGATATCGGTCAGCCCAAAGGACTTCAGGCGCTCCACGACAAAGCGCGCCGTCTCATGGCACTCAAACCCGACTTCAGGTGTTTGATGCATATGCCGCCTCCACATGGTCATATCTTCTGCAAACTCAGCGATACGGTTGACGATAGGCATGGGCTGTCCTCCTATCAGCAGCGAAGCAGAGGCCAAAGGAATGCGCAATGGCGAATGATCTAATCCATGACCCGAACGGAGGAATGCCGCGCTTGATTGAAATTATGCGCCGCTTGCGTGACCCAAAAACAGGCTGCCCATGGGACATTGAGCAGACCTTTGAGACGATTGCGCCTTACACCATTGAAGAGGCCTATGAGGTTGCGGATGCGATTGAACGCGCGGATTGGGACGAGCTTGAAGGTGAATTGGGCGATCTGCTGCTTCAGGCCGTCTATCACGCAGCGATCGCCGAAGAACGCGGGTTGTTCACCTTTGCGAGCGTTGCAGATAAGGTCAGCAACAAAATGGTTGCACGCCATCCGCACGTTTTCGGCGATGAAAGCCGAGATAAATCAGCCAAAGATCAGGTGCGCGATTGGGAAAAGATCAAGGCCGCCGAACGCGGCTCTAAATCTCAAAAGGGCGCGTTAGAAGGGGTCGCGATGGGGCTTCCCGCACTCATGCGTGCGCTAAAACTACAACGGCGCGCAGCACGGGTAGGTTTTGATTGGACTGACGTCGAAGATGTGCTCGCAAAATTGGACGAAGAAACCCGCGAACTGATCGATGCGCGCGCAACCAAGGATGCGGATGCCATTGAAGACGAATTTGGCGATTTGTTGTTTGTGATGGTCAATATCGGGCGGCATCTTGGCGTCGATGCAGAAACCGCACTGCGCCGGACGAACGCCAAATTTACCAAACGATTCGAGGGCATCGAGGCTGCGCTCGCCGGGCAAGGGCGTACGCCCACAGACGCGAGTCTAGAAGAGATGGATGCGCTTTGGAACGCGCAAAAGAGCCTTCGATAGCCCGGACATTGCTGCCGGGGCTATGACCCTTTCAAAACTCATCGCCCCTCGCAACAACTGGACAATCTGACCAAAGATCGGCACCACTCGGATATGCGCAAAATCATCATTGATACCGACCCAGGACAAGACGACGCCGTCGCAATCCTTTTCGCCCTTGCCTCGCCAGAACTTGAGGTAATGGGGATCACGACCGTTGCCGGCAATGTGCCACTTGAGCTGACAACAAAAAACGCCCGTATCGTCTGCGAATTGGCCAAACGGCCCGATGTACAGATTTACGCTGGCTGTGATCGCCCAATGGGCCGCACACTGGTGACCGCTGAGCATGTGCATGGCGAAACGGGCCTTAATGGAGTGATCCACACAGATCCGACAATGCCTGTGCAGGACGCTCATGCCGTCGATTTTCTTATCGAAACTTTACGCAGCACAGATGGCGTTACGCTTTGCCCATTAGGGCCGCTTACCAATATTGGAACAGCGCTTCAAAAGGCTCCGGACATAGCGCGCCGGATTGATGAGATTGTTTTGATGGGCGGCGGCTACTTTGAAGGTGGAAACATCACTCCAGCCGCCGAATTCAACATCTATGTTGATCCAGAAGCCGCTGATATCGTTATGAGAAGCGGTGTAAAGGTCACGCTTGCACCGTTGGATTTGACACACAAGATGCTGACCTCTGCCGAGTGGATTGCAGCAATGCGCGCCCTAAATACAGATGTCGGTGATGCAGTCGCAGGTTGGACGGATTTTTTCGAACGCTTTGATGTGGCAAAATACGGCTCCGCTGGTGCGCCGCTGCATGATCCTTGCGTTATTGCACATCTTGTTGATCCAACGCTTTTTTCAGGGCGCCTTTGCAATGTGGAAATTGAGCTGAACTCTGACCTCACGCGCGGCATGACCGTTGCCGATTGGTGGGGTGTGACTGATCGACCAAAGAACGCAACCTTCCTTCGGGACGGAGATCGCACGCGCTTTTTTACCCTGCTTTCCACACGATTGGCGACGCTATGAACAAGGCAAGCCGTGCTGCTTTGCACAAGGCCGGACCGCAAGATCTTGAGAGGTTGGTTGGTTTGATTGGCGCATTCCACGCTGAAGAAGAGCTAGACAGTGACGCTGCCCATATTGTCCGTGCAATCAAACCTCTTCTTGAAGGATCTCCACATGGTGAGATCTTTCTTGCGGGGCCGCGCATGTCACCTGTTGGGTACATCGCAAGCGCCTATGGGTGGAGCATTGAGTTCGGCGGCATGGATGCATTCATTGATGAATTCTATCTGCGCCCTGCGGTCCGAGGCCGTGGCATTGCCGGCGATGTTTTACACGAGCTGTCTCAGCACCTTGCGGCCAAAGGTGTCTTTGCATTGCACCTTGAAGTGGATCACGAAAACGAGATAGCGATTGCAGCGTATAAACGCTCAGGATTTTTGCATCGTGCACGCTACGGACTCATGACCCGGACCCTGACATGATTGCTTTTGATAATTCCTATGCGCGGTTGCCTGAGCAAGCGTTTACCCGCCTTTCTGCCACGCCCGTGCAGGACCCTAAACTGCGTGCCTGGAACGCTCCAATGGCCACCCAACTGGGCCTCGCGGGCTTAGAAGACGCAGCTAAGACGCAAATTTTTTCCGGCAATGATGTGCCCACAGGGGCCGAGCCTTTGGCCGCGCTCTACGCGGGTCATCAGTTTGGGAACTGGAACCCTCAACTTGGAGACGGGCGCGCAATACTTTTGGGGGAAGTTCTGGACAGCCAAGGCGAGCGCTGGGATATCCAACTCAAAGGCTCCGGTCCCACGCCCTATTCGCGTGCGGGTGATGGGCGCAATTGGGTCGGGCCAGCCTTGCGGGAATACCTGATCTCTGAAGCTATGCACGCCTTGGGAGTTCCCACCACACGCGCGCTTGCGATTGTTACAACAGGTGAAACAGTCATGCGAGAAGCGCCACGTCCGGGCGCGATTGTTACGCGCGTTGCGCGATCTCACATCCGTGTTGGCACGTTTCAGGTCTTTGCGGCGCGCGGCGACGTTGAGGCCCTCGAAGCCGTGATGAACCATGTCATCGAACGCCATTACCCAACAGCTTCTGGACCCGAAGAGCTATTGGTTCAAGTTGTAGCAGCACAAGCTGAACTTATCGCACAATGGATGTCTTTCGGCTTTATCCACGGGGTCATGAATACCGACAACGCACATGTTGCTGGCGATACGATCGACTATGGTCCTTGCGCTTTCATGGACGCCTACCATCCCGGTAAAGTCTTTAGCTCTATCGACCAACAAGGTCGCTATGCATATGCGAACCAGCCCAACATCGGCGCTTGGAATATGGCGCAGTTGGCGACCTCCCTTTTGCCGTTGATGCCAGACCGTGAAACTGGAATTGAGAGCTTTACGGAAATCATCAACGGCTTTGCTGACGTCTATCAGTCCGCATGGCGTAGGCGCTTTGGTGCAAAGCTGGGCCTTGATGCGCTGGATGATGGGCAGGTTGATCTCATGGGCGATCTACTCAAGATAATGGCAGACAAACAGGCCGACTTTACAAATGTGTTCCGTGACTTGTCTGGCACCCTTCACCTAGACCATCCAGACTTTGCTGCGTGGCTTAACCGGTGGCAAAGCATGGCCCCCAACACCGCAATTATGGATGCGGCGAACCCCAAACTCATCCCGCGCAACCATCTTGTTGAAGAGGCCATTCAATCGGCCGTTTATGACAATTGGGAACTTTTCCACGAGCTAAATCAAGCGCTTGCCTCACCATTCTCACATATTTCTGAGCCGCGCTTTGCGGAGCCACCGACACCCGATCAAGAGGTGCGTCAAACCTTTTGCGGCACCTGACGACGATTGATGAGGTAAAGCCCCAAAGCCACCAGAACCAATGCAGCAAGTAAGTTCGGCGATGCGGTCTCTCCAAGAAGAAGAACGCCTAGTATCACACTGAAAACAGGTGACAAAAAGCTGAAAGAGGCAACGCTGGTGGCTGGGTAGATCTTGAGCAACCAAAACCAACACAAGAAACCGAACGACGCCACACATAAGATCTGAAATGCCAGGGCCCAATAGTGGATCGGCTCTAGTTCACGAACCAATGGCCCCATTAGCATTGCGCCAATCAACAGGATTGGGATTGAAAGAAAAACTTGCCAAAAGAGTTGCACTTCTGCGGGCTTCCCCTTGATATTACTTCCTTTTACAACAATGAGGATTGAGGCCCAGCCGATACTGGCACCCACAGCGCAAAGATCGCCGATCCAAGATTGTTCGCTTGTCGCCTGCCCATCCACGATGGCCAATGCCATCCCACAAAAGCCCACCGTCAACCCCAAGACCTTGCCGCGGGTGATGCCTTCACCCAAAAAGATCCACGCGCCGATCGCAGCCCAAACTGGCATCGCGTAAAAGATCACCGATGCCCGCGAGACGGTTGTGAGATCAAGCGCGGTGAAGAGGAAAATGAACTCAAACCCAAAGATCACCCCCATCAGCACAGCTGTGGGCCACATAGCCCGCTCCAACCCAAATGCGATCCCTCGGAATCTTAGCAAGAGCAGCAAAACCATCGACGCCCCAACAGAACGAAGAGCCGCCATGAAGGCTGGTTGAAACCCATCACCTCCCACGGCGATCACAACCTGATTAAAGCTCAAAAGCAGCGCAAAGGCGATCAGACTCACCGTACCAAACGTATCGAGGTTATCTTTGGGTTCCATCCAACAAGCGGTGCGGCCCACTGCTCAGCTTGTCAATCCCGGACAGTGTGTCCAAGTGCGTTTCCTCCCTTTAGCCTTAGGCACCTAAAGATCTTGGGCGGTGGTCCAATCAGGAAACGACAAACCCATCCCAGCACGCTTTGCCGTCAGCCCACTTAACGCGTAGAGCACCGTCGATTGGCCACATTCCCCTCTTGATGCCGCCCCACCCGCCCGGTTATTTGAAACTTACACAAGGGGCACATCATGGCCGATACAATCATTGACCGTTGCGAGGCGAAGGGCCTGCGCATGACCGGGCAGCGCCGCACGATCGCAGCGGTACTTGAAGATGCAAACGATCACCCAGATGTTGAAGAGCTATACGCCCGCGCAGCTGCCGTTGATGCTGGTATATCTCTTGCCACCGTATATCGCACAGTCAAACTGTTCGAAGAGGCCGGGATACTCGAAAAGCTTGAATTTGGCGATGGACGCGCCCGCTATGAAGATGCGGACCGTGACCACCACGACCATTTGATCGACATTGCTTCGGGCCAAGTTATCGAGTTTGTCGACCCTGAAATCGAAGCGCTTCAAGAAAAGATCGCGGAACGGCTGGGCTATACGCTCAAAGGTCACCGAATGGAGCTTTACGGCACCAAAATCAAAGAACCATAAGAAGCGCCAGCACCATCTGCCGCTGCGCTAAAGGGCGTCAAAGCGACACCCGCCTAAGATGTTGGCTGGAATCGCAAGTATACCAAGCCTAAAGGTCGTCGGGTCCGCGCATGTCTTGAACAGCGTAGGCGCAATGCCACTGGCCGACGGAGCTTATACATGGACAACCTGCGCGGCGCGCTCTTCATGACCCTCGCGATGGCTGGATTCGCGGTCGAAGACGCATTCATCAAACTGCTGTCCGACAGTTGGTCGTCTGGACAAATCATTCTCGCACTTGGTCTGTTTGGAACGCCCATATTCGCCGGCATGTGTCACCTGCGTGGAACGTCTTTCTTTAACCGCAACCTGCTACACCCTGCGGTGCTGTGGCGCTGCCTTGCGGAAATGATTGGCACGGTTGGCTTCATCACGTCGCTGACCCTGATTCCCCTTTCACTTGCCTCCGCGATTCTGCAAGCCGCGCCTATTTTCGTTACGCTTTGGGCAGCGCTCTTTCTGGGAGAAAAGGTAGGTTGGCGCCGTTGGAGTGCTGTCTTCGCGGGCTTGATCGGGGTGCTCATCATCCTGCGGCCGGGCTTCGATGCATTTGATCCACTCGCCCTGTTTGCCGTCCTTGGCATGGCGGGTTTGGCCGCACGTGATATTGCGATCCGGCGTGTTCCAGCGGCGGTTACTTCCTTGCAAATCGCAGGGATGGGCTTTGTGGTGCTAATCCCAACGGGTTTGCTCCTATTGGGTGTTGGCGGCCAAGGTCTCGAACCCGTAACGCCCCACAGCGCAGGGATTTTCTTTGTTACGCTGGCCGTCGGAGTGGTTGCCTATTCCTGTATTGTAACCGGAACACGGGTTGGCGAAGTTGGGTTTGTTGTACCTTTCCGCTACACGCGTTTGATCTTTGCCCTTCTGCTTGGCTTTGTCTTCTTTGCAGAGCGTCCCGACGCAGCGACGCTGATCGGCGCAACGATTGTCGTGGCATCCGGTCTCTACACTCTCATCCGAGAGGCGCGGGTAAGATCCTAGCGCAGATACTGTTGTGCGCCTTCAACACTTTTTTGACGATTGTGCAGGTGCAGAAAGTCTTATTGTGCACTCGCAGCATTGATTGTAGTGTTAGCGCCACCAAACTGCACCAAGACCGACAAACAAAGATACAATCTAGGATCCTCCCATGACGACGTCTCACATTGATGATACCCAAATTCGCGAAACCGCTTACCTCTTGTGGTTAGAAGAAGGTTGCCCCGAAGGCCGCGACGAGCAGCACTGGCTTAAAGCCATTGATGCACTGACGCCCCCACAACCCAAGAAAAAGCCTGCGCGCGCCGCTGCGAACAAGCAACGCGCACAAAAAGTCAAAGCCGACGTTAAAACGGATGATGCATCCAAAAAGAAAGCCGTCGCAAGGCGCCGTGCCCAGCGGGCCGCAAAAGCCGAGTAAGCCGCAGAAGGCGCACAAAATTCTCACGTGCGGGCAGAGATGTCCGCACGCGCGACGGGCTCAAGCCCAGGGCGACAATGCTCTCGCACGCAACTGAACGAAACCTTCGTCCGCATTGCCGCATGCAAGACGTTAGCGCAAACATCACCCTTCCAAATCCCCCCATCAAACTGCTACACGGCCTTTGAACGCTGGCCCAACGGCCGCCCTCGAAAGGACACCGCCTCATGAGCACCATTATTGATATTTTCGCCCGCGAAATCCTCGACAGCCGTGGCAACCCCACTGTCGAAGTGGATGTGACCCTCGAAGACGGAACAATGGGGCGCGCGGCTGTACCCTCCGGTGCTTCAACGGGCGCCTACGAAGCCGTAGAAAAGCGCGACGGAGACAAAAGCCGCTACAAGGGCAAGGGCGTGCTTGAGGCCGTCGCTGCTGTAAATGGCGAAATCACCGACGAACTTGTTGGCATGGACGCAACCGAACAGGTCATGCTGGACCGCGCCATGATTGAACTGGACGGAACAGACAACAAAGCGCGCCTCGGCGCCAACGCGATCTTGGGCGTTTCAATGGCTGCCGCAAAGGCTGCAGCAGATTATTGTGAACAACCGCTTTACCGCTATGTCGGCGGCACATCGGCCCGGGTTTTGCCCGTGCCAATGATGAACATCCTGAACGGCGGCGAACATGCCGACAATCCAATCGATATTCAGGAATTCATGATTATGCCCGTCTCGGCCACCTCCATTCGTGAGGCGGTCCGCATGGGTTCGGAAGTCTTCCACACCCTCAAAGGCGAGCTTTCCGCCGCAGGCCTCTCCACAGGCATCGGCGATGAAGGCGGCTTTGCCCCCAATATCTCCTCATCTCGTGAAGCGCTTGATTTCATTCTGAAATCTGTCGAAAAGGCAGGCTATAAACCCGGCGAAGATATCCATCTCGCATTGGATTGTGCCGCGACCGAGTATTTCAAGAACGGCAAATACGAGATGAAGGGCGAAGGCAAATCACTCTCCTCTGAAGAAAACGCCAAATATCTTGCCGCTCTCGTTGCGGATTACCCCATCATTTCCATCGAAGACGGCATGGACGAAGACGATTGGGACGGCTGGATCGCCCTGACAGAAATGTTGGGCAATTCTTGTCAGCTTGTTGGGGACGATCTCTTTGTCACCAACCCTGCGCGTCTACAAACTGGGATCGACAAGGCAGCGGCCAATTCGCTTCTTGTTAAGGTCAATCAAATCGGCTCGCTCACAGAAACCCTTGCGGCCGTTGACCTTGCACACCGCAATCGTATGACATGCGTAATGTCGCACCGCTCTGGCGAAACCGAAGACGCGACAATTGCTGATCTTGCCGTGGCTACCAATTGTGGCCAGATTAAAACCGGCTCGCTTGCGCGCTCTGACAGGCTCGCAAAGTACAACCAGCTGATCCGGATCGAAGAAGCTCTGGGCGAAGCGGCAGTTTACGCTGGAAGCTCGATTCTGCGCCACTAAACGAAAAGCTCTGCGCGCAAACCTGCGCGGAGCCTTTCAATCCTTTTTGGGAAAACACTGAAAACCCGTGGATTCGGCCGGGACGGGTGCGCATTTGCGAAGCAAAGAGCACCCGTCCCGGCCGGGCATTAGATACTAAAGCGTGCAGGCCGATACGGTGCCAATAACCCTGGTGCGAAATTCGAACGTGCGCCAATGACTTCGGTCGCAATCACCTCCCCCATGATAGCGGCCAATGTGATCCCCGAATGCAGAACACTCAACCAAAGCCCGTCTACCGAGGTTTTTCCGACAACGGGCAAACCATCCCGAGGCACAGGCCGCGAAGCGCGCATCATCAGGTCCCATCGTAGATCCGAACACCGATCTTGCGGCATATGCCGTTTCAAAGCCGCCATTGATGCATCTGCCGCCTCAATGGCCACGCCACCTGGCGCTTCTGATGTAACGTCTTGGTGGTTCGGTGAGGATGGCACCCAAAACGCCCCTTCTAGGTCCTGTCTGATCTCTCGTTCTGGCGTGACCAACACATGTGCAAAAGTCGGGGGCACCGGGCGTGTGCGCAGCATATCTGCCGGGCGTTCTAGCATTGGAAGGGCCAAACCAAGTGGCGCCAAAAGCCTTTGTGCTCCGTTTCCTGCGGCGATGATCACACGTTCCGCGTCAATTGGGCCAGATGGCAACTGCACACCTAGCGTGCGTCCGCCGCTCGTCCGGATTGCTTCGACTCGCTGCCCAAGCAATAGTTGCGCACCTTGGCTCTGAGCGGCGGCCAAAAGCTCATGGGTGAGCGCCGCAGGCTCTGCCGCCCCTTCTGCTTCAAACCGCAAAGCCACATCCGGCGTGTTCCGCAACCCCGGTTCAAGCTGCGCGATTTGTGTGGGTCCAACCGTCTCGGCCGAGTAACCCAACGCATTCAGCGCCGTCTGCATCTCAGCTAGATCTGCTTCCGTGTCTTCCCAGAACAGGCACCCACACCAATTGATCGAGGCCAGACCAAGCCGCTCTTGCAAGTCTCGCTGCGCAACAAGACCGGCCTCACGCAGCCGAAAATGTG
>CALKJA010000031.1 GCA_937995865.1 uncultured Paracoccaceae bacterium | reverse complement strand
CACTTGGTGTGGGCAGGTCATCCGTATACCGCGCAGCACCGGTCACATGCAGATGTGCGGCGTCATGGGGCAGGGGTTTGGCAACGCTCATGACGTGACCTCCCGCAGGGTCACCGGCGCGGATGTGTCCGCGTGAAAAGCCCTCAAAAGCATGTTTTGTGCCGTACTCAGACGATACTCTGCGCTGGCGCGCATGTCTGACATCGGTTGGTAGTCCAGTGCAAAAGCGGGCAGGGCGGCCTCAACGGTTTCAAGCGTCCAGGGTTTGCCTGCAAGCGTCGCTTCGACTGCAGCGGCCCGAAGAGGGATGCCCGCCATGCCGCCAAATGCGATGCGCGGATCGGTGACACGTCCCGCAGCATCAACAGGAATATAAAACGCGCCGCAAACGGCTGAGATATCTTGATCGAAACGTTTAGACAGCTTGTAGACGTGCAGCCTGTCTGGGCGTTTAGGGATCGTTACCGCCTCGACAAATTCACCGGGCGCGCGGTCTTGCTTCTTGTAGGCAAGAAAGAAGTCTTCAAGCGCGATGGTGCGGCGGATCTCAGCGCGGCGCAGATGCAGTTTTGCGCCAAGGGCGATCAAAGGGGGCGGACTATCCCCGATGGGCGATCCGTTGGCAATATTGCCGCCGATCGTTGCCGCATTGCGCACTTGGGCAGAGCCATAACGGCGAAACATCTCGTGAAGCGCGGCATAGGGCAAAGCTTCCATAACTCTGCTGATTGTGACGGCGGCACCGATGCGGATATGGGTATCTGTCTCTTCGATTTGTTGCAGATCTTTGCAGGCGTGGAGAAAGGCAACCGGGCCAAGCTCTGCGAAATGTTTGGTGACCCACAGGCCGACATCCGTGGCTCCGGCCACCAGCGTGCCTTGCGGGTGTTCAAGAGCCCATTCCGCCAGCGCATCGCTTGTTTGCGGCAACGCGTGGGGGCCCGCCCCCACCCCCCCGAGGTTTTTTTGGAAAGATGAAGGGGGGCGGTCGTGCATATGGGCAGGGATCGGCGCGGCCTCAGCGGCCTTGGCCGCGCGCAGAATGGGCGCGTAGCCGGTGCAGCGGCAGAGGTTTCCGGCCAGCGTTGTGTCATGATCTTTTGAGCCGGTGAGGTGATCTGTTGCCATAGAGACAATGAAGCCCGGCGTGCAGAAGCCGCATTGCGATCCGTGGTGATCGACCATCGCTTGTTGCACTGGGTGCAATGTGCCGTCTGGTTCGGCGATACCTTCGACGCTGCGCACGGCTTTGCCGTGGAGCTGGGGCAGGAACAGAATACACGCGTTGAGTGCGTGCGCGCCGTCTGTATCTGTGACCATAACCGTGCACGCGCCGCAATCGCCTTCGTTGCAGCCTTCTTTAGTGCCTGTGAGGTGTTTGGTCTCGCGCAGCCAATCCAGCAAAGTTGTTGTTGGGGATGGATCCCTCAGGGTGATGTCATCGCCATTAAGGCGGAAGGTGATCTCCATAAGATGCCAATGGCCGCGCTACAATGGTTGCGGGTGTTTGGCGCGCCCGATGCGGCGTAGAGCGCGCGCCCGTATCATTGCCTATGACACAGTGCGCGCGCTTGGAATGCAAGAGGTAGGCGCAGGAAGGAGCTGCTGTGCCGGAGTTTTGCCCGGTTTCGCGGCAGATCCAAAGGCCTCACCGTTGAAATGCGCGGCTTTCGAGGGATATTTGCGGCGCGTCAAATGCGCGGTTATTGCGCGCCGAGCGCGTCGAGCTTTTCCAATGTGCCGTCCCATCCAGCGCGGAATTCGCCAATCATCTCTGCGCCGACGAAAGAAGAGACCGCAACGCTAAAGCTGACATGGCTGCCTGAACCCTTTGGCGAGACCCGGAAGGTCACGAGGCTGGTTCCGAGAGCCATCCCGCCTGCCTCGATCTGTTCGGAATAAACGGCATCTGACGGGCCGGCGATGTGATACCATCGGGTGATGGATTCAAATTCCGGAGCCTCTTCGGGGCCGCAGCGGTGGCGGTCTTCGCCGCCCACGCGGAAATCAGACGCCAGGGTTGTGAGGGTGGTCTCTCCCGGTGCACCCCAGGCACGACGGCCTTCATCAGATGTCAGAAGGTGCCACATGCGATCAGGTGCGGCAGCGAAGTCCCGCTCAAAGGCGAAGTGATCAGTATCGGTGGTCATAGGGCATTCCTTTCCATGTGATTTGCAAGTGCGTCGAGCCGGTTGAGACGGCTTTCCCATAGGCTGCGTTGTTTGCTGAGCCAGCTTTCAGCGGCGGCAAGTGGGGCGGCCTCAATGTGAACCGTGCGCACCCGCCCTTTTTTGTGCGTCCGCACAAGCCCGGCAGCTTCAAGCCGCGACAGATGCTTCATGAAAGTTGGCAGGGCTATGTCATGGGGGGCGTGCAGATCTGAGACGGCCGCAGGGCCGTTGATCAGCCGCTCGATTACTGCACGGCGGGTTGGGTCCGCGAGGGCGGCAAAGAAGGTATCAAGTTTGTTATCCATATGGCTAAGTATCAGTGCGACGAGCCTGCCGTCAAGATAGTTTTCCGAATGGCTAAGTATTTCAACCCGTGTCAGCTTTTCCTTCAAACCCGCCGCGCCGCACCATAGGGTGGCGCCATGACCAAAACCCCTCGATTCATCCACTTGCGTGTGCATTCCGAATATTCCCTGCTGGAAGGCGCAATGCGGCTCAAGAAATTGCCCGGTCAGATTGCGGCGATGGGCATGCCTGCGGTTGCGGTAACTGATACTAACAACATGTTTTGTGCGTTGGAGTTTTCTGAAGGTGCAGCCAAGGCAGGCGTGCAGCCGATCATCGGCTGTCAGGTGGATCTTACATTCGATCCCGCACAGCCCGGCGAGCGTCCACGCGCGCCTGCGCCCCTTGTTTTGCTGGCTCAATCCGAGGCTGGGTATGAAGCGCTGATGCGGCTCAACACCTGCCTGTATGTGACCGATGGAACCCAACTTCCTCAGGTCTCGGTTGAAGAACTGTCTGCGAATGCGGCCGATGTGATTTGTCTGACCGGTGGCCCGGACGGCCCTGTGGGGCGGCTTTTGCAAGCAGGTCAGCGGCCGAAAGCGCAGACACTGATGAACCATTTGTCTGCGATCTACGGGGATCGGCTTTATGTTGAGCTTCAGCGCCACCCGGGCGAAGACGGACAGCCCGAGGCGGAACGGCTGACCGAACAAGGCTTTATTGAGATGGCCTATGCGATGGGTCTGCCATTGGTGGCCACAAATGATGTCTATTTCCCGAAGCCTGATATGTACGAGGCGCATGACGCGCTGATTTGCATCGCGGGCGGAGCGTATGTGGATCAGCAAGAGCCGCGCCGGCGATTGACCGCGCAGCACTACCTTAAGACGCAAGACGAAATGGCGGCGCTCTTTGCGGATCTTCCGGAAGCGCTTGAAAACACCGTTGAAATTGCGAAGCGCTGTGCGTTCCGCGCCTATACGCGCGATCCGATCCTGCCGAAATTCGCTGATGACGAAGTGGCAGAGCTGCGTCGCCAATCCGAAGAGGGCCTTAAAGCGCGGCTGGCTGTGATCCCGCACGCTGTGAGCGTTGCGGATTATGAGGCGCGGCTTGAATTTGAGCTTGGTATTATCGAGGGGATGGGGTTTCCGGGATACTTCCTGA
The DNA here is from genome assembly GCA_937995865.1 of uncultured Paracoccaceae bacterium. Lineage (GTDB taxonomy): Bacteria > Pseudomonadota > Alphaproteobacteria > Rhodobacterales > Rhodobacteraceae > Shimia_B. The sequence goes on along the minus strand of CALKJA010000031.1, from coordinate 34,080 downwards.
TCGTGGCGGACTTTATCCATTGGTCGAAGCAGAATGATATCCCGGTGGGGCCGGGGCGGGGGTCTGGTGCGGGATCGCTTGTGGCCTATGCGCTTACGATTACGGACCTTGACCCGTTGCGCTATGGGCTGCTGTTTGAGCGGTTCTTGAACCCCGAGCGGGTATCCATGCCCGATTTCGACATCGATTTTTGTATGGACCGCCGCGAAGAAGTCATCCGTTACGTTCAAGAGAAATACGGGCGTGACAAGGTTGGGCAAATCATCACCTTTGGTGCGCTTTTATCGAAAGCAGCGGTGCGGGATGTGGGCCGGGTGCTTCAGATGCCTTACGGGCAGGTGGACAGGCTGTCCAAGATGATCCCGGTGGAGGGGGTCAAACCCGTTTCCATCGAAAAAGCGCTGGCCGATGAGCCGCGTTTGCGCGAAGAGGCCAGAGCCGAAGAGGTTGTTCAACGGCTTTTGGATTACGGTCAGCAGGTCGAAGGCTTGTTGCGGAACGCATCGACCCACGCGGCGGGCGTGGTGATCGGAGATAGGCCACTAGACGCGCTTGTGCCGCTTTACCAAGATCCGCGATCAGACATGCCAGCCACCCAGTTTAACATGAAATGGGTTGAGCAAGCCGGGCTGGTCAAATTCGATTTCTTGGGCCTCAAAACACTGACCGTGATTGAAAACGCCGTTAAGCTGATCAAATCCGCCGGACGCTCCATCCACATCGCCGCGGATGGGACGGAGCTTTACACCCCGGAGCCGGGCACAACAGACCAAATCAATGCGATCCCGCTGGATGATGAGGCAAGCTACAAGCTTTATGCTTCGGGTCAGACAGTTGCGGTGTTTCAGGTGGAATCCAGCGGAATGATCGATGCGCTAAAGCGCATGAAGCCCACATGTATTGAAGATATTGTGGCCCTTGTCGCGCTCTACCGACCCGGTCCGATGGAGAACATTCCGAAGTATTGCGAGGTCAAGAACGGCCTGTCAGATCGCGAGCTTTTGCACCCCACCGTTGACCATATTCTGGACGAGACACAGGGCATCATCGTTTATCAGGAACAGGTGATGGAAATTGCCCGGCAAATGGCCGGCTATTCGCTGGGTGGTGCGGATCTTTTGCGCCGCGCGATGGGTAAAAAGATCCAAGAAGCGATGGACGCTGAAAAGCCGAAATTCCTGCAAGGCTCTGCAGAAAACGGGGTGGACAAGGCCAAAGCCGAAGAAACATGGGCGCTGCTGGATAAGTTTGCGAACTACGGTTTCAACAAGTCACACGCGGCGGCGTATGCTGTGGTGAGCTATCAAACTGCATGGCTCAAGGCGAACCACCCGGTTGAATTCATGGCGGGCGTCATGAACTGCGATTTGCACCTGACAGATAAGCTTGCGGTCTATTTTAACGAGGTCAAAAAGGCGCTGGCGCTGCCTTATACTCCGCCTTGCGTGAACAGGTCAGAAGCCACATTCGATGTGAATGAAGGTGCGCTGGTCTATGCGCTGGGCGCGCTTAAGAATGTGGGTGTTGAAGCGATGCGGCTTGTCACTGAGGGCCGCGCTGGAAAACCCTTTGCCACACTTTTTGATTTCGCACGGCGCGTAGATCTTAAACGGGTGGGTAAGCGGCCGCTTGAAATGCTCGCACGGGCGGGGGCGTTTGATGAGTTGGACCGCAACCGCCGGCGGGTGTTCGAAAGCCTTGATCCGCTTGTTGCGTATTCTGCGGCGATTCATGATCAAAAGGCATCGAACCAAGTCTCACTATTCGGGGAGGCGGGCGATGATTTGCCCGAACCGCGGGTTGTGCCCTGCGAGGATTGGCTCCCGGCGGAACGCCTGTCTGAGGAGTTCAAGGCCATCGGATTCTACCTGTCTGGTCATCCTCTTGATGATTACATGGCGCCTCTCAAACGGTCCGGCGTGATGACGTTAGACGATTTGGTGGCTGAGACAGAGAACAAGGGCGGCGCGATGATCGGCAAACTTGCCGGGTCTGTAAGTGGCCGGCAGGAGCGTAAATCGGCACGCGGTAACCGCTTTGCCTTTGTTCAGCTGAGTGATCCCACAGGCGCGTATGAGGTCACCATGTTCTCGGACACGCTGGAGAAGGCCCGCGATTTTCTTGAAAGCGGCTCCAAGGTGGTGGTGCAGGTTGAGGCGACGCTGGAGTCCGACCAGCTCAAGCTTTTGGGGCGTGCGGTCACGCCGATTGACAATGCCGTCGCGCAAGTGGGCGCAACCGGGCTCAAAATCTTTGTTGAGGATCAGATGGCTGTACCATCCGTAGCGGGCGTACTGGCCGGGCTGCCGGAAACGGTGAAGAATGGCGCAAAAGGGCCGATCACGTTTTGCCTTATGGACCCGGCCTTGCCCGGTGAGGTAGAGCTTGACCTTGGGGATCAGTTCCCGGTTTCGCCTCAAGTGAAATCAGCTCTGAAGTCCCTTGAGGGTGTGCTGATGGTTGAAGAGTTGTAATGCGTGTTTTTGTTCTACTTGCGCTTTTTGCGGTCGCTGCCTGTAGCGGGCGCGGTGTGACGTTGCCGTATTTCGGGGCGGCTAGTAACGCGGCTGAATCCGCGGCGGATATCACTGCTGAAAGTGCTATCGTTGATAGCGCATCGGTTGACGATGCTGCGGCTGCCCTTGCGTCAGAGCCGGAATTGATTGCAGTAACGGCCGAAGCCCCAGCAACCGAAGCCCCAGCAACCGAAGCTCTGAGCGCCGAAACGCCTGCGAAACGCGGATTGCTTGGTGGCCTTTTCCGGCGTGGAGCGTCTTCCCCAGCCCCTGTGGTAACGGCAGATGCCCGCGCCGAGCCGGAGCCAGGAGCCAGTGTTGAGACTGCCGCCCAAGAGATTGCCCCGAACAAAGACGTCACCCGTCCCGGGCTTTTCTCGCGGCTTCTGGGCGGGGCGGGCCAAAGTCCGAACAGCAGTCAGGGATCAGCAAATCTTGACATACCCGCTGTGGCAACGCTGCCAGAGCCGACTGTGGAAGGTGATGGTACAGCCCAGATGCGCGTGCCGGATGCACCAGCAGAGATCACACCCGCAGCGGCCCCCGCGCCGCGCCGCGGGCTTTTTGCGCGCTTGGGCGGCGGGGGAAACCGCCAAAATGCGACCCCTCCGGCAAATGCGCCAGACATGCCCGGTGACACCACACTCGCATATGGCGCGGTCGCCCGGGTTTGTGATTTGAGCCGCCGCGATTTAGGTAAAGAGGTCGCGCGCTATCCTGAAACGGGCAGCGTGGCTTACCGGCTTTTTGACAGTGATCCGTCCACCATCGCTTTGCGCGCGCACTACATCACAGGCTTTGCTGATGGATGCCCACGCAAATTCAGCGCCGCGTTGGCGGTGTTTGGCGGGCCCAATGCCTATGAAACCACGCGCTATAGAGACGGGCGCAACGATACCAATGTCACCCGCACAGATACGGAATACAAACGAATCCGCGCGCGTGTTTGTTCGGCTCCGGTAGAGAGAACCTGCTCTTCCAGCCGCTTTGCGACTTTGGAGCGCAGCACGGTTTTTGTGAGCGTTTATGATCGGTTTGGGACCAACCCAAAATGGGCGGATATGCTGATCCACAATGGTACGGTTGTGGCCAAAGACTTTAAAGAAGTGCGCTGACTAATAGTGCGGCGGGCGCTCATCGCCCAGAACCACCCCTCCATCGCTTTCACCGCGCGCCACTTCACGCTCCATAAGCAAAGCGACCTTGCGGGTGAGCGTCGCAATCTCTGTGTCCTGCCGCGCGACCACGCTGCTTAGGTCATCCACCACCTTCTCAAGATGGGCGAGTTTTTCTTCAAGCTGTTCCATATGCCCTTCATACCCGGCACGGTCTGGATTCCAAGCGGTTGCGAGCGCGCGGCCATGCGGCTAAACGCGGGGCGCGCAACTGAGCAAGGGCGGCATATCATCATGGCCAAGCAAAAGAAGGCACCGCGCCACAAGGCGATTACGCCAAAGGGCTTCCGCGACTATTTTGGAAGTGAGGTGACCGAAAGGGCCACCATGCTGTCCAAGATCGCGGAGGTGTATCATCGCTATGGCTTTGACGCGCTTGAAACATCCGCCGTTGAGACGGTTGAGGCGCTTGGGAAATTCCTGCCCGATGTGGACCGCCCCAACGAGGGTGTGTTTGCGTGGCAAGAAGATGACACAGGCACCGGCGCGGGCGAGGGCGATTGGGTCGCGCTGCGCTATGACATGACAGCGCCATTGGCGCGGGTATTTGCACAGCACCGCAATGATTTGCCTACACCGTATCGGCGCTATGCGATGGGCCCCGTTTGGCGCAACGAAAAGCCGGGACCGGGCCGGTATCGTCAGTTCTATCAATGTGATGCGGATACAGTCGGCACGGCCTCGATGGCGGCGGATGCTGAGATCTGTGCGATGCTGTCCGATACGCTGGAGGCCGTGGGCATCGCGCGCGGCGACTATGTGATCCGAGTCAATAACCGCAAGGTTTTGAACGGTGTCATGGAGGTCGCGGGCTTATCCGGTGATGATAAAGAAGCCGAGCGCGGCATTGTCCTGCGCGCGATTGATAAGTTGGACCGGCTTGGCGTTGAAGGCGTGCGTGCCTTGCTTGGCGAAGGCCGCAAAGATGAAAGCGGGGACTTCACCAAAGGTGCTGGGCTGACAGATGCTCAGGCTGACGTTGTCATCGGCTTTATGGACGCCAAGGGCGAAAGCGGCGCGGTCACAGTCGCGCGGCTCCGCTGTTTGGTAGAAGGGTCCAAAGTGGGCGAAGACGGCGTAGGCGAGCTTGAGCAGATCGCAGCCCTATTGGACGCAGGCGGTTATGGCCCGGATCGCATCGAAATTGATCCGGCAGTTGTCCGCGGTCTTGGCTATTACACCGGTCCCGTTTACGAGGCCGAGCTGACCTTTGATGTGCAGAATGAAAAGGGCCAGACGGTCCAGTTTGGGTCTGTTGCCGGTGGCGGAAGGTATGACGATTTGGTCAAACGCTTCACTGGCCAAGAGGTGCCCGCGACAGGCGTTTCTATTGGCGTTGATCGCTTGTTGGCCGCTCTGCGGGCCACAGGCAAGATTGGAACAGAGTTGCAAGGCCCCGTTGTTGTCACGGTCATGGATCGTGACAGGATGGCCGATTATCAAGCGATGGTTTCAGAATTGCGCAGCGTGGGCATCCGGGCCGAAGTTTATCTTGGAAACCCCAAGAATTTTGGCAATCAGATGAAATATGCGGATCGCCGCGCCAGCCCAATCGCAATCATCGAGGGTGGTGACGAAAAGGACCGCGGCGTCGTGCAGATCAAGGATCTGATCCTTGGGGCGGAACTGGCCAAAGACGCAAGTCTTGAGGAATGGAAATCGCGGCCCTCACAAATCGAAGTGCCGCGCGATGCGTTGGTCGCTGAGGTGCGCAAGATGCTGGAGGCCCAACGTGCAGGCTGAAGCGATCCGGACAACGCGTGACACGCTACTGGCCCGGTTTGAGGCCGCAGGTGCCGTACGGATCGAAGCGGACATTTTGCAACCGGCAGCCACCCTGCTTGATCTCTATGGAGAAGATATTCGCGGCCGCGCTTATGTGACCCAAGACCCGCTGCGCGGGGAGCAGATGCTGCGCCCGGATTTCACGGTTCCTGTGGTGCAGATGCATATGGCCGCCAAAGCAGAGCCAGCGCGCTATACCTATGCGGGGCCGGTCTTTCGGCGCCAAGAAAGCGAAACGGGACGCCCATCGGAATACCCGCAAGTTGGGTTCGAAGTGTTTGACCGTGCCGCGCCTGAAGGTGTGGAAGCCGCGCTTTTTGCAGAGTTTCACGGCGCGCTTGCCGGTTTGCCTGTCCGCGCCGTGATTGGGGATATGGCGATCCTTCGCGCGGCGGTAGAGCATTTAGAGACAACACCGGCGCGCAAGGCTGCGTTGATGCGCCATTTGTGGCGGCCGACACGGTTCCGCGATCTTCTGGATCGTTTTGCGGATGTGCCGTCCGCGCCGGAAAACGTGGTCAGCGGGCCTGTGATCGGGCTGCGCAGTGGGGCGGATGTGGCAGCCCGCCTGGCGCGGCTGGACGCGGATCGCGCGGCGCCGCCGCTGGCAGAATCCGCCCGGACAGCACTTGAACATGTGATGAGCATCAAAGGCCCGGCGCCTGCCGCACTCAAGGCGCTGAAGGTTGCCGCAAGAGACATGGCCGGCATCGCAGGAGAGGTTGCGCGATTGGCGGCACGCTTGGATGCGTTGAGTGATGCAGGCATCGATCCCGCCACTCTGGATTTCGAGGTGTCCTATGGGCGCACGTCGATGGAATATTACGATGGCTTTGTCTTCGGGTTTACGGCTGCTGACCTGCCACCTGTTGCAACGGGCGGTCGCTATGACGCGCTGACTCGTGTTTTGGGGCAGGGGCGCTATGTGCCAGCCGTGGGCGGGGTTATCCGGCCGGATCTGGTGGCCGCGCTTAAGGGGGGCATGTGATGTTGAAGCTTGGTGTGCCGTCCAAAGGGCGGCTGATGCAAGATACATTTGATTGGTTCGGCGTTCGTGGGATCATACTTGAAAAGTCGGGATCCGATCGCGAATACGTGGGCCGTGTGAGCGGCATCGATGGCATCGAAATGGTCATGCTAAGCGCGGGCGAAATCCCGCGCGAGCTGTCTGCCGGGCGCATACATTTGGGTGTGACTGGCGCGGACCTGATCCACGAGAAACTGGCCGATCACGGCAGCCGGGTTCAGAAGCTGGCAGAGATGGGCTTTGGACAAGCGGATCTGATCATCGCGGTTCCGGCCTTTTGGACGGATGTCACAACTCTCCATGATCTTGATGCGGTGGCCGCCGATTTCCGTGCGCGCCACGGGTTCCGGCTGCGGATCGCAACGAAATACCACCGTTTGATGCGCCAATTCCTCGCCCAGCGTGGAGTCGCAGATTATCAATTGGTAGATAGTCAGGGCGCAACCGAAGGCACCGTAAAGAACGAAACGGCAGAGGCGATTGCGGATATCACCTCCACCGGGGCAACGATTAAAGCAAACCACCTGCGGGTGCTGGAAGATTCGCTTGTTCTGCCTTCGCAGGCATGCCTGTGGCAGTCCAAAACCGCGCCGGATCCCGGACCCGCTTTGGCCGAGCTAAAGGCGCGTCTATGACCTATACCACTACACGCTCCAAGCGCGGCACCTTTAAGCTGTGGCGCAATTTGGTCATTCAGGGCGCGGGCTTTTTGCTGTTTGGCTATATGGCCGCAGAAGGCTTTGTCAGCGGGAGCGGATGGATCGGCGCGCTTCTCATCTCGCTCGTCTTTGGCATTTTGGCTGCGTTCATTTTTGTGACGCTGCAAAACACCAAGCATCCGCTTGTGATCAAAGAAGCGAGCGTGGTGATCGGCGGGACGTTCCGGGTGGAGGTGCCTGCCTCGCAGATCAAAGCGGTGGTGGTGCCCAAGGGCGGGGCTGACATTGCATTGGAATATGCCAACCCGGAGAAGACCGAACCGCAAACCCTGCGGCTTCCTTGGAATTTCATCGCAGAGCCTTCGGATATCGTTGTCGCCAAACTTGTCGATCGGTTTGGCGAGGCGACCGGACCCTAAAGCACGCCGATCTCCGCCAGCGCGATTTCAAGCGTGGCTGGGATATCCTCGTCCCGTTCAGCGGCCTTGCCGGACAGATCGGGCGGCGCGTCCTCGGGCTTAAGATAGCGCCATCCTTGAAAGGGGCGCTTGAGGGCTGAGGTTGTTCGAATAATCTTTGGATCAAGCACGATAGCACAGCGGCGGATGCCATCTTGTCCGATGACCTCATCCAATCGCGCGATGCGTTGGCGGCACTGGATCGCGCCTTTGATTACCCAATAGATTGACCCGCCCTTGAGGATCTCTGCTTCGCGCTTGGGCCACATGCGCGTAACATGGCGGGGCAAACCATCTGGCGCCTGTGCCCGTTTGTTGGATTGCCAATCAATCATATCCTGCAGGTCTTCGGTGCCGACGGATAGTTTGATAAGATTGATATAGCCCGCCACGATTGCGCCCCCGCTAGATGTTGTGCAACTGCACCGTATATCTATATATTGCGATTCCCTTCTGACGGAAACCTACATCTAGATGTAGTTGCCTGCGTTTTGTGTTACACTACCTGTGCTCAACCTGTCCAAACCTAGAGGCCGCGCTATGACTCTGTTCTCCGCCCCGATCGCCGAGCAAATCTGGGATATGAAATACCGCTTCAAAGAGGCGGATGGAACGCCCATTGACCGGAGCGTCGAAGACACATGGCGCCGGATCGCCAAGGCTTTGGCCGATTGCGAGGCTGATCCCGCCGCGTGGGAGCCGAAATTCTATGAGGCGCTCAAGGATTTCAAATACTTGCCCGCAGGCCGGATCACGGCCGGAGCCGGAACGGGCCGCAAGGTGACGCTGTTCAACTGCTTTGTGATGGGCACAATCCCAGACAATATGGGCGGCATTTTTGACGCTTTGCGCGAAGCGGCCCTCACGATGCAGCAGGGCGGCGGCATTGGTTATGACTTCTCAACTATTCGGCCCAAAGGTGCGGATGTGAAGGGCGTGGCAGCGGATGCCTCTGGGCCGCTGTCCTTTATGGATGTTTGGGACGCGATGTGCCGCACGATCATGTCCGCCGGCTCCCGGCGCGGGGCGATGATGGCCACGATGCGCTGCGACCATCCGGATATCGAAGATTTCATTACAGCCAAAAGTGATGCGGCCCGGCTGCGGATGTTCAACGTGTCCGTGCTGGTCACCGATCCCTTCATGGAGGCTGTGAAGGCGGACGGTCCGTGGGAGCTTTGCTTTGAAGGCAAGATCTACAAGACGGTGCAAGCGCGCGATCTTTGGGACCAGATCATGCAATCGACCTTTGAATACGCCGAACCGGGTGTGATCTTCATTGATCGGATCAATCAAGCGAACAACTTGAGCTATTGCGAAACGATTGCGGCGACGAACCCCTGCGGTGAGCAGCCTTTGCCACCCTATGGCGCGTGCCTGCTTGGATCTGTGAACCTTGCCAAACTGGTGCCTGCGCCGTTTGCAGAAGACGCCGCTCTGGACGAAAGCGCACTGGACGATTTGGTCGCCACGGCGATCCGGATGATGGACAATGTTGTAGATACCTCGCGCTTCCCGCTTGAAGCGCAGGCCGAGGAAGCGCGCGCGAAGCGCCGTATCGGGCTGGGTGTTACAGGTCTGGCAGATGCTCTGCTTATGGTTGGCGCGCGCTATGGCTCTGAGGAGGCAGCGCGTCTGACCGATCGCTGGCTGGCTCGTATCGCCCGCGCCGCCTATCTGACATCAGCGCATCTGGCAGCCGAAAAGGGGGCGTTCCCGCTTTTCGATCGCGACGCTTATCTTGCCTCAGGTACGATGATGGGGATGGAAGACGACGTGCGCGCTGCCGTGGCAAAATACGGCATTCGCAACGCTTTGGTCACTTCAATCGCGCCAACGGGGACAATCTCGCTCTATGCGGGCAATGTATCGTCCGGGATCGAACCAGTCTTTGCCTATGGCTATACCCGCAAAGTGCTACAGCCGGACGGCTCAAAGACCGAGGAAGAGGTAGTGGACTATGCTGTGCAGATGTGGCGCGATCTTAAGGGGGATGCGCCTTTGCCGGACCACTTCGTTAATGCACAGACACTGCCACCTCTGGAGCATGTGCGCATGCAGGCGGCCGCACAGCGCTGGGTGGATTCCAGCATCTCAAAAACCATCAACTGCCCGGCGGATATCAGCTTTGACGATTTCAAAGAGGTATATATGGCCGCTTGGGATCAGGGCTGTAAGGGCTGCACGACGTATCGGCCCAATGATGTTACAGGGTCCGTTTTGACGGTGAGCGAAGAAGCCTCAGCTGCAAACGTTGACGAGCCGGTTTTGAGGACCAGCGAGTCCGCGATGTACGGTGGCGGCGCGGACATCGTTCACTTGTCAGAACCCTTGGATCGCCCAGCTGCGCTGGAAGGCTCGACTTACAAACTCAAATGGCCCGATAGCAATCACGCGCTTTACATCACGATCAATGACATCGTGCATGGCAGCCAGCGCCGCCCATTCGAGATCTTTGTGAACTCCAAGAACATGGAGCATTTCGCCTGGACTGTGGCCCTCACGCGGATGATCTCGGCTGTGTTCCGGCGGGGCGGGGATGTGTCTTTTGTGGTCGAGGAGCTCAAGGCCGTCTTTGATCCGCGCGGTGGAGCATGGATGCAAGGCAAATACGTGCCCTCTATCCTTGCGGCTATTGGCGGCGTGATTGAACAGCACCTTGTCAGCATCGGCTTTATCGCGGGCGAAGGCATGGGGCTTAAGACCGATCCACAAGCCGAGATTGTGGCACTTAGCAGCGCGGGTCAGGACGCCGCGGATGAAGGCGCAAATAAGGGCCAAGCCTGCTCTTCTTGTGGATCCTTTGAGCTCAGGATGGTTGAAGGCTGTATGACCTGCGCATCCTGTGGCTTTTCCAAGTGCGGATGATCTGAAACGCCGCCTTGTGCTTGATGTAGGAAGGCATGCATGAACCCAGCAGAATGGCTTGCCCGGACTGCTGTTCGTACCCCTAAGGCACCAGCTTTGCTGCAGGGCGTGGATTGTTGGCGATAGCGGCGCGCAAATTGTGCTAACAAGCGCGGATTTAGGGCCCTTGGACGTTGCCGCCGAGGTGATCGCAACCTCTGAATTTGAAGCGCTGCGGCAGGCCGCGCCTGTGCCATTGCGGCGATGGCTTTGGCGTATTTTGTGGATGTCGATGATGTTCGGCAGCAGGATGCCGCTCTTTATGCGGCCCCAATGAGCCATGCAGCCGGGATTTATATCTTCATGCATGTTATGCGCGGGGCACGCCATGTTGTACCAGTAAGCGGCGGGTTCAACGCCGGGGAATCCTTGGGCTTGCGCCGCAACTGGGCAACGTCCAATTCTTTGCGGCCCCAACCATGGTGCGCAAGCTGGTGGACATGGCCAAGGAAACGGGATCGCAAAGCGATGGCATACGCAGTGTGATCTATGCGGGCGGCCCCATGTATAACGCTGATATCATTGACGCTGTTGAAGTGATGGGCCCGCGCTTTGTGCAAGTGTACGGCCAAGGCGAATGCCCGATGGCCATTACAGCTTTGTCACGTGATGATGTTGCGGACCGGATGCATCCCCGTTGGCGCGAACGTTTGGGGTCAGTCGGCAAGGCGCAAAGTATCGTTGAAGTAGCCGTCTTGGAGGAAAGCGGCGCGCCTGTTCCACCGGGTGAAACCGGTGAAATCGCCGTGCGGGGCGCGCCGGTGATGTTGGGCTATTGGCGAAATGCAGAAGCGACAGCCAAGACGATCAAAGAGGGTTGGCTCTGGACCAGGGATATGGGCCGCATAGAGGCGGATGGCTATGTCACGATGGTCGACCGTTCCAAAGATCTGATTATCTCTGGCGGCTCGAACATTTATCCGCGTGAGGTGAAAGAGGTGCTGCTGACACATCCGGACGCCAATGAATGTGCCGTGGTGGGGCAGGCGGATGCAAAATGGGGCGAAATCGTTGTTGCTTTTGTGGTGTCAGAGCCGCGCGTTTCCATTGATCTGAAAGCTATGGATGAGCTGTGCTTGAGCCAAATTGCACGGTTCAAGCGGCCTAAACGCTATGAGAGTGTAGAGGCGTTGCCAAAGAACAACTACGGGAAGGTGCTCAAAACTGACTTGCGTGCACGGTTGGTGTCTGAGAGCTGACGGCCGCCAATCGCCGCCCACATAAGGGCCGCCAAACCACCAAAGCGGCAAGATCACACCGGATGAGCGCGGGGAAAAGTTGACGGCTGTCAACTTATTTGAGGTCGCGAATCATTTTTTAGTTCCCACAGCGAATCGGCTTTGCTACGAATCATGAACAATGAGTGGCTGGGCTACAGGCACCAAAATAATATGACGATGGCAGGACATCAGGCATGGAGACGAGCTTTCGAGGCACGTTCGTCATCTCCTGGTCGCAGACGCAAACAGACGGCGAAACAGCCGCGACCCCCACGACGTTGGCAGCGGGTAAGACCTGGCGCTGGGAGGGTGATGTGGTTCGCATTGACGGACCGGGCGCGTTACTGAGGCTGGACGAGGCGAACGGGGAATCCGAGCTGCGCCGCAGGGCGGCACTGCGTGTGCGCAAACTGGTCGGCGCGGCTCGGACCAACACAACGGATATCGAAGCGGTGCAAATCGATCTTCGGGCCGATTTGGATGAAGATTGCTTTGTCGTGACGGACGGGTGTCGGGCTTATACTGTTACCGTGATCGCGGTGGACGGCGCCCATCCATTGGCCATGTTTGTGGATCAAGTCCCCCCAAGAGCATCGGATCTTTGGCTTGTCGCCGCGAATATGGGGCGCACAATCGCGCTGAAAGACAAGCCCGCCCGCGCTGAGTTAGGTCAGATGATTTGCTTTACCCCCGGCACGCAGGTCCGCGTGGCGGACGGATCGTGCGATGTGGCGGAGCTTGCGCCCGGCGATTGGGTGCAAACGATGGATAACGGTATGCAGCAGGTCATTTGGACCGGCGCACAAAGGATCAGTGGCGCGCGGCTTCACATTTCACCCGAATTGCTGCCGGTGCGCATCCGGGCCGGTGCGCTAGGCGATGACCGGCCAGATGCCGAGCTGTTGGTATCTCCAGAACATCGGATGCTGGCACGCGGACGCGCTGCGCTGGATTTGTTCAACACCGATGAAGTGCTTGTCTCGGCGCGCAACTTAATCAACGGCAGCACCGTTTGGATTGATCGTTTGGTGCGCGAAGTGACATATGTGCATGTGCTCTTCGAGCATCACGAGATTGTCTTTGCCAATGGACTTGAGACTGAGAGCTTCCACCCTGCGCAGGCCGCGCTAAGTGACCAGCATTCCAAAGAGGTCGCCGCAGCTCTGCCATCCGGGTCACAGCCAGATTTTGCGCGCCGTGTGCTTTCAAAAAGCGAAGCCGCGATTATGGGGTTTGCGGCCTAAGGCGCGGATTGATCGTGGAGATGGGACACCAACGCGGCATCCTATCCCTTTTCTAAGACGCTAGTTAAGCATCGCTTTTCGGAAAGCCGTTGACGACAATCACATTGGTTGGGCCAGAATTGGCTCCTGATCCCTGCCACCGCCCAGAAAATGTGACGATCGGCTCTTCATCCGGAGCGTCGGAATTCACCCAGTGCAAGACGCCATCGGACTTCAACGCGTGTTCGCCGACGCCGGTGTTTTCGCTTTGATCCACGACGTGATCTAGCCTGAATTCTTGGCGAGGCGTTTTTGTGCTTATATCGACGGTCGTGAGTGAGTGACTGGGCTCCGTTTCCACGTTATGCTCAGTGGGCTTGATCGTAGCGGTCACGCTGATCTCGCCGTTTGGGCCAGCTTTTTCTTTCCAGCTACCCTCGAAAGCCAGCTCCCACTGCCAATAGGGCTGACCTTGTGTCCAATGGACTGTCGCGGGCGGGGCGTCACGCAAGATAACGTTGTCTCTGTTAAGGATGATAACATTTGTGGGCCCGGAGTTGGCACCGTATCCGCTTTGGTTGCCTTGCCATGTACCAGAAAACGAGAGTATCGGCCAATCTGTTGTATTGCTATTCACCCACGTCAGATGGCCAGACGACAGCATGCCGTGGTAGCGTTTTGTTGTGAATTCTAGGACAGGTTTCCCGTAGGAGATCTTTAGCGTTAGCTTTTCGCCTTCATTTTTGCAGTCATAGACATTGTGTTCTGTCCCCCAAATATCGACTTCGACATCGACGTATTGATCAGCGGGCTCGCCGCCTAGGTAAAAGCCCACGACAGAAATAGTGAGCTCACATTGCCAATAGGGTTCACCTTGGGTCCAGCTGAACCCAGTTCAATTTTCAAGCATATGTTTTAACTTTCAATGGATGTGTGGGGGTAACAACAAACAGGTTACGCGCAACACACGTCCTTTGCGCCAAAGAACGATGGGGTCGAAAAATATGTATCTTCTCAAATCCTGGGTGGCCAACAGGCTTCGGTCAATGGCGGTGCAGGGGCGCGCAGGCCAGAAGGCAAGAGAGGTCTTTTGCGCCGGTTCTTCATAAAGCTGGGCACTAAAGGCCACCGTCCTTGTGGATGCGCAGATCTTGGGTATCACCTTGGTTAATTGCGCTTGACTCCGTGGGGTGGCTGACCGATACGGCGCGCTTATTGGTGTTGGTGGCCCTCGCAAGAGGAGCCCTGTCGGTTCAGCAAAATCTGGACAAAGGACAACGCCCTTCATGCCCAGTCGGGCCCTTAGAAGGAGAACAGCCGTGACCAAACGCACGTCTGCCAAGTACAAAATTGATCGCCGCATGGGCGAAAACATTTGGGGCCGCCCCAAATCCCCAGTCAATCGTCGCGAATATGGCCCCGGCCAGCACGGCCAGCGCCGTAAGGGCAAAATGTCCGACTTTGGCACGCAGCTGCGCGCCAAGCAAAAGCTTAAAGGTTACTACGGTGACCTGACGGAAAAACAATTCCGCCGCATCTATGCCGAAGCTGAGCGTCTCAAAGGCGATACAGGTGAGAACCTTGTTGGTCTTTTGGAGCGCCGTCTGGACGCGGTTGTCTACCGCGCGAAATTTGTGCCAACAATCTTTGCCGCGCGCCAGTTCGTGAACCACGCGCATGTTAAAGTGAATGGCAAGCGGGTCAACATCCCATCTTACCGTGTCAAAGAGGGCGACGTGATCGAAGTCCGTGACCGGTCCAAGCAGATGGCCGCGATCCTTGAAGCCACACAGCTTCCTGAGCGTGATGTGCCGGATTACATGGATGTGGATCATTCCAAGCTGTCCTGCACATTCGTGCGCACACCGGGCCTGAGCGATGTGCCTTACCCGGTGATGATGGAGCCAAACCTCGTCATCGAATTCTACGCTCAGAACTAAGCTCTGCGCCGAAGATACGGCGACACAGGGCCGCTCCCAACTGGGAGCGGCCTTTTGCGTTTGTGGCTGGTCTCGCGCCGCGAGGGGCGATACACCTTCAACCATAGGTTACAAGGATTAAAGTCATGGGCGTTATTCCGCAGCCCGGCATTTTAGAAATCAAGCTGTATCAGGGCGGTGCCTCACATGTTGAAGGCGTGCGCGAGGTTCTTAAGCTGTCCTCAAACGAAAACCCGTTTGGGCCACCGCAATCTGCGCGCGACGCTTTGGTACGCGAGGCGCATTTGCTGCACCGCTACCCGCCAACAGATCACGCGGCTTTGCGCAACGCCATCGCCGAGGTGCATGCGCTTGAGGCAGATCAAATCATATGCGGTGTGGGGAGTGATGAGGTTTTGACGTTTATCTGTCAGGCGTTCTCGGGCGTTGGCGATGAGGTAATTTATACCGAACATGGCTTCTCAATGTATCCGCTCCTTGCTCGTGGGGCTGGGGCTGTCCCCATCAAGGTTAAGGAAGCTGAGCGGGTTGTTGACGTAGATGCCATCCTTAGCGCGGTGACTGAAAAAACGCGGATCGTTTTTGTAACGAACCCGGGCAATCCTACAGGCACCATGCTTCCCGAGGGGGAGCTGGAGCGGCTCGCAGACATGCTGCGTGACGATATCGTGTTAGTAGTTGACGGGGCCTATGCAGAATACGCCACAGGATATGGCATGACATTTGATGGCGGTGCAGCCCTTGCCAATGCGCGGCCAAATGTTGTGATGACACGCACCTTCTCCAAGCTGTACGGGCTGGGGGGCCTACGTGTGGGTTGGGGGTATGCGCAGCGTGAGCTGATTGATGTGCTCAACCGTTTGCGCGGCCCGTTCAATTTGTCCAACCCGGCACTTGCGGCGGCTGAGGCCGCGGTACGTGACCGTGATTTTGCATCCCGCAATGTGGCAGAAAATGCCCGTATGCGCGATTGGTTGGCCAATGCGCTGCGTGACATGGGCGTCGAAGTGGATCCGTCTCAAGCGAATTTCATACTTGCCCGGTTCAAAGATGAGGCACAGGCCAGCGCGTGCGAGGCTGCTCTACAGTCTGAGGGTATCTTGGTGCGCAAGGTTAGCGGCTATGGCTTCCCTGAAGCGCTGAGGGTCACTGTTGGCGATGAGAGCGGATGCCGCCGAGTTGTTCATGCGGTGCGCGGATTTATGGGTGTTGAGTGATGTATAATCGGGTTGCGCTGGTTGGTTTAGGGCTGATTGCTTCGTCTATGTTTTGGGCCATGAAACGGGCCGGCATAGAGGCGCACGTGGCTGGATATGCACGCTCAGCACAGACCCGCGACACCGCCCGCGAAATCGGCTTATGTGACAGCGTACATGATACACTCGCGGCCTGTGTCACAGATGCGGATTTGGTTGTTCTTTGCGTGCCAATTGGCGCAATGGAAGCGGTCGCCAAAGAGATTGCGCCCTTTCTTGCGCCGGGTGCTACGGTGACGGATGTGGGATCCGTAAAGCGCGCAGTGATCGAGGCTGTGGGTCCGCACTTGCCGGACGCTGTGCATTTTGTGCCCGGCCATCCGCTAGCGGGTACAGAGCATTCTGGGCCGCGCTCTGGATTTGCCGAACTTTTCGATAATCGTTGGCACGTGCTGACCCCAAACGGGGCTGACACACAAGCAGTGGCGCAGCTGCGCGCATATTGGGAGGCGCTGGGCGCAAATGTTGATGAGATGGAGCCGGATCACCACGATCTTGTCTTGGCGGTTACATCCCATGCGCCGCACCTGATCGCCTATACGATGGTGGGTGTCGCAGACGACCTTCAGCGCGTGACGAACAACGAAGTCGTTAATTACTCCGCCACCGGATTTCGGGATTTCACGCGGATCGCTGCGTCAGACCCCACAATGTGGCGTGATGTGTTTTTGACGAATAAGGATGCAACGCTTGAAATCCTTGGCCGCTTTACCGAAGAGCTTTTTGCCCTGCAGCGAGCGATCCGTCAGGGGGATGGGGATCATCTGCATGAGTATTTTACCCGCACGCGCGCTATCCGGCGCGGGATCATCGATGCCGGGCAAGATACGGCCGCGCCGAACTTTGGGCGCCGGAGTTAAGCAATGATCGGGCGGGTGCTGGCCTTTTGTGTGCTGGCATCTGGTCCCGCTTGGGCCAATGCGCCCGCGCAGTCACTGCGGCCCGAAGAACGCCCAACGGCCCTGGTTCAGGCCCCGTCCGTCAATAGTGAAACGGCCGCGGAAGGGCTTGCGGCGTCATTGCGCCCCAAACAACGCACCCGGCGATTTGAGCAAGCTGTGGCCAAATCCATAAATGCGCTCAACGCACAGCTTGCGCGAGGGCAGGTCTGTGGAGACCCTCAGATACAAGGTGAACGCATCAGCGCCATTCCTGGCCGCATTGCGGGCTGTGGTGTGACCGAACCGGTGCGCGTTCGGTCTGTCGCTGGAGTGCCACTTTCAACACCGGCGACCATGGATTGCACCACGGCCAAAGCGCTGAAAACGTGGGTCAATTCAGGCGTAAAGCCCGCCGTGGGCAGTCAGGGCGGCGGAGTGCGCAATTTGCGTGTGGTGGCCCATTACGCCTGCCGCACACGCAACAACCAAGCCGGAGCGCGTATTTCAGAACACGGTCGCGGTCGCGCGATTGATATTGCCGGCATCGGGCTGAACAACGGGACGGAAATGACCCTGCTCACCGATTGGAATCGCGGGGCCAAGGGCCGGGCGCTCAAGCAAATGTGGCGTGCTGCGTGTGGCCCGTTTGGCACCGTTCTGGGCCCCGAAAGCAATCGGTTTCACCTCGATCATTTCCATTTCGATACTGCCCACTATCGATCCGGGGCGTATTGCCGTTAGCGCAAGCTGAGCGTCGGCGCGCTGCCGATCGGGAATGGGCCCGCGCGCATCAATCCACCTGAGAAGATCACCGGCACGTCAATTGTATTGGCCGGTCCAGACAGCCGCGCAAGAAGGCCAAGGGCCTGTTCCAACGTTTTGACCATCGATGGCGGGATTGAGCCAAGCGCCTCACCTAGTGCGATGATTTCGCGCCAATTTGTAGCTTTGATCGTGATGCGCCCATCCGGCACCCCGCGCGAATCGACCGCCAGTTCGCCAACGGCGCGCAGCTCAAGCTGGCCCCAACGCGCATTAAAATTGCGAAGCTCAATCCTGCGGGGCTGAGGGCGTGCGCGCTCAATCGCAAACCGGTCCCATGGCGCGTCGAACCCTATGGTCGCGTCCAGTTTGAACGTATCAAACACATCTGGAAGGCGACTTTGAGGATCAACACCAAGCCGCAGCGCGTCTGACGGCCGCAGATTTGCCGCCTCAAAACTCAGCTCATAGCTGTTGGCAACGTCTTGGGTGCTGCTGACACCTAGCGCGCCGCTTTCAAGCGTGACATCCCAACCGCTTGTTGAGCGCAGTGTAACCTCTGCAAGCTCTGCCGTGCCGTTATCCAAGGCCAGCGTTGTGCCAGTAAACTGGGCCATTGCGCGCATGGTTTCTTGGGTGATTGTCATCGTCGCAAAAGGCGAGGAGAGCGTTTGCGTTTCTGGAAAATCTACCGTGATTTTGCCGGGGTTATAGGCTGCTGCCGTCGCATCAAATCGCGGAGCGGCCCAGACAACACCGGTATCAGGATCCGCAAGAGTCACATCGGTCAGCACTGTATTGAACTGAACTGGAAAGCCCGACACATCAAACATACCATATTCTGCAGCCCATCCTTCAGCGCGGCGTTCTTCGAACCAAGCCTCACCCGCACTTTCGGCTGTGCGTGCTGCAAACACCCAATAGCCACACCAAATTGCGGCCAAAACGCCGAAAACCCCGATCAACAGGCGCATAATCTGCCCTCTTTCCCTTGCCTCACCGGGTCTCTATATCGCGGGCTTATGACAGACGCAGCAGACAATTCCGGGGAAAAATCGGCGCCCTTGCCACCTGTGCTGGCCACAGGGCTTGTGCCGGGGGAGACATGGGTCTTTGCTTACGGATCCTTATTATGGAACCCAGGGTTTGAACCCCAAGAGACTGTGCAAGCGGGGCTTACCGGGTTTGCGCGCAGCTTTTGCATGTGGTCGATCCACCATCGTGGCTCTGAAGAAGAGCCCGGTTTGGTGCTTGCACTCGACGCACAGGCGACTGCGGATTGCGAAGGCGTTGCCTTTCGCATTGCGTCCGCAGACCATGATCGCGTGGTGCAAGACCTGCGCGAGCGCGAGCTGGTCTCTTCTGCGTATGAGGAGCATCTTGTGCCGCTCACCTTGCGCGATGGGCGGGACGTTCAAGCGCTGGCCTATGTTATTAACCGTGCCCATGTGCAGTATTGCACGCTTGAGCACGAGCATCAGGCCCAGGTGATCGCGCGGGCTGTGGGCGGACGTGGCCCTAATACAGAGTACCTTTACAATACCGCTGCGCATCTGGCTGAATTGGGCATTGAGGACCCGGACTTGACCGCGCTGGCTGATAGAGTGCGGCAGATCGTGCATGCCAACGCTGCAGGTGCATAAAACCTTGGGTTTTCGGCCTCTAGGCTGTAGTGTTCATCGAAGCGTATAATAACAGACAGGTTGCGTCAGGTGGATAAACCCGACCGCGAGGCTAGGCCGCATTTCTCACAACCCTTCCGCCAGATCTTTTTGATGCTGGTGGTGCTTGGTCTTGTCGCGGCAGGAGTGACACTGGCCTTCCCCACGCTTTACCCCGTGATCGAAGCCAATCTTTATCTGAACGGCTTTATCTTGTTGGTCTTTGCGATCGGCGTTGTGGCCTGTTTCTTACAAGTTCTGACGTTGATTTCCTCGGTGCAATGGATTGAAGGCTTCGCCGCACAGCGCGTGGGCCATGAGATGACATCTCCACCGTCGCTCCTTGCGCCGCTTGCTTCGTTGCTCCGGTCGCGTGGGGCGCGCATGCAGCTTGGGTCCTCTTCGGCACAATCCATCCTTGATTCCGTGGCAACCCGGATCGATGAGGGCCGCGAAATTACGCGGTATCTTGTCAGCCTTCTGATTTTTCTGGGCCTTTTGGGCACCTTTTATGGCTTGGCAACCACGGTGCCGTCTTTGGTTGAGACGATCCGCAGCCTGACGCCGGCAGAGGGCGAGACTGGGCTTGATGTGTTTGGGCGCCTGCAATCAGGGCTTGAAGGCCAGTTGGACGGTATGGGCGTGGCGTTTGCATCCTCACTCTTGGGGCTTGCCGGATCGCTTGTGGTGGGCCTTTTAGAGCTTTTTGCGGGCCACGGGCAAAACCGGTTTTACCGTGAGCTAGAAGAATGGGTTTCAACCATCACCCGCGTTAGCCTTTCTAGTGGTGACGGCGAGGGTGGTGGCGAAGTCGGTGTCATGGCGGGTATTCTCGATCACATGGCCGAACAGATGGAGAGCATGCAACTGATGTTCACCCAGTCGGACATCAGCCGCTCGATGACCGATGAAAAAATCTCCCAACTCACAACCGCAATGGAGCGCGTGGCGGATCGGCTGGATACAGGATCTAACGCAGACAGCCTTGCGCGGGTGGCGGACAGTCAAGAGCGGCTTATCGCACAGCTCAGCACAACTGGCGGCGGTGACGGCGGAATTGATGCAGAAAGCAGGATGCGGCTTCGGTCGATTGACGTTCAGCTTTTGCGCATTCTTGAAGAGCTTTCCGCAGGCCGGCAAGAAGCGATCAACGACCTTCGAACGGATATTCAGGGCCTGTCACGCGCGCTGCGCCCGCTGCGTCCGCAGGGCGACGGCACAAAAAGGGAGGGCTAGGCTTTGGCTCTCTCGCGGCGAACTGGGCAGCGCCTTCAAGCCTCTATTTGGCCGGGTTTTGTAGATGCAATGACAGGGCTTTTGCTGGTCCTGATGTTTGTTCTCACGATCTTTGTGGTGATCCAATTTGTGCTGCGCGATCAAATCACACGGCAATCTGATGAGGTGTCAGATCTGCAAGGGCAGGTGGCCCAATTGGCTGAGGCTTTGGGTATCTCGCGGGGCGAGACCCGAGATTTGAACGCGCGTGTTGATGATCTTGGTCTGGCACTTGATGATGCTGAATCGCAGGTCAGCGCTCAAGAGGCGCTAATCGCTTCTCTGAATGCGGAGCGCGCGGCACAAGACGCAGCACTGCAAGAGCGAGATGCAGCTCTTGCGGCTCGGGATGCGACAATTGAGGAGCGTGACCTAACGCTGGCCGCGCGAAATGCGACGATTGCTGCGCGGGATGCCGAGATTGAAGCACGGGATGCGGCGCTTGCTCAGGCTGCAGGTCGCATCGCAAGCTTTGAAGAACAGGTCGCCGGCCTTTTGGCACAGCGCGCCGACGCCGAATCCGCGATTGCCGCATTACAAGGCGAGCGGGACCAAGGGCAGGCTGAAATTGCGGAGCTTCTGACGGCTCAGGAGGCGCTCAATATTGCGCTCGCCGCCGCGCGCGATGAAATTGATGCCCAAACAGAATCTGCTCGTCGCGATGCCGCTGAGCGCGAAGCATTGGAGGCGTTGATCGCGGATTTACGCAATGATGCCGTCCGGCAAGAGGCAACGCTGGCCCAGACCCTTGCCCAGCTTGAAGACGAACGCGAAACGCGCACTGATCTCGCATCTGCGCTTGCGGCGTTGCGGTCTGAAAAGACCAATACGGATAGCTTGCTTGCCGATGCGATTGCGCTTCTCACTGCGGAAAGTGCCGCCCGCACAGCGGCCGAGACCGCCACAGACACCACCCAAGACCAGCTTGATGCTGCGCTTGAGCAGCTGAATGAAGAAGAGAAGGCCCGGCTGGCACAGGCCGCGACCCTCGCCGCCCTGCAAGCGCAGCTGAATGACACGCAAGAACAACTTACCGCTGAGCAACAGGCCGCGTTGGCGGAACAGGCTGCTGTTGCTGCATTGCAGGCTGAGTTGCAGGAGGCCGAGGCATCTCTTGCAGAAGAAGAGCGCGCCCGGCTTGCCGAGGCCGCCGCAGCACAGGCGCTTCGCGAACGGTTGGACGGTTCAGAAACAGCACTCAGCGCCGAAGAACAGCGGCGTTTGACCGAAGCCGCTGCCGCGGAAACGCTACGCGCCCGGTTGTCCGAAGCACAAGACGAGCTGACGGCCCTTGCGCTGCAACTCGAAGCCCAACGGCAAGAGGCCGAAGACACGCTCACACTTTTGGCGGCGGCACGTGGGGTTGGTGATGATCTGACCGCGCAGCTTGCCGCAGCCTTGGCTGCAGCGCAGGATGCCCAAGCCGAGGTGATCTCAATGCAAGACGCACTGGATCAGGCAACGGCAGCGCGCAGTGCAGAGGGTCAAACTGTCGAAAGCCTGCGCGATCAGCTGGCCGCCGCTTTGGCCGCACAGCTTGCTGCTCAGAACGAAAGCGCGCGGCAGCTGACAGAGGTGGAACGCCGGGATGCGTTGCTTGCTGCCGCCAATGAGCGGCTGATCAAAGAAGAGGCGATTTCTGCGGAAAGCCAACGCTCAGTTGCGTTGCTGAACGAACAGGTCCGGGCGCTTCAGGGTGATGTGCGGACCCTGCGTGGGCTGCTTGCAGACTTTGAAGCACGGTCTGTGGACAGCGACGCGCAGCTTGTAAATCTTGGTCAGGATCTCAACGCAGCGCTGGCGCAAGTTGCACAAGAACAACGCCGCCGTGCGCAAGTGGAAGAGGCGCTGCGGCTCGAGTTGGAAGCGCGGGCCCGCGATCTTGAACGGGCGCAATCGACCTTCCTTGCTGGTGTTCGTGATGCTCTGGAAGGGCAGGAGGGCGTGCAGCTTGTGGGGGACCGTTTTGTCTTTTCCTCTGAGGTTTTGTTCCCGTCAGGTGGCGCGAATTTGAGCGATGAAGGCCGTGCACAAATTGCTCGGATCGCGCAAACTTTGCGCAATGCGGCGGCTCGCATCCCGCCGGAAATCGATTGGGTTCTTCAGGTTGATGGCCATACCGACAACGTGCCGCTGTCAGGGGCGGGCGCCTTTGCGAACAACTGGGAGCTCAGTCAAGCACGTGCCTTGTCGGTGGTGCTTTATATGATCAATTTCCTTGGCTTCGAACCGAACCGATTAAGTGCCAACGGGTTTGGTGAGAACCAGCCGCTGAACCCCGAAGATACGGGAGACGCGCGAGCTCAGAACCGCCGGATCGAGCTGAAGTTTACGGAACGCTGAAACTGGCGTTCGGCCTGTTGATGTTCGGGCATGTAGCGCCGGCACCAGGCCCAAACGTTCAAAACATGCGGGGTCACAACTGATGCACAACCTATGCACATCCATTACATACGCGATTTTCGCACACAGCTGAGCCTTTGCGGGGTTAACGGCGCAGGTTTGCAAATATATTTATTCGGCGATGGCAGTGATCGTCTGAGTGTCTAGCACACGGCCCGTTCGGGTCAGGGTAAAAGTGGCAACATACGGGCCGGGCTCCCATGTGAAGGTCGTAAAATTCCGCCCGGTAAAGCGCTGCCATGTTTCCAAACGCTTCTCAAACACTTGCTCGGAGCGATGAAAAATCCCGCCTGGACCGTTGATTTCAGTGGTTAACACATCCCCTGCTTGCACCCCAAAGCCAGAGACCCAAGCCACGATCGGCGCTTGAATTGAGAGATCTGCGTCACTTTGAAGATCGTCTTTCATCGCATCGAAGGAAGGCACCTCTTTGGCAAAGCCCGTCACGTAGAAGCCACCCTCTTTGAGAAGCAGGGGATCCTGCCAAAGTGTACGCGTGGGGGCGGCGTTGCAGGTAGGGCCATCTGGGGCAAAGGGATCTACATCCGTGTGACCATCTCGTAAGACGGTCAGATGCAAATGCGGAAAGGTTGTCATACCGCTCAGCCCCACCTCACCAAGGGGGGTGCCTTTGGCGACGCGCTGACCTTCTTGCACACGGATACTGTCGAGCTTCATGTGGCAATATTGGGTGATCCAGCCATCGCCATGCGAAATCGCCACGCCGTTCCCGCAAAACTGGGTCCCGATATCAGGGGCGTTTTCTGCGTTTGCGGGAATGTCAGGGTAAACATTGCGAATGCCAACCACAGTGCCCGGTGCTGCAGACAGCACATTCACCCCGTCGCGCATGGCCTGAAGGTTGGGCAATGCGAAATCAGACCCTTCATGATCGTTTCGTGTGAGTGTTCCACAGGAAAAGTCCCCGCTTTCGGAGGTGGGATCGTGGTCAAACAGCGCTTGCAGGTAACAATCCTCTCCCAATGTGCAATCGATGGGCTGAGACAACAGAATGCCCTTGCCCGTTTCCTGCTCTTGCGCGTGTATCGGCGCAAACGGGACCGCCAGCAAAACGGCCGCCCCCAAAAAAGGAGCGGCCGCGTGCCGTATGCGTTTTAGGATCATTCCGCAGTGAGCAACGGCGGCGTGTCACCCGATCCTGAAAGGCGGCGTTTTTCGGGGCTTTCAATCCGTAGGTCCAGCTCACCATTCTTGACGCCAACTTTGATCAGGCCGCCCTTCATCAGTTTGCCGAAGAGCAGCTCTTCTGCCAGTGGCTTTTTGATGTATTCCTGAATGACGCGGCCCAGAGGGCGCGCACCCATGCGATCATCATAACCCTTTTCACCCAGCCAAGCCGCGGCTTTGGGTGTCAGCTCAATTGAGACGTTGCGATCCATCAGCTGCGCTTCGAGTTGCAGTACAAACTTCTCGACGACCTGCATGATGACGTCTTTGGGCAGCGCCGCAAAGGAAATCACAGCATCCAAACGGTTGCGGAATTCGGGCGTGAATGTGCGCTCGATGGCGGCGGTGTCTTCGCCCTCGCGGCGGTCCCGGCCAAAGCCGATGGCCGATTTGGCCTGTTCTGCCGCGCCGGCGTTTGATGTCATGATCAGGATAACATTGCGGAAATCCACAGTGCGCCCGTTGTGATCGGTGAGAGAGCCGTGATCCATCACTTGCAACAGGATGTTGTAGACATCCGGGTGCGCCTTTTCCATCTCATCGAGCAGCAACACGCAATGGGGGTGTTGGTCCACACCATCGGTTAGCATACCGCCCTGATCAAAACCAACATAGCCGGGAGGGGCCCCGATCAGCCGGGAAACCGCGTGCTTTTCCATGTATTCCGACATGTCAAAGCGCAGCAATTCCACGCCAAGGGTATCGGCCAGCTGCTTGGCGACCTCGGTTTTACCCACACCGGTTGGCCCGGCAAAAAGGTAGTTGCCGATTGGCTTTTCGGGTTCGCGCAGACCCGCACGGGCCAGTTTGATGGCCGATGACAGCGCTTCGATTGCCTTGTCTTGCCCAAAGACCACGCGCTTGAGCGATACTTCGAGATCCTTGAGAACCTCGGCATCGTCCTTGGACACGTTTTTCGGCGGGATGCGCGCAATTTTTGCGACCACAGCCTCGATCTCTTTTTGGCCAATCGTTTTGCGGCGCTTGCTTTCGGCCACGATATGTTGGGCAGCCCCCGCTTCATCGATCACGTCGATTGCTTTGTCGGGGAGTTTGCGGTCATTAATGTACCGAGCGGCCAGCTCAACCGCGGTTTTGATCGCATCGGACGTATATTTAACGCCGTGGTGTTCCTCAAAATAGGGTTTCAGACCCTTAAGGATTTTGACCGCGTCATCCACCGAAGGCTCTGCAACATCGATCTTCTGGAAGCGACGCGCCAAGGCGCGGTCCTTCTCAAAATGCTGGCGAAACTCTTTGTAGGTTGTGGATCCCATGCAGCGCAGTTTGCCACCCTGAAGCGCGGGCTTCAGAAGGTTTGAGGCATCCATTGCCCCGCCAGAGGTCGCGCCTGCGCCAATGACGGTGTGGATTTCATCGATAAAGAGCACTGCATCTTCGTGGTCTTCAAGTTCGGTCATCACGGCTTTGAGACGCTCTTCAAAATCGCCACGATACCGCGTGCCAGCCAAAAGGGCGCCCATATCGAGCGAATAGATCGTTGTGCCAGACAGCACTTGCGGGGTTTCACCACCCACAATTTTACGCGCCAACCCTTCGGCGATGGCGGTTTTGCCAACGCCGGGATCGCCGACAAGGATTGGATTGTTTTTGCGGCGGCGGCACAGAACCTGAATGCAGCGTTCCACCTCATGGGCGCGACCGATCAAAGGATCAACATCGCCCTTGCCAGCTTTGGCGTTTAGGTCCACGCAATATTTGGCCAGCGCGCTTTCTTCTTTTTTGCTGTCTTCGCCGGACATGTCAGCCGAAAATCCATCACTTTCATCCGGCGCGCCTGTCACGGGGCGGCTTTCGCCAAAGGATGGATCCTTCGCCACGCCATGCGCGATAAAGTTCACGGCGTCATAGCGGGTCATGTCTTGTTCTTGCAGGAAGTAAGCGGCATTGCTCTCGCGCTCAGCGAAAATCGCAACAAGCACATTGGCGCCGGTGACTTCGGTGCGGCCTGAGGATTGCACATGGATTGCGGCGCGTTGGATCACGCGCTGGAAGGCGGCCGTTGGCACCGCTTCTGAGCCGTCGACATCGGTGATGAGGGTTGAGAGGTCATCCTCAACAAATTCCTCAAGCGAGGTGCGCAAGGCATCAAGATCAACCGAGCATGCCTGCATCACCTTAGCGGCGTCAGGTTCATCGATCAGCGCCAAAAGCAAATGTTCAAGCGTCGCAAGTTCGTGGCGCCGCGCATTGGCAAGCGCCAATGCGGAATGGATCGCCTGTTCAAGAGTCGTCGAGAATGAAGGCACGAGACGTTGCTCCTCTGCTCGGGGTCACGTGGGGTCGGGAGATTTGCTCTCGGCCCACGGCAACCGTGGCCTGTTACCATTAAGTTTCGGTTTTCTTCGCCGCGCTTCAAGGGGATTCTCAAAAAAAACGGTCACAATCTGCAAAGAATGCCGTGTGCTGCGATCATCGCGGGCAGTATTTCCGTTGGAAGAGGTAAATGGGCGGTGCAAGACCCTGGTTCAAGGGGCGTGGTAATTCGGCGGCGCAGTCCTTAGATTTACCAATAGGTCAACTTGGGGGCGTGCTGTGCATCTTGATGTGATGACATTGCGAAATTTCTACTACAGGTCCGCTTTGGGCCGCGCGGCCCAAAGTGCCGTGCGTGAAAAGTTGTGTAGCCTTTGGCCTGATGCGCGCGGGGAGACGGTTGTGGGCTTTGGATTTGCCGTACCGATGCTGCGCCCGTATCTCAAGAATGCGGCACGTGTCATCGCGCTGATGCCAGGGCCGCAAGGGGTGATGCATTGGCCCGTGGGCGCACCAAATGTCAGCGTGTTATGCGAAGAAACCCTGTGGCCGGTTGAGAATGAAAGTGTCGACAAGCTGATCATGCTTCACGGTTTCGATACATCGGAACATCCTGCCGCCTTGTTGGAAGAAAGCTACCGGGCGCTTGCGCCCGAAGGCCGCGCCATTTTCATCGTGCCCAACAGGATCAGTGCATGGGCCCGCCAAGACGGCACACCGTTCTCATTTTCAAGACCGTTCACGCCCAGCCAAATCGAAGCGCGATTAAAGTATCACGGGCTTGAGCCAGTGCGCCATGTCACGGCTTTGTATCAACCGCCAAAACGCACGAAGTTCTGGCGGCGTGCCGGGCCGCTCCTTGAGCGTTTGGGAAGTGCGATCCCCGCGTGGCGGGGAGGTGGGGTTTTGATGGTTGAGGTCAAGAAACAAGTGCCGCGACCCGCACGCCCCGGTCTGGGGCAGGTGATCAGCCACCCTTTGAAGGTGCTCGAAGGTATCGGGGCGCCTGCGCCAAAACCGGTGCAGGGGCGTGGCGTACCGACGGCGATGGATATTCCCTAAACCCGAAAACCAGCTTGGCCCGTTATGTGCCGACAACCGTTGTTGAGAGGATGCCCGGCAGGATGGGGTCACCCTCGTTTGCATTCTGAACTGCGACCACATTGCCGTCTGTCGACAAGATGACGGCCTGTGTACCCAACACGGCATTGGTTCTGACGATCGGGTTGGTGTTCAGCGTGTCTTCGCTCCCCGTGCTTCCGGTGGCGTCAGTGCTGCCAAGTCCAAGTTCCGCAACTTCAATCGCAAGTCCCGGTTGGAGCAGTTGGGAAACGGTGAGCGAAGTAGCTTCGCTGAGATAAATGCGCATCGTGGCGTCGTTTACAGTCAAATCAGTGTCGGCAACTTGTGTCACGTCAGCGGACACAACAGTATGCAGTATGAACCCATCCGGCACCTCGACCACCAAGGTATCGCTTTCATCGAAATACTCGACCACCGCAGCAGCGGGCGCGACAGCATCCGGATCCGCGCGGATCGCCAACGCGGCTTCGGTCACATTGAGCGTGTAGAAGTCTGCGCCATCCTCAGCAAACGTATCACCGTCTGTAGCAATAGAGGTGATCGTCGTGCCTAAGCCAAAGGTCACCTCATCATTGCCGGCCAATGGCGCGATCCCATGCGCTGCGGCTGGGTCCGTTTGCGTGCTGATCACGTCGTCGCCAGCGGTCGCTATTGCCACACGTGTGTCCAACGGATCCGTGGTGCTGAGGACAACGGTGGAGGCATCTGACTCCGGTGTATCAATCAGCACTGAAATGGTTGACGGTGTGGTCAAAGACCCGGTTGCGGGCGCAAGGAGATCATTTGGCGTCAAGGACACGATGTCTCCGACAAGCCCGGTTAGATCTTCATAGGTGCCGATTTTTGCGCTCAATGCATCACTGGCACCGGCAAGGGCATCGTCGGTAAATACGGCGGCCACCCCATTCGTGGTCGCGATTTCGGGTGCGGAAAGCCGGGTGTCTTCGCCTTCTGGGATGGACATTCCAAGATCAAGCGAAGCAATTTGTGTAGCGCTTGTTGCAAGATCCGCCAAGGCCAAGTCAGCGCTGTCTGACAGGAAGATCGCGCCCAAACGGGCAACGGTTCCGTCTGCGGAAGTTGTCTCTGACAGCGACACATAAACCGATTGCGTGTTGCCTTCAGGAAGCGAGATGAAAAGCGAATTGGCATCGGTGGACGCCCCCCCCAGTTCAATCGCTGAGGGGGTGACCGGGTCAACAAGATCTTCGGCTGTGACATTCAGCAAAAAGACATCAACCGACGCGCCCTCTTGTGCGTCATCAGCGCTGTCTGAAATGTTTGTGCCTAAACCAACTTGAACCGTATCGGCTCCTAGACCCGCATCAACAGTAAGCCCGTCAACCGATGGCGCGATGATTGTATCGGACCCGTCCGTGCCCACGAGCTCGGTTGTGCCAGCGGCCAACTCGATGGATTGAACGGCGCCCCCGTCAGATTGAAGCGTGACCACGTCGCCCGGCTCTTCATTTGGGCCAGAGCCACGGCCCTCTTCGTTGTCATTTACCCCAAGGACGTTGCCAAAATTGAAGATGTCCGAAAGTGCGGCAATCCCGACAACGGCGATGATTATGGTAGAACCGAGCATTTGACAAAAACCTGATTTAAATACGCTGCGCGACCGTAGCCTATTCATCGCCAAACGACAAAGGAACGCACTGTTTCGGAGAACGCGGTGATCATTTGCGCAAAAGGGCGTTTTTTCAGCGGTTGGGTGCCGGTAAAGGCCCGGTAGAGGCACAGTATAGAAAAACACCGGATCAACGCATGTTTTGATCCGCACAACTTTCCCCGTGACGCGGATCTTGGAGCTGGGGTCGCAGGTAGAATCGCACCCTTAAAACCGGCAGTCGGGCAGATTCCGCCCTCTTCAGCGAGCATTTTTCCGGTTCAAAGGGTCGCATGTCGGATAAGTATGCGAAATAAAACAATATGTTCTCTATTCGACAGGGTCGGCAGGCATTGCGACTGACGTTTTGCTCTGTTACATCCGCTCCGAATTTGCGGTTTCTTAACGGTTCCGCACAATCGAATGCCCCTACGTCAGGGGTGGAACAATAATCGAAAGGGTGGACGTGTCCGAACCAGCTTCGATCTCCAACGGTGTAGCTCACCGTTATGCCACTGCCTTGTTTGACTTGGCTTTGGGCGAAAAAAAGCTTCCTGCTTTGGAAAAAGATATCACCGCTTTGGGTGAGGCGCTTGACGCTTCAGATGATTTGCGCGGCTTTATGAGCTCGCCGGTCTACTCCCGCGGTGAGATGCAAAATGCCGTGGTCGCATTTGCCAAAAAGGCAAAGCTCGGCGGCATGCTGACTAATACCCTTGCGCTGATGGCTCAAAAGCGGCGCCTGTTTGTGGTGCCGCAGCTTGTTACCGCTCTGCGCGGTTTGATTGCTGAGCACAAAGGCGAAGTGACCGCGGAAGTGGTCAGTGCCAAAGCGCTGAGCAAGCCGCAGGTTAATGAGCTGGCGAAGACGCTGAAAAAGCAGGTCGGCAAAGATGTGAATATTGATGCCAGTGTGGACGAGAGCCTCATTGGCGGCATGATTGTAAAGGTGGGCTCTAAAATGATCGATACGTCGATCAAGGCCAAGCTCGCCGCGCTCCAGAACACTATGAAAGAGGTCGGATAACATGGCGATCCAAGCAGCAGAGATTTCTGCAATCCTGAAGGACCAGATTAAGAACTTTGGCAAAGAAGCCGAAGTTGCCGAAGTTGGTCGTGTGCTGAGCGTGGGCGACGGTATCGCGCGCGTTTACGGACTCGACAACATCCAAGCGGGTGAGATGGTCGAATTCCCCGGTGGCATTCAGGGTATGGCCCTGAACCTTGAGATGGACAACGTTGGTTGTGTTATCTTTGGGTCTGACCGGGACATCAAAGAAGGCGACACGGTAAAGCGGACGAAATCCATCGTGTCCGTACCAACGGGCGACGCATTGTTGGGTCGCGTTGTCGACGGTCTGGGTAACCCACTTGACGGCAAAGGGCCGATCAAGACGGACACATCCAGCGTTGCAGACGTCAAAGCGCCGGGCATCATCCCACGGAAATCGGTACACGAGCCGATGGCGACGGGTCTGAAATCCGTTGACGCGATGATCCCAGTTGGCCGTGGCCAGCGCGAATTGATCATTGGTGACCGCCAGACAGGTAAAACAGCCATCGCGCTGGACACGATCCTGAACCAGAAGTCCTACAACGACGCCGCTGGCGACGATGAAGGCAAGAAGCTGTATTGCGTTTATGTGGCTGTTGGCCAAAAGCGCTCGACAGTTGCTCAGCTGGTCAAAAAGCTCGAAGAAAGCGGCGCGATGGAATACTCCATCGTTGTAGCCGCGACAGCTTCTGACCCGGCGCCTTTGCAGTTCCTTGCACCCTATGCCGCCACAGCGATGGCCGAGCATTTCCGTGACAATGGCCGCCACGCGCTGATTATCTATGATGACCTTTCCAAACAGGCCGTGGCGTACCGCCAGATGTCCTTGCTTCTGCGCCGCCCACCAGGCCGTGAAGCGTATCCTGGTGACGTTTTCTACCTCCACTCCCGTTTGCTGGAGCGGTCTTCCAAACTGAACGAAGATTATGGTTCCGGCTCGCTGACGGCTCTGCCCGTTATTGAGACCCAAGGTGGTGACGTTTCCGCGTTTATTCCAACCAACGTGATTTCGATCACGGATGGTCAGATCTTCCTTGAAACCGAACTGTTCTATCAGGGTATTCGTCCTGCCGTGAACACCGGTCTGTCCGTTTCGCGTGTTGGATCCTCTGCACAGACAAACGCGATGAAATCTGTGGCTGGCCCGGTGAAACTGGAATTGGCTCAGTATCGTGAGATGGCCGCGTTCGCGCAGTTTGGGTCGGATCTTGACGCCGCAACGCAGCAGCTTCTAAACCGCGGTGCACGTCTGACTGAGCTGATGAAACAGCCACAGTATTCGCCGCTGACAAACGCCGAGATCGTCTGTGTTATCTATGCAGGCACCAAAGGCTACCTCGACAAGATCGCTGTGTCGGATGTGGGTCGCTTTGAACAAGGTCTGCTGGCGCATCTGCGCGGCAAGCACGCTGATCTGCTGAAATTCATCACTGATGAAGATCCGAAGATCAAAGGCGAGCCCGCAGACAAGATCAAAGCAGCTCTCGACGAGTACGCCGCGTCTTTCGCATAAGGGGCCAGACATATGGCAAACCTGAAAGACCTCAAAAACCGGATCACGACTGTTAAGAACACTCGTAAGATCACAAAGGCCATGCAAATGGTTGCCGCGGCGAAGCTTCGCCGCGCGCAGGAAGCTGCGGAACAATCGCGCCCCTACACAGAACGCTTTAACGCGGTTCTGGGTGGGTTGGCCGCGTCCGTGGGTGGCTCGGGCTCTGCGCCCAAGCTGCTGGCGGGCTCGGGCAGCGATCAGGTGCATCTGCTGGTTGTCATGACCGCAGAGCGTGGCCTGTGCGGTGGCTTCAACGGCAATATCGCAAAGCTCGCCCGTCAAAAGGCGTCTGAGCTTGTGGCGGCAGGTAGGACGGTGAAAATCCTGACTGTCGGCAAGAAAGGCCGCGATGCGATCAAGCGCGACTTTGGCGATAATTTCGTAGGTCACGTGGATCTCACAGCGGTCAAGCGCATCGGCTATTCCGATGCGGCTGATATCGCGAGCGACGTTCTGGCCCGCTTTGACGCGGCTGAGTACGACGTGGCGACGATCCTATATGCGAAGTTCGTGAATGTGGTCACCCAGGTGCCCACAGCGCAGCAAATCATCCCGGCCTCATTTGAGGTGGACGAGGATGCCGATAGCGCAACAACGCTCTTTGACTATGAACCCAGCGAAGAGGCCATTCTGGCCGATCTGTTGCCGCGCGGTGTCGCGACACAAATCTTTGCGGCTTTGTTGGAAAATGCTGCCAGCGAACAAGGTGCCCGGATGTCCGCGATGGACAACGCCACCCGCAACGCGGGCGAAATGATCGACAAACTGACCATTGAGTACAACCGCTCGCGTCAGGCTGTCATTACCAACGAGCTGATTGAAATTATCTCGGGCGCTGAAGCGCTCTAAGAACCGGAGACACAAATTATGGCGAATGCAAAAGGCAAAATCACTCAGGTGATCGGCGCCGTTGTCGACGTTCAGTTCGACGATGCGCTTCCTGAGATCCTGAACGCCCTGACAACAAAGAACGGCGACAAGGACCTTGTCCTTGAGGTTGCTCAGCACCTTGGCGAAAACACGGT
The DNA here is from genome assembly GCA_937995865.1 of uncultured Paracoccaceae bacterium. Taxonomy (GTDB): domain Bacteria; phylum Pseudomonadota; class Alphaproteobacteria; order Rhodobacterales; family Rhodobacteraceae; genus Shimia_B. Next base: position 1,141 of record CALKJA010000031.1, on the reverse strand, counting down.
CCGTGCGATTGCGATGGACGCAACTGAGGGTCTGGTCCGTGGTCAAGAAGTGGCTGACACTGGTGACGCGATTCAGGTGCCTGTTGGTACAGCAACGCTGGGCCGTATCCTGAATGTGACGGGCGAGCCCGTTGACGAAAAGGGCCCGGTTGACGCGAAAGAAACACGCGGCATCCACGGCGATGCACCGGCGTTTGAAGACCAGTCCACAGCGACTGAGATCTTGGAGACCGGCATCAAAGTTATCGACCTTCTGGCCCCTTACACCAAGGGTGGTAAAATTGGTTTGTTCGGTGGTGCCGGCGTTGGTAAAACCGTTCTGATCATGGAATTGATCAACAACATTGCGAAGGTGCACTCTGGTGTGTCCGTGTTCGCGGGCGTTGGTGAACGGACCCGTGAGGGCAACGACCTGTACCACGAGATGATCGAATCCGGCGTTATCGTTCCTGATAACCTGCCAGACTCCAAGATCGCTCTGGTCTATGGCCAGATGAACGAGCCTCCCGGTGCGCGTATGCGGATTGCTCTGACCGGTCTGTCGCTGGCGGAACAGTTCCGTGACGACACAGGCTCTGACGTTCTGTTCTTTGTCGACAACATCTTCCGCTTCACACAAGCGGGTTCCGAGGTTTCGGCTCTGCTCGGCCGTATTCCTTCGGCGGTGGGTTACCAGCCAACACTGGCCACCGACATGGGCGCGATGCAGGAACGGATTTCGTCGACCAAAGGCGGTTCGATCACGTCGGTTCAGGCCGTTTACGTGCCTGCGGATGACTTGACCGACCCTGCGCCTGCAACATCGTTTGCGCACCTTGATGCGACAACTGTTTTGGATCGTGCGATCTCGGAAAAAGGGATTTATCCTGCGGTTGACCCGCTTGGGTCCACATCCCGTCTGCTGGATCCGCTGGTTATCGGTGAAGAGCACTACAAGGTGGCGACAGACGTGCAGCAGGTTCTGCAGCGCTATAAGTCGCTTCAGGATATCATCGCGATTTTGGGCATGGACGAATTGTCAGAAGACGACAAACTGGCCGTGACACGTGCGCGTAAGCTGGAGCGTTTCTTGTCCCAGCCGTTTGACGTTGCAAAGGTCTTTACGGGTTCTGACGGTGTTCAGGTGCCTTTGGAAGAAACC
>CALKJA010000030.1 GCA_937995865.1 uncultured Paracoccaceae bacterium | reverse complement strand
ATCAAGAATGAGATTGATCCAACGCTGACCTTCCGCCGGTCCTGCCGGGAAGGGATTTGCGGATCCTGCGCGATGAATATCGATGGGATCAACACGCTCGCCTGCATCTATGGCATGGATGAGATCACCGGAGATGTTAAGATCTACCCACTGCCGCACATGCCTGTGGTCCGGGATTTGATCCCCGATCTGACGCATTTTTATGCCCAGCACGAGAGCATTATGCCGTGGTTGGAAACCAAAACGAACCGCCCTGCGAAGGAGTGGAAACAGTCCATCGAGGACCGCAAGAAGCTGGATGGCCACTATGAGTGCGTTATGTGCGCGTGCTGCTCAACATCCTGTCCATCCTATTGGTGGAACGGCGACCGCTATCTTGGGCCAGCCGCACTCTTGCATGCACACCGCTGGATCGTAGACAGCCGGGACGAAGCAACAGGCGAGCGTTTGGATGATCTTGAGGACCCGTTCAAACTATATCGTTGCCACACGATCATGAATTGCACAAAGACCTGCCCCAAAGGTCTCAATCCGGCCAAGGCGATTGGGTCAATTAAGAAAATGATGGTCGAACGCCAAATGTAAGGTCGCTGCGAAGCGTTCTATATAAGGCCCCGCCGCATCGGCGGGGCCTTTTTAGTTTGTTGTAGCAAAATGCTGCCTGACGTTGTTGGCAACTGTCAAGAAGCCCCCCAAGGTCACGAAACTGCACATTCTCTGCTGGTTTCCCTGACTTGTCCTGCGTCCAAGGATGGCACACCTCTTGTATCAACAGACCAAGGAGGGCCGCCCAATGCGCGCAGCCGGAACACGCTTTTTCATCGTCGGGGTGCTTGCCCTATTTATGTTTATTCCGCTCTTCTTTGCCGGAGCTGTAATCAACGAACGCGCGCAGTATTCGCGCAGCACAGCCAGCGAGCTCGGCCGCGAATGGGGTGGGGCGCAAGTGCTTTCGGGTCCCCAGCTTGTCATCCCTGTGCGCGAGAAGGTCACGACAAAGGTTCGCCGCGAAGTGATTGACCCAGAAACGGGAGAACCCGCCCGCAACGCATTTGACCGCGTTCTAACCCGATTGGAGGACCAGACCTCGATTGTTGACCGTGCACCGCTCTATATCCTGCCCAACGATTTTGAGGTTGCACTGCAAATCAGCAGCGAGATCCGCAAGCGCGGGATTTTTCAGGTACCTGTCTATCGCTCTGATGCAGACATGCGCTTTGATTTCGATTTATCCGAGATCAAGCAGCCGGAGACCAGAATCATTGATTGGGACGCGGCTCGGATCACCTTTTCACTATCCTCAAACCGCGCATTGCGCGGCGCAGCCACATTAGATGTCGACGGTAAAGAGAAGCGGTTTGATCCGTGGAATGATACAGGCAGCAGCGGAATTGCAGCCGTCGTTGGGGATCCGCGCGGCAAGCAGTTTAATATGAAGCTTGCGTTTCAGGGGGCCGAACAATTGCGGATCGCGCCAGTGGGTCGGCAGACCGACGTAACAATGCAAAGCGATTGGCCGCATCCATCCTTTGATGGGGCGTTCCTACCCGACACGTCCGAGGTCACCGATGCAGGTTTTACCGCACGTTGGACAATCCCGCATTTGGCGCGAGCGCTTCCGCAAGAAGCCCGCGAAAATCAGCTCGGACGTGCTGCGCAAGTAGCGTTCGGCCTTCGCTTTTTTCAGCCAAATGATTTCTATCAAAAAGCGTATCGCGCGGCACGGCACGGCATTCTATTTATTGCTCTGACGTTCCTTACCGTGCTGCTGATTGAGGACCGTAGCAAGCGGCCCGCGCATCCGGTGCAATATGTCCTGATTGGTCTGGTCCAGAGTATGTTTGTGGTTCTCATGGTGGCTTACGCTGAGCAGATCGGCTTTGGGGCGGCTTACCTTCTGGCAACCGTGGCAACCGTAGGTTTGCTCACGCTCTATGCCGCGACAGCATTGAGCATGGGACGCCGCGCACTGGTGCTTGGGGCGCTTTTGTCTGTCCTTTATGCCGTGCTGTTCCTGATCCTGCGGACTGCTGACTACGCGCTCATCGCGGGCTCCACGCTTGTGTTTGGTGCTTTGGCGGGCACGATGTGGGTGACCCGGAACGAAGAATGGTATGGCGAAAATGGCCCCTCAAATAGCCTTTGGCCGCGACGTCCCAAGCCGCCAGTCGCCCCTGACGCGCCTGAGACCAAACGTTAGGCTTGCGATCGCGCGATGTGCCCCTACCCTGTTTCCAACTGGGAGGGGTTCATGGTGTATGATGTAATCGTTGTTGGGGGCGGGCTGTCTGGCCTTGTTACTGCATGGCATGCAGCTGAGCGGGGCCGTACGGTGCTGTTGTTGGATCAAGAAGGTCCACAAAGCCTTGGTGGGCAAGCATGGTGGTCCCTTGGCGGGCTATTCATGATCGATACGCCCGAACAACGCCGGCTCAAAGTGCGCGATAGCGTTGATCTTGCACGGAGCGATTGGATGGGCTCCGCACAGTTTGATCGCCCAGAAGATGCCAATCCGCGCAAGACTGCAGATGCGTTTCTGGATTTTGCTGCGGGGCCGATGCGCAGCTACCTTTATGATCTTGGGATGCGCTGGTTTCCGGTTGTGGGTTGGGCCGAACGCGGCGGTGAGATGGCGCATGGTCACGGCAATTCTGTTCCACGATTTCATATCACTTGGGGCACGGGCGAAGGTGTTGTAAACCCCTACGCTAAGCGCGTGACTGACCACCCCAATATCACCATCGCCTTCCGGAATCGCATGTCCGCGCTTCTGATCGAGGGCGGTGTCGTCAAAGGGGTAGAAGGCGATATCCTTGCTGATGATCAAGCCGCGCGTGGGCAATCCACAAATCGCACGATAACCGGGCAGTTCAGCCACAGGGCCAGCAATACGGTGCTGACCACGGGCGGCATCGGTGGCAATCATGATCTCGTGCGCCGTCAATGGCCCGCTGACCGTCTGGGCAAGCCGCCGACTAGGATGGTTGCAGGTGTGCCGGATTACGTGGATGGGCAAGGTCAAGAAGCCGCCATCGCTGCCGGGGCTGAGATTATCAACGGTGACCGCATGTGGCACTATTGCGAAGGCATCACCAACTTTGATCCGATTTGGCCCAACCACGGCATTCGTATCCTGCCCGGACCCTCATCACTTTGGTTCGACGCCAACAGCGACCGAATGGAAGCACCTTTCATGCCGGGCTTCGATAGCCTCGGCACCCTTGGAAGGATCCTCAGTACCGGGCATGAACACAGTTGGTTCATCCTCACCCAGAAAATCATCGAAAAGGAATTTGCGCTTTCCGGCTCAGAACAAAACCCAGACCTGACATCCGGCAAATGGGCCACCGTTCTCAAAGAGCGTTTGGGCAAAGGTGCTACCGCTGCCGTTGAAGCATTCAAAGACAAGGGCGAAGATTTTGTCGTTGCAGACACACTTGAGGCGCTTGTTGCCGGCATGACAAAAATCACGCCGGAAACCCCTGTTGATCTTAAGAAAATCCGCGCGCAAATCGAAGCACGCGATGCGCAAGTGGGCAATCCCTATGCAAAGGACGCCCAGATCACAGCCATCAATGGCGCGCGCGGTTATCTGGGTGATAAGCTGATCCGAACCGCCAAACCGCACCGTATTCTGGATCCTAAGAACGGTCCGATGATCGCAGTGCGGCTCAACATCCTGACCCGCAAAAGTCTGGGTGGCATCCATACGGATGTGACGGGGCAAGTTCTCAAGCCCGCCGGCCAAGCTTTTGATGGGCTCTTCGCAGCCGGAGAGGTCGCGGGCTTTGGCGGCGGCGGCTATCACGGCTATAACGCGCTTGAAGGCACATTCCTTGGGGGGTGCATTTTTACCGGCAAACAAGTGGGCGAAGCTGTCTGAAAGGGCGCAATTCGTCCCTTCAATGATCCGTCCACTCCCCCCGGAGGGTCGGCCGCGCCGCCAGTACAAATGTCACCTAAACGCCGCTTCCAGCGCGATTTCGACCATATCCCCAAAGCTGCGCTCGCGGTCTTCGGCTGGCAGCGCTTCGTGGGTTTTCAGGTGGTCCGAGACCGTGAGAACAGCTAACGCTCGGCACCCATGCCGTGCGGCAAGCGTGTAAAGCTCTGCGGCTTCCATCTCGACAGCCAAAATGCCGTGCCGCTCCATCTGTTCATTGAGATCAGGGCGCTCGTCATAAAAGACATCCGATGAATAAATGCCGCCCACGTGGATCTTTGATCCTTTGCTTGCCGCGGACGTATGCGCCGCTTGCAAGAGGCCGTAATCGGCACAAGGCGCATAGTTCAGTTCGCGCATGATCCCGCGTGACGGAGTCGAAAGGGTGGTGGAGGTCATCGCAAGGATCACATCCCGAATGCCCACGCTTTCCTGCATTGCCCCACAGGATCCGATGCGGATCAGCGTTTTTGCCCCATAGGTTGAGATAAGCTCGTTGGCATAGATCGAAAGCGACGGCATCCCCATGCCAGACCCGTGGATTGTGACGGGGTTGCCCTTCCAAGTGCCTGTAAAGCCAAGCATCCCGCGCACCTGATTGATGCAAACCGCATCATCAAGAAATGTCTCAGCCGCCCATTTCGCGCGCAGCGGATCGCCGGGCAAAAGAACAGTTTCTGCGATTTCACCGAGCTTTGCGGAGATATGGGGCGTCATGGGGTCTCTTCCTTTGGATGCTTTGAGTTTCGCGAATGCGCGTTAAGCGCTGTGGGCACCATCCGCGAGCGATTTAACAAAGGCCAGAACGTCAGTCGGGCTTTCACCGGCGGCAATTTTTTCAACGATGGCGGATCCAACAACAGTGCCGTCTGCAACCCCTGCAATATCACGCGCATTTTCGGGCGTGCGGACGCCAAAGCCAACGATGATCGGCAAATCGGTTGCGGCTTTCATCCGTGCGACCTCGGGTGCAACGTCTGCTGCTTGCGCGGCGGCGGCCCCGGTGATCCCGGTGATCGAAACGTAGTACACAAATCCAGATGTGTTTTGCAGGACTTTAGGCAGACGTGCTGCGTCGGTGGTTGGGGTCGCGAGCCGGATGAAATTCAGCCCTGCCGCCTGTGCTGGAAGGCATAGCTCTGAATCTTCTTCAGGAGGCAAATCCACAACGATCAGCCCGTCTATCCCAGCGGCCTTGGAATCTACCAGAAATTTGTCCACGCCATGCGAATAAATCGGGTTGTAGTAGCCCATCAATACAAGTGGGGTCTTGTCATCGCCCTTTCGAAATTCTCGGGCAATATCAAGCGTCTTGTTAAGCGTCATCCCGCCCTCAAGCGCGCGTTGCCCGGCGAGTTGGATGGTTGGGCCGTCCGCCATCGGATCCGTAAAGGGTAAGCCCAGCTCGATGATATCCACGCCCGCAGCGGGCAAGCCCTTGATAACCTCAAGTGAGGTTTCCACATCTGGATCTCCGGCCATGACATAAGTCACAAAGGCCTTTTTTCCGGCGGCATTCAGCTCTGCGAATTTGGCGTCTATCCGGCTCATCTTGGTCCCCTTTATTGCCATAGCGGCATGGGCCAAGACGGCCCGGAAATCAAGGCCTTGCGCGCGCATTGGGCCGGGCCATTGCGGTGGCGGGCAGGAGGCTTTAGAAGGCCGCGAGCGTTGGAAAAAGGACGGATATCATGGGTTTCAAAATGGGCATCGTGGGTCTGCCGAATGTCGGAAAATCCACTCTTTTCAACGCACTGACGCGTACTGCGGCGGCGCAGGCAGCCAATTTCCCGTTTTGCACGATTGAGCCGAATGTGGGCGAAGTGGCCGTGCCCGACGCGCGGTTGGATACATTGGCCAAGATTGCGGCGTCAAAATCAATCATCCCCGCGCGGATGACGTTTGTGGATATTGCGGGCCTTGTGAAAGGCGCATCCAAGGGGGAAGGGCTGGGAAATCAGTTCCTTGCCAATATCCGGGAAGTTGATGCGATTGCCCATGTTTTGCGCTGCTTCGAAGACGGCGATGTAACCCATGTTGAGGGCCGCGTGGATCCGGTCGCGGATGCCGAAACCATCGATACTGAGTTGATGCTCGCGGACATGGAAAGCATTGAAAAGAGGCTGCAAAACATCGTTCGCAAGGTGCGCGGCGGGGATAAAGAAGCGGTGCAGCAGGAGCGGCTGATGCGGCTTGCGATGGCCGCTTTGGAGGAGGGCAATCCGGCCCGTGTGGTGGAGGTTGATGAGGATGATCTCAAGGCGTGGAACATGCTGCAACTGCTGACCACAAAGCCCGTGCTTTACGTGTGTAACGTGGGCGAATCTGAGGCTGCTGAGGGCAACGCGCATTCCGTGAAAGTGGCGGAAATGGCTTCGGCGCAGGGCAACTCACACGTGATCATCTCGGCGCAGATCTAGGAAGAGATCAGCCAGCTGGATGATGATGAAGCCACTGAATTCCTTGAGGAAATGGGGCTGGAAGAAGCCGGTCTGGATCGCCTGATCCGTGCGGGATATCAGTTGCTTGAGCTGGAAACGTACTTCACCTGCGGCCCCAAAGAGGCGCGCGCGTGGACGATCCCACAAGGCACATCCGCCCCCAAAGCTGCAGGGGTGATCCACGGTGATTTCGAAAAAGGATTTATCCGCGCCGAAACAATCGCTTACGATGATTTCGTGGCGCTGGGCGGCGAACAACCGGCCAAAGAAGCGGGCAAAATGCGCGCCGAGGGTAAGGGATACACCGTCAAGGACGGAGACGTCCTTCACTTCCTGTTCAACACCTGACCCGGCCGCTCAATCGGCGCGTTAATCCATGCCCGAACGCGGCCAAACGGCGCGGGGTACAAGCGATACTGAAACCTGGCCGTTGGGTGTGCAACGTCAAGCCTCAGCTGCGCGTGACGCTAGCTCTTCGTCGATTTCTTCGAGCAGTGGGGTGAGTGGATCCAAGAGAGCGTCGAATCCACCGACTCCGAAGAATTTCATTGCGCCTTCGAGATGCGCACGCGCGCTATGCAACGTATTCAGATCTTGAGTCTCATTGTATTGCGCGATTTTTAGGGTCAAGAGCCCAACCTGGATCCCCATCCATTCTCGTGGGGATTGCTCGCTTGTTATAACTGTTGAAGCAGCCTCGAACGCTTGGCTTGCAGCGGATTGAAGTTCTGGGTCGTTTTCCTTTTCTGCAAGAATGATCAACGCATTCCCAAGCGCGCTCTGAGTGCTGGCCCATTCCAAAGGAGCATGGTCGCCGTCAAGCTCAGGCAGGGCTTCCCTAAAAAGGAAAACCGCTTTGTGAAGATTTGCTGTGTCGCCAGTTAGCTCGTAGCTCCCGAATTCTGCAGCTGCCGCGTTTTTCATAAGCAATGCCCATTTCATCGGAGTCTGCGATCGGGTCCATTCCTGAGCGCAGTCGTCAAATGCCTCACGGGCCTTGCTTAAGCAGGACGGATCTTGAGTGCGATAGCCCAGCAGGGCAAGCGCATTGCCCAAATTCATCTTGGTCTTAGCCCAATCCAGCGGTGCGGCATCGCGTGTCCAAACGGTTAAGGTTGCCTTGTACGCGTCAATTGCATCAGTCAAATGCGTCAAATCACTGCTTCGTTCCGCAATGAATTTGAGGGTGTTGCCAATGTTCATTTGTGTGATTGCCCAAAAGCGGGGGGTCTTTTCTTTGGTTCTTATGGCGGCTGTTTCGTGGAAAATTGCGAGCGCCTCATTGAAATGTGAAGCTGTATTGGTCCGTTCTCCCATAGAGACCAATGCGTTGGCCTTGTTCGTCATGATCGAGCCCCAAATGTCAGTCTTTGCACTTGGATCGTCGCTTGTGTTTAAATGGCGCAGAGCGTCGTCATACAAAGCGAGAGCTTCCCACAGGTAATCAACCCCGACTTCTCTCTCACCACGTTGGCGCACGAGATACCCTAGGATCATGATTGCTATGGCTTTTTTGTGAGGCACATCCAGTAGCTCGACAAATTTCCTGCAAAGCTCGATCGCTATATCTTGCAGAAACGGGAAGCCTTCGTTGGAGCCGCGATCGCCCAGTGCTTTGATTTCAGCCTCAATTTGCCTAAAGAACTCATCGGAAGATACGGTGAGCTGCGTATAGCCGAAAATGGCTTCGGCTGCGTTGGCCACATCGCCATCAAGCATAGCGATGTGCATGCGCTCGTTCATTAACTTGGCCTTGCGCGCGGCAAACGCAATTTCTTCATCGCGCATGGCCTCGTCCAAAGCCTTGCCTGCTTGCTTGTATTCACCATCCCGCGATAGCTCTGCGACCCTCGCCAAAACGGCGTCGACAAAGGCACCGTGGTTCGAAGGCTTGCGCCCGTCACGCTGTAGGCCAACTGCAATTTCAATGGCATTCTGTAATTCTGTCCATGCGGCCCCAACATCACTTGTGTCTGCTGAGATCCGTTGCGCGAGCCGTATTATAGCCCTTTCTGTGATGCCCTCTTCGCGCAGGATGTCACCTTTGCCTGACTGATCGGTGCGGCGCAAAAGTTCTTGGAGCATTTGTTCTGAGCGGTCTGCGGCCTTCAAGTGAGGTCGAAGCATTGGCACAAGAATATCGCGGTAATCCTGGCAGGCCTGAGGTGTAGCGTCGGTGTGAGGGTCTGCATAAATGCGCTGCACCATCTGCGCGGCTATGTCGCTTGCATCCATATTGCCTGCTAGCAAATCGGCTTCTTTTGGGTAGTGCTTTGCCAGCAACCGAGCGACGTCCGCCTGTTGTGCAGCACTCAAATGGGAATTCTCAAGGGCATGCGCCATTTCCCGTGCCATTTTTCGCTGCGAACTTGGTAAGTCGGATAGCATCGCATGCCCAGACAGCGCCCCGCCAATGAGCAGTCCCGCGCCGCCTGTCAAAGTCAGGTCTGCGGCCGTGGCGATAGTTGCCAGGCAGTTGCAGATGTTTGCAGTGTGGAGCGAGTTTTCAAACATGTGAGCAGTTGTTCCTTCTCTCTCAACGTATAACCAACGGAAAGTTTAGCAAGCATGGGTTGGATCGGGGGCAGGGGGTGTTATCTGCTTGGGACGAACACAAGGAGCGCCTCATGACTGATACTTACACCCCCCCCAAAGTTTGGACGTGGGAGCAAGAAAGCGGGGGCACGTTTGCCTCAATCAACCGGCCCATCGCGGGGGCGACCCATGACAAAGAGCTGCCCGCAGGCAAGCATCCGTTGCAGCTGTATTCGCTGGCCACGCCCAACGGGGTGAAGGTCACTGTGATGCTTGAGGAGCTGTTGGAGGCGGGCCATGACGCAGAGTATGATGCGTGGCTGATCAAGATCGGCGATGGCGATCAATTCGGATCCGGGTTTGTCGAGATCAACCCCAATTCCAAGATCCCGGCCCTGCGCGACGGCGACACGCGGGTGTTTGAGAGCGGATCGATCCTTATGTATCTGGCCGAGAAGTTCGGCGCCTTTATGGGCGAAGACCGGGTTGAGGTAATGAATTGGCTCTTTTGGCAAATGGGCTCGGCCCCGTATCTGGGCGGCGGGTTTGGTCATTTCTATGCCTACGCGCCAGAAAAGTTCGAATATCCGATCAACCGTTTTGCGATGGAAACGAAACGCCAGCTGGACGTATTGGAGCGGCATCTTGAGGGGCGCGATTGGATGGCGGGCGATGGCATGACAATCGCCGATATCGCGATCTGGCCTTGGTACGGGCAGCTGGTGCTTGGGCGGCTCTATTCCGCTGCAGAATTCTTGGATGTTGAAAGCTACGCGAATGTAATGCGCTGGGCTAAAGCGATTGATGCGCGCCCGGCGGTCCAGCGAGGCCGGATGGTCAACCGTGCCTTTGGGGAGCCGGAGTTGCAGCTGCATGAACGGCATGACGCATCTGATTTTGACACCCAGACACAGGACAAAATCGGCCAAAAGTGACGAAAACCTGAAAAGTTTCCCCTACGTCACTTCGAATCGGATGTGGCACATTAAAAAAGGGTAGCAGTGTTGGTATCACTGCTACCCAGTTGACGGCCAAAGGCCGGGAACGGCTTGGATTGGGAGGTAAGGTGGGACCCAACCCAAGCCGCGACTCAGGGGCGGTTCACAAATTGAACCGGAACCGTCGGAAGGCGGCTTGGCGCAAGCGCCATTTCGTCTTGAGATGTTCCGGTGACACGCAATTTCGAGAGCACCCAAATTCCAAAGGACGCAAGCGCGAATACTGCACAGGCTGCCGCTGCGAATTGCATTGGCGCCCCGTCATTGACCATCGGTATGACCGTCGCAATTTGCGAAAAGATCAATCCAACAACGAGGGTGGGCGCTAAAAACCCGTCCTTTGGTTTACTCATGTAAGGGGAATACTGGTACATACTAAAACTCCCATCTTGATTTAAGCAATTACACCGTAGCAGTGGGGCGCCAGCATAGATACGAAACGAACTGCCACCACGTAGCTGCATTCTTGTGAATTGACAGCTTTGCGTTTGATCTTGAGGGTGCTTTCAGGGGCTTAGGCCTTGTTTGTAAAGAGTTCTTGGTTTTTCGAGGGCCCAAGAAATCTACTGGCGAACATTTGAAACACAGACCAAACGTCTATCAGCCTATGCGTTCGTATAGCCCCAGTATTCCGATGACCGGCCGAATTACTTTCGGAATATGGCACATCCCGTCGTATCGAAACGGCGATCCCGCCAGTGTGAATGCGGAGCAGTGATTTTTCTATGCGAGATTGGAATGATCTTAAATATGTACAGGCCCTACATGAAGGCGGCACAATGAAGAAGGCGGCAGATCTATTGGCCACCAATGCTACAACTGTGTCGCGTCATATTAAGCAGCTGTCTGAGGATTACGGACAGATGCTGTTTGTGCAACACAAGGGTCAAAACTGGGCGATCACACCAGCCGGGCAGCATCTTGTCCGGGTGGCGCAAAGCGTGAATGTGGGGCTGTCAGAGGTGGAAACGGGGCTTCCTGTTGATACCGCCAGCACACTCACGATCACATCGCTGGATTTCTTGTTGTCGTATTTTCTGGCGCCGGCTTTGCCACGCCTTCAGGCTGCGATGCCGAGCACCTTGATTACATTAAATGGGACAGACCGCCGGCTTAGCTTGGCCTTCAACGAAGCCGATTTGGCCTTGCGCTTTGGGCGCCCTAAAGAAGGGCAGTTGATCACAAGAAAGATTTCTGAAGTGCGGTTTTCCGTATGGCGCCCGTTTCGCGGGGCACACAAGGATTGGGTGGGCATGACCGAAGAGCTGGATTGGACCCCAGACATGCAGCTTGCCGCACGGGTGTTCGGGAAGCCACCTGCGGTGCGGGTCAGCTCATACACTGCGGCAAAGATCGCGGCCAAAGCGCTGGGTTATTCCACCGTTTGCCCGGATCTCGCGATGGATGATCGCGACCGGACTTTTTTTGAAAGAAGCCATTGGCATGAAATGCGTGAAGTCTGGAGCGTCATCCACGAAAGTCGAAAACTGGACACGCAGCTTTTAGAGCTTCGGGAGTGCTTGACGGAAACGTTCTCAACCGCCGCAAAAGAGCTATCTTAAATCGATCCGAGCCCGTCAATCCAGACCATGTTTTTTTGGATTCTCGTGGAAGCCTCATTATGCCGCAAAGCAGGCGTTGGTGCGAAGCGCAGTTTCGGTTAATCAGGATCAGAATAAGAACCTAAGCCACGCCGGTCACGAAAAAGGGACACCGCAATGGAGCTTGTTGATGAAATCACTCTCAATGCATCAAAGGAGCGGGTCTATGCGGCGCTGAACGACGCGGATGTACTGCAGCGATGCATTCCGGGCTGTGAAGAGTTGGTAATGACAACCGCGACGGATCTAGAAGCCAAGGTTCTGCTGAAGGTGGGGCCGGTAAAAGCCCGGTTTGCGGGGGCAGTTCAGCTTGATACCGCTGGCGCACCAGATGCGTTTTCTCTGACCGGTCAGGGCAATGGTGGGGCTGCGGGCCATGCGAAGGGCGGCGCGGATGTGACGCTGACATCAGATGGCCCAGGCACAACGATCCTGCGCTATGAAGCGCGCGCGGATGTAAGCGGTAAGCTGGCCCAATTAGGCAGCCGTTTGATGCAAAGCACGTCCAAAAAACTGGCGGCCAAGTTCTTTGCGTCCTTTGCAGATGTGATCAATGACAATGCCGCCTGAGGCACTGGTTTACGCGGAGCATGCCTCTGACGTTGTGGCAAAGGGGGTTGCGCTTGCGCAGGCCGGGCACCGTTTCGCGCTGATCACGTCACTTGCGATTGAAGGCGGCGCGGCGCGGGAGGTTGGTTCTTTGGCGCTGGTGGATGTGATGGGCCGGATGACCGGCTATTTGTCGAACGGCTGTATTGACCGAGATATTCAGTTGCATGCGCAAGACGCGCTTCAGTCAGGGGTGCGTAAGGTGATCCGCTACGGCGAGGGATCGCGATATGTGGACCTTAAGCTGCCGTGTGGTGGGGCCTTGACAGTGCTGATCGATCCCAACCCTGAAATCGGGGTTCTTGTTGCGGCCAATGCGGCGTTTGTGGCGCGCAAACCGGTCACGCTGCGCTTTGATGCCCGCGATGAAGGGGGCACGGCCTATGCCAAGAGCTTTACCTATTTGCCGCGGCCCCGGCTTGTGCTGGCAGGGCGTGGGGCAATCTTCCGGGCCGTGGCGCAAATTGCTCATGCAACGGGCTATGACTTGCGGTTTTTATCGCCAGAGCCCGAGGATCTTGCCGCGATTGGTCATCTGGGCAGCAAAACGCCGGTTCAATTGACCACACCTGACACGCCCGTGACGCTTGAGGATTTGGACAGCTATTCTGCATTTCTGACGCTGTTTCATGATCACGATTGGGAGCCGCCGTTGCTTTGTGCCGCGTTGAATACGCCCGCCCACTTTATCGGCTGTCTTGGAAGCCGCAGCACCCACGCGCTGCGTTGCGAAGCGCTCCGTAGTTTGGGTGTTTCCGAAGCGGCATTGGAACGGCTGCAAGGCCCGATCGGCCTTGTGCCTTCTTTGCGTGATGCGTCTTCGATTGCTGTGTCCACCTTGGCGCAAATCGTGGAAGCCTTTCACAGCGAACCGCCGCCTGCTGGGGAATAGATGCAGCCGGGCCGCGGTGCCCATGATGGCTTGCACAGCGCCTTGCAGCAGCGCGGGTGACGCAGTGCGCTATGCCGGGACCTGCGCGCTTCAAAGTGGACTAGAGCGCGCGCCCCTTCTTTCGAATTAGGCACCTATCCTTTTGGACGGTCCTCTACCCATACGCCCAAACCATCGGCGGCAAAACATGGGTTAGAGATGCTCTACACCAAACGAGGAACACGCCAATGACCCTTTTCAACAGACCTGTGAGTCGCGTCTTAATGGCAGCGATTACGTGTGCCGCTGTGACGGCAACGCAAGTGCAAGCCGATGAGACGGCGCTTTATGATGAAGCGGCTCCGTCGGACGCTGTGTTTGTCCGGCTGCTCGCCGAATATGACGCGCCCGGCATGCAGGTGCCTTTTGGGTCAATGACGCTTCCACTTGGAGACGCAGCACGTGATACCTATGTGGCCATCAGCGCCGCACAATTGAGCGATGTCATTCCGGGAAGCTACTACAGTGTAACGTCTGGCCCATCCGGCCCACAGATGATCGCCGAGCCGCAGCGCGAGACAGCGGCAAAGGTGCATCTCATCCTACTCAACACGGGCAGCTCGGCTGTGAGGCTTATAGTGCCGGGCCCCGATGCTGAAGTTGTAGGGCCGCAAAGCATGGGCGAGGCTGCAAGCCGCGCCGTTAACCCGGTAAGTACTATGCTTGCTGTGGAGCGTTTAAGTGACAAGACAATTCTTGGTAGTTTTGATGTCACGCTGGCACGGGGTCAGAACCTGACCTTTGTCGCCGGAGACGATACGGCGCGGCTTGTTGAGAACGGCTTTGGCCCTGTTCTCACCCTGAACTGAGGCTGGGATCATGGTGTTTTCTGCACCGATCTTTTTGTTCGGGTTCCTGCCGCTGTTTCTTGTGGCGTATTACCTGACGCCCGCACGGCATCGGACGATGACACTGCTGGTGGCAAGCTGCCTGTTCTATGGGTGGTGGAAACTGAGCTATCTTGCGCTGGTGCTTGGCATTGCGTCGCTCAGTTATGTAGCGGGTGCGTTCGCAAACGGAGCGGCCTCACCAAAGCGGCGCCTTTGGGCGGTCCGGCTTGGTGTGACAGCCAATCTCGCAATCTTGGGATGGTTCAAATACGCTTATTTCATCGCGGGCTCATATGATGCGGCACTGGCCCGTTTGGGCGCAACGCCCGGCGGTGGCCTCAGCCTGCCTGAAATTATCTTGCCTATCGGGCTGTCCTTTTTGGTCTTCCAATCGATCAGTTACATTCTTGATGTGGCACGTGGGGATGCACCTCCGGCAGCGCGGCTTGTTGATTTTCTGGCTTTCTCTTCGCTCTTTCCACAGCTGATCGCTGGGCCGATCCTGCGTTACAAAGATCTTGCGCATCAGTTCGAGCACCGCACGCACAGCCTGGCGCTGTTCACTGCCGGGGCAGGGCGTCTGATTACAGGGCTTGCCATGAAGATCCTCATCGCAGACAGCGTGGCCCCACTTGCGGATCGTCTCTTTGCGCTTGAAGCGCCGACGCTGGCAGAAAGCTGGTTGGGCGCGAGCGCCTATGCGATCCAACTGTTCTTTGACTTCGCGGGATATTCGGCGATGGCAATCGGACTTGGCCTTATGCTGGGCTTCCGGTTCATCGAGAATTTCAACGCACCTTACATCAGCCGTTCCGTGACCGAGTTTTGGCAGCGCTGGCATATCAGCCTGTCCACGTGGTTGCGCGATTACCTCTATGTGCCGCTGGGCGGCAATCGGGGCGGCGCGCTCAAGACGTATCGCAACCTGATCCTCACAATGGTGCTGGGCGGGCTGTGGCACGGGGCAAACTGGACTTTTCTTCTCTGGGGGATGTGGCACGGCGGCATTATGGCTGTTGAACGCGCTCTTGGTTCCAAACACCGTGCCAGCGTTTGGCCGCGGGCAATCGCATGGCCCTTGACGATGGGTTTTGTTCTTATTGGTTGGGTGTTGTTTCGCTCTGACTCAGTGGGCCATGCGTTTGTAATGTTTGGCGGTATGGCGGGGCTGAATGGTGTGGCACTGAGCGCTGAGATGGCACTGCTCACCCGCCCGACCGAAGTGATTTGCCTCACGCTTGGTGTGGTGCTTGCATTACACCCTGTGTGGCTAGGTTACCTGCAATCGCTGCGTGCAGCCGCATTTTGGAGCGCCACAATACGCCTGCGCCAGGTCGCGCTTTTCGCCTTGTGCACGGTGATTATCCAAGCGCGTGGCGAAGCACCTTTCCTTTACTTTCAGTTCTGACGAAGTGAGCAAAATGTCCCCTTTCAACACCTTCAGTGCAAAAGTATTCGCGGCCAGCTTCATGGGCCTCACTTTGATCCCCGGCGCATGGACAATGGCGCATACGCCTGTGTCCAATCTGCCAATGCCCGATCTCACAGCAGATGTCTTGACTGGTGCTGCGCAGCGCCACTACGAGGCAGGCTTTGATGACAATTTTCCGATGCGCGATGCGTTTCGGCATACTTGGACCGCGGTAAAATTTGGCCTGTTGGGAGAAGCCGCCGAAGGGGCCATTCGCGGCACCGGCGCTGCGATAGGGGCATCTGACGTGATGTTCACCGCAGAAGAATTCAGCGCCCCACAAGACACCCGAGATTTCGCGACAGCTCTGCACGTAGCACGCGTGCAGGTTGAAGCGGCAGGCGCAGAGCTGATCCCCGTGGTGGTTCCAGACAAAGCGCGGATGATGGCTTCGTCACTCGCGCATCGGCGTTCGCCACAGTTTGCACAGCGCTATGATCAGGCGCTTGCGATCATCGCGGGCCTTGGTCTGCGCAGTGTAGATCTGCGCCCGGCCTTGGCTGGCCCAAGTTCCTTTA
Organism: uncultured Paracoccaceae bacterium; assembly: GCA_937995865.1. Lineage (GTDB taxonomy): Bacteria > Pseudomonadota > Alphaproteobacteria > Rhodobacterales > Rhodobacteraceae > Shimia_B. The sequence continues at coordinate 2,495 of CALKJA010000030.1, read as the reverse complement.
TGGCCACAGACACCCATTGGAGCCCGTCCGGTGCCCGTGCATCGGCGGATCGCATTGCAGACATGTTAAAAGATGAGATCGCGGGCGTTGCCGCATTTGAGACAACCGAAACCGGCAGCCGACCTTTCGATGGTGATCTGCTGGCCTTTGCGCAAACGGGTGCATGGCGGTCTCTCGTTGGCCCCGCGCCTGAGCAGATCGCAACCTTTGAAACCGTGCAATCGGGCGGTGGCATGGATCTTTTCGGAGATGTCAGCACGCCCATCGCTCTTGTCGGCACAAGCTTTTCAGCCAGGGACGACTTCCACTTTACGGGTTTTCTAAAGTCCAGCTTTGGCGCGGATGTCTTGTCATTCGCGCAGGAGGGCCGGGGGCCGTTCGTGCCGATGGATCACTTTCTTGAGGGCGAAACCCTCACCACCAACACACTGCAAGTGGTGCTCTGGGAAATCCCAGAACGCTATTTGAATACATGGAGCCAAGACCAATGAACCGTTTTCTTTCCCTTTGCACTGCCGCATTGATTTGCGCCGGCTCAACCCAAGCGGACCCGCTGTGTGATGCGTTTGCATCCGCTGAAGCGATGCCAAAGAAATACAGCAACCTAGCACCCGTACTGTCCGGCTCTTCATCCGATTGGATCATCACGGCCGATCAGATGGACGCTGAATATGCGCCCGGCGCAGAGGCCGCCGAATTGCTGGCGCAGATCGTGGCCGAGTTTGCGGCGCGGGGTACGCAGTTGGCCATCGTTATGCCACCGCCCCGCCCATTGATTGCGGGGCAAGCGACTGTGGATGCGTTGTCTGGCGGGCAAGCAGATTTTGATGCGGCGGCTGTTGCCGCCTCCTTTGATCAGATGATCGAGGTGGTCCGGGACGCAGGGGCGATCGCGCCAAACTTGCTTGAACTAGCAACGCGCGATGATGCAATGCGCTCTGCGTTTTACTATCGCCACGACACCCATTGGACACCGCAAGGTGCGGCCCACAGTGCCTTGGCTCTAGCGGAAGAAGTGATTGCGGCCGGTCTGCCGGGCTTTGCTGCGTCTTCCGTGGTCCAACCCGAGTGGGAGACACAAGACATTTTGTCCGAGCGCGGATCGTTGGCCGACATGGCCAAAGCTGTTTGCGAGGCGTCTATTGCGCCTGTTGAGTTGCCCGTGCCAGCCTTTGCAGATGCCGGTCTTAGTTTGCTGGATGATACATCGGACCGCCCCCGCATCCTTTTGGCAGGATCGAGCTTTAGCAACCGCTACAAGAAAGACGCGTATCGCGTGGCGGACGCCATTGCAGGCACGTTGCAGGCCGAGGTTATCAACCACTCTGTCTCTGGCGGCGGGTCGATCGGAGCGATTGAAGGCATTGTAAATGCGGGTTTGCTAGGGGAACACGGGTCCGTTGATTTGGTTGTTTGGGAGCTGCCATATACCGAGGGACTGCGTTCCCTCTCGCCGCTGCGGCAACTCTTGGGCGCGCTTCAAATGGGCGCGGCCAAAGGTGCGCTTCAGGTGACTGATCTGGAGCCTTCTGGCGAAACGAAGATGGCGTTCGAGGCGGAGCCCAACCTGCTTGCGCTGAACCTTCCGAATGTCACAGCGCAGCGGATCAAAGTAGATCTTCGCTTTGAAAACGGAAGCAAGAAAACGATGACTTTGCTGCGGAAATCACATGTTCCAGCCGCTCTTCAATCCGCTTGGTGGGCGCTGAGCTTGGATGCCATGCAGGGGCGCGTCTTGACGTCTGCCAAGATCCGCTATGACGGGGCAACCATCGGAGACAATCCAACGGTGTATTTGTTCTAAAGCGCAGTCAGGGCCGTGATACACGCCACGTCGTCAGGGGCGATGGGCTTGTATCGCGGCCATTCCCGCCTTCATGAGGTCAAGCTGATCTGCGTTTGGGCGTGTGTGCTCTAACACGCGTTTAAAGGTGAAACAGAAACTTTGCTGCGCCTCACTCGCCTCAAGATCGAATTGCTTGGACCCTAACGCCTCAACCGGGCCAAGGATGACCGCGGCCTCTTTGGTCATGAAACTGGCGCGTGACGTTCCACAAGCGCCGCTGAAGTAAGCGGTGCTATCACTGATCTGGATTGAGATTACGTGCTCAGCGGCCATCGGCGCTGCCCTGTCTTTGCAAGCCACTCGACCTGCGCGCGAAGTGTAAAGGCACCAGCCCCTACCGGCAAGCCCGCGCCGCCCCCTCCAGAGGGCGAGCGTGCATACGGTTTTGCAATTTAACGTAGCAAAAAGACCGCTGTCTTGTAAGTTCGCTGTATTACACCAAGCGATTTCAAAAGGTGCGTTTATGGCCGAAAGGGGCTTTGTTGCACAAATAAGGCCTTAGGTTGAATACCCCTTACCCCAGACGGATTTATGCTGCGGCGGCGGTTTTCGGGATGCCCGGTACGGTGAAGCCATTGAGGATGGCAGCGCGGATCTGGATTTCGGCAACCTGGCGATCAAAGTCCCGCGCCGAGAGGCGCTGACCTAG
>CALKJA010000029.1 GCA_937995865.1 uncultured Paracoccaceae bacterium | reverse complement strand
CGCACGGTTGGTGCGTTTGATACATAAGGCCGGACTTTTGGGCTAAGCAGTCGAAATGCGATTGAGGTTACACCTTCATCGCTTAGGATGTTCTACAGTGATGAAGTAGACCGGCGGCTGGAACGTCGATGAGCACGTTTAGAGCGCGGAGCAAATCTTGTCCTTGATTTTTCCAATCCTCTAAAACACTGGTATCGACGTCAGCGAAAACGATGTCTTGATTGCCCGAAGCTCGCTCAGCTTCAAACGCGCGACACTCTGAGGATAAGTAACGTTTGCTTCCCAAGTCGGCGGTCGGCATTGACGCAGGTGCGGCTGCGCCGAACAATGGGCCACGCAATGCTTGAGGCACTTCGAGCATGTTGGCGTAGGATGACATGAACAGTTTCATGGGGCTTTGTTTTATATATCGCCCTCTGGGATTCACCGTGTGAATCCAGCGTGATAGCTGGCGTGAATGAGCAGTTGGACGCCGACGACATACAAGACCACGAACTGTTCAGATTATTACCCGGCCCTGAAGCAGCCTGGGTCGTTATCAATCTGGTTTGATGCTGGGACGTCCGCTGAGGCGACACCTGACTTGTTGCCACCGTCGAAGCCGCGTCGAAACGAAGACGCAATGTTGAAATTGCTAGGTCAGCGCCTCCCGGTGGGGCCAAGCTTTGGGTTTTTGATACGGTGTATTGTTTGACATTAATCGTGTGCTGAATTGATTACTGTGCGGAAATACGTCCCAAGGATTTGGTATTCCGTTTCAGGCCCAAGGTCCGTTTGCAACGGCTCAGGTTGATCCGTCTCAATGCCAAGTCGCAGCTCCGCAAGGATCGCGGCTGACGAAGACGGCAATAGGGCTTCGGTGGAAAGGATCTCTTCAGACTGATTTGATTGGCTCATCTGCAGAATGAGTAGCGCGGTTTTGGGAGATAATCCCATGTCTTTTGTCAGATATTGCAAATGCCGGATCTCAGGGGCGATTTGATCAATTGGGTTTGTGTTTTTAACGGTCTGTGGATACCCGGCTGCTTGCGCCGCTATCTCTGTAGCAGCCCCTGAAACTGCAAGACCCATCTCAGCCCGCAAAGCCTCCAGCTGAGTGAGAATGACATTGGGGTCATTTAGAGACCCTTGCTCCCCATGCGGTGCACTTGGGGTGGCGCCGAAGAGTTGCGTGATTTGCATCGCTTCTTCTTCGGACGCGCTTGTTCCACCGGCTGGTGGCCATGTTGTGCCGTCGATCCCGGATCTTGTATCGGTTGGGCGAGTAGCCGGTGCAACACCGCTTTGAGACAACAACAAGTCGCGCAATAACGCGACCTCGCTTCGGAGAGCAGCAACTTCTGGTGTTGAAGCTGCTTGGTCCAGCGTTCCGCCGGCCGCGCCACTTGGTGTCATGGGCTGTGTGTTTGGTTGCAATTGTGGCTGTACGGATGTGGCAGCAGTTTGCACGGGTGCGACCCGCAAGTCTGTGTTTGGCCAATTTGACGTGTTTGCTGTTTGTAGGTTTTGGGGCACGGTACCGTTCGGCACAGGCCAATCGCGCGGCAGCACAGAATAATCCTGCCGTGCCGCCACCCAGCGCAAATAGGAAAGGACGGCCGAGAATCCAGACAGGGAGATTTCATCCACAACCTCTGCGCCTCTACGCATGATAAGTGTCCCCCCGGCAGAAAGCAGCGTCTCCATTTGCTGGTCCAAAACACCGTTGAGCCGCGGAGGAATTTGTAGCTCCGAGAACCCGTCATTCAGCGCAAAGGTATCGGTGGCTTGCGCTTGATCAATCCGCATCTGGATGCGCCCATCCGAGGTTACCGCCAATGCGATTGGGCCTTTGCGCCCCATGCAGCTATATGTCCTTGGCCGGCAAATGATCTCGAAAACGTCTGTATCAAGCCGTGGTGAGGGCGAAAACCGTGCATACCCGTCCGGGTCAAATCGGAAATACACACCTTGCACTAGACCTTCTTGAAAGGTGGGCCAACCAAAAGCCGAGCGGAGGCTTTGCTGCGCTTCCCGCGCGCCGACGGCAAAGGGGATGGCAGTATTCAAAATCGCATTTTCCGGCGTAAATGCTTGCGAACCTGCTGGTCGGACTGATTCAGTGGCCGGAGGTGGCGTGGCTGTTTGCGCAGAAACCGGAGCAATGCCAATGCAGATCAAGATGCCTGCAACAGTGGTGGAGCGAAGAAGCTGTTTCATCAGTAATCTGCCTCTGTTTGAACCGAGTGCCTGAGCGCGGGGAGCCAGTCCGATTGCGTCGGTGGGTCTGGCAAGTTGCGGCGAAAGCGTGTGTCTTGGTCGCGGAATGCTGTGTACCAAACCTCCGTTTCGCCAGAGTAAGGGGTGAGGATTTTGCCCTGCACTTTATGAAGAAGGGATGTCAGGATGATACCGTTGTTGTTGGCGGTGAAGATTTCAACACGCCCCTGCCCGCGTTCATATAGCCCTTCAAACATCCCATTCTCGGGGTCATAGAGCTCGATGATCGCGTCATATAAAACATCTGTGTAGTCGGTATCCCACAGCGCCCAAAGGCCAAGCGCCGCCTTAGATGCAACTGCAGAGTGGTCTGGGACATAGTCGCCACGCGGCGTCACCGTATTCCATGGGTAGCCGTCAGAAAAGATGGTATCATAGGTGAAATAGGGCGGACCTTTGACGTTATGCTCCGATCGCGCCGTCATGAAACCTGTGCGGCGCCAGCGGTTTTCCTGTACCTGATAGATGCGGTCTGCGAACTCTGCGCGCCACCCATCAGAATGCAGCCAGTCGGGTGAGCTATCATCATGCGGCATGTCAAAGCCAAGCTCTAGGCCGTCTTGCAGATAGGATTCCGTCACAACGTAGTTTTGGCTGTGGAAAATACGAGGATCCCGACCGTCATAGGGGATTTGTACACCAAATATCGACGCGGTCAGGAACGGCTCTGCCCTATGTGCGAGTACTGGCTTGAACCCCCAAAGCGCAAATCCCTTTGCAGCATACTCTTCATACCCAAGCCGGCCCTCCTGCGCGTAAACGGTCTCACCACTTTCCTTGTCCACATAGGCGCCCCACATCACACCTTCGGTATCGACAATGTTCGTGTAATCCCACTTAAGCAGCACACTATCGATCGTGTTCCCAAGATACGGGTAGCGATTTTTCAGGATCCGCATCCAAACAAGAAAGCGACCGATATCCAGTGCGGAGAACCCGATCTCTCCCGACTTGTTTGTGTAGTCTACTTTTTCACCGGTTTTGGTGTGGTACACCTTGTTCGGAAGCTCTTTGCGGAACAAATCCAGCCCTTTTATAGTGGTTAAAAGTCGCGTCATACGGCTGTCGAATTCTGGCTTTTCGATGATGCACAGCTCATAGGCTGCAACCGTACCGGCGATGTAGGATGCCGTGTCCCAAAGTGTTGTCGAAGGGTAGTTTCCCACGGAGTTGGCAAGGCCAGTTTCTTCTTGTGTGAATTTCTCAAAATAGTGCCAGGCAACCTTGGCAGCGCGCAATTCGCGCTCATTTAGGAACCCGCGGCGCGGCTTGTGGGCGCGGACATATTCATTGCGCTTTGTGTATCCTGGGGACTGCTCAATACCTAAATCAACACGTTCAAAGTAATCACCGGGCATTTCGCACATACGTGGGGGCTTGGTCGTTGGCGGCACCCCGCGCACGCCTGATGTTGTTTCTGCGACGCGCATCCCGCGCATCAAAGCGGGGAGGCGATCAAGCTCGGAGCCCGCGATGACGGGGATAATTTCTTCTTCTTGCGCAAGAAAAACTTCGCGGGCCGCGGACCCAATCGCCCACGCAGCGCCGGCGATTGCGATGGCTGCCGCTGATAAGAGCGCTGCGGCCATACCGATAGATGCCCTTGCGGGGGCCTTGTTTGTCTTGCGATTAGGTTTTGAAGTCGATGACATGTGAGCCCTCGATTAACTCTGTTGACCTCGGTTCTTACCCCGCAAGAAGTTAAGAAAGGG
>CALKJA010000028.1 GCA_937995865.1 uncultured Paracoccaceae bacterium | reverse complement strand
GAGCCTCAATCGCCACCAGATCAGGCTTGTGCTGCGATATCAGCGATGACGTAATGGAAAGAACCTTGGAAAAGCGCGCGTCCTCAGACTGCCCCTTGCCGAGATTCTCCGACCATGAACTGGGGGCACTGCCAGCTTTGCCAACAGACAATCCGCAATTCGTTGCAATATCCATAGCAAGAATAATCATTGATCGAGCCACGCCCAGATCTGACGATTGCGCACCTTGCCAATTAAAGACCGACTGCAACCAATCTTGCGTGCCCATTCGTATCCATCAAATCCGGGAATTGCGCGCCAAATCTCCATCATCCGGCTTCTGGAAAATCAACGTGTTCGATATTGTCGGCAGCATCAGCAAACGAAGCGTTCATATCGTCCACATCCGCATCAGACATCGGCTCGACCGGCTCAGGCGTCTGCACATCAGCGGTAGGCTCGCCCAGCATATCGGGCTGGTTGCCTTCAATAACCTGATCCGCAATTGGAATGAGGGCTTTTATGCTGCGCAGCCAGTCACGCCGCTTGCCTTCGTTCTTGATCTTCAACCCAGCACGGAACTGCGACAGGGCCTTGGGCTCGATCACCATTTCGTCGGCGATTTGGCCCTGCTTTTGACGCCGCTCACCGGCCAATGACGAAGCATCTGTTTCACCCCTCGTCAAATCCGCATGGACTTGCAGCAGCTTATCGCTGTCAACGTCCGGCGCTCTTACTTCTTTCTCTGCCATTGGGTTCCTCCTTTATGGCGTTGCGTAGTGTCAGGCTGTACCCGCCGTCGTTCAATCCCTCACAAACGGAGACCACGAGTTCAGATCAACGATGCCGTCTGTTTCGCGCTCAATCACGATGGCCATAGTTAAACTCGGACTGCGAAACCCGGATAACAGTTGGCTGAGATACGCCGGTGATGTGCCTATCGATCTGGCAAAATCACGCTTCTTCCGGCCCTTGAGGTATTCTTTCAATTTTTCCATACCCGAATGACTAGCCTTGCGCTAAATATTATGCAACTGGAATTAAGAGACAGCGGTGTAAACATTTGCACAAGATTATTTACTGCATCCCGGAATGGTGTAAGTTTATTTTAGCTAATTGCATAATTTTGATTGACGGGCTTTTCGCGATCGGCTAAAGATTAAATCACTAACCGGAGTAAGATAATGACTACATCAAGCATGAGTAATGTGATCAAAGGGGAGCGGCCTGCATGGCTTGCTGTCACCTCCGCGATCAAGGCAGATGTTTCGCGTTTCGCCAACGCACTTTCAGAAAAGCACGTACAGCCACGGGATGCCGAATGGCCAGACACGACTGTTCGCGGTGTTGCCGCCGAGGTGTCTGTCCGGGCCGGTCGTGACCTTCTCGCTGATTACGTAGACCCGGACACCCTGCAGGTGATCGATGCCGCACTGGCTTGTCACCGAGTTCGTCGGGCTACGGCTTGGGGCGTTTATGCTGACTATGTGCAGTCGACCACAGAGGTTGTTGAGCGAGCGGCTGATCTGGCTGGTGCGACGTGCAGTGATTGCGCGGATCACTTGGGGGTGGCGTCATGAGCCCGGACAACCTCAACCGCGCACCTTGGCCCGATCACGTGCCTCCGGGCAATGCAGCGCCTCGCTTCATTAATCTGCGCGACGGCGGCAACCTGAACTCCCAGCCCCGCCTTATGGCGCGGATCAGCTTTTACGGTGCTGTGTTCCTGCTCAGCGTCCTCACTTCAATCACATTCGCATAGCCCGCTACCCGGTCGGGCTGTTCAGCCCCGCCAGCCATCTTTCCTCCCGGATTGCTGCTGGCGGGGCAACGAAAAGGTAAATCCATGTCACTTGAAATCCGCACCATAGCTGACGGCGAGAAGATTACCGAGCCGGGCGCATACCGGATGAGCATGTCTTGGTATCACAGCCAGTGTACGCCCGGATATTCGATCAGCTCATCCAATATTCGCGCGGCAGTTCTGAAAAGCCCGCACGCGTTCTGGAAAACAAGCGACCTGAACCCAAACCGCTACCCAGAGAGGGAAGTGAATAGCAGCCTTATTCTTGGCCGGGCCGCACACGCCCTGATCCTTGGCGACGAGGTGTTTGACGAGCATTTCATCTTTGTTCCAGACGGAGCCCCGCGCAGGCCCACATCTGTTCAGGTTGCCGCTTTTAAGAAAACGGGCAAGTGGTCGAATGCAGCGATTGAAGGCGCCAAATTCTGGACTGAGTTTGACAAAAAAGCTGACGGTCGGCTCCTCCTGACATCCGAGCAAGTCACCAAGATCAAGTATATGTCGGAAAACCTTGCGGCGTGCCCTGAGGCCGTCACAAACCTCACATCCAGCCTGACAGAGATCAGCATGATCTGGCAGGATGAGGTGACGGGTCTCTGGATTAAGAGCCGTCCCGATTGCATTCCTGACAATGGGCATGACTTCGGCGACCTCAAGACGTTCGCGCCAAAGAGTGCTGACCTTGTGCTGTCCGCCCATCGTGCGACGACAGACCATGGCTATCCAATGCAGATGGCTTTGGCCGCAGAGGGTGCTGAAAGGGTGTTTGGCACAACAGCCAAGACGGCCGCTTTGGTGTTCATCCAGACATCAGAACCATACGAACCTGTACCCGTCGAGATCGATGAGGAAGCCCTCTATTGGGCGCGAGTTCTGAACCGTCATGGCATCAATCAGATCGCCCATGGCTTTTCAACAGGTGAATGGCCCGTCCGCGCAGACCGAATGACCACCTATTCCTATCCACCCACGATGCTGCACCGGTTTGGTGAAATGCAAATGGGTGGCGAAATCCCACACATGGAGAGAATGTCATGATCTTGTTTTTCGATACAGAAACAACTGGATTCTACAAAGATCGCCTGCCCTTCGATCATCCAGACCAGCCGCGCTTGGTGCAGTTTGCGGCGCAATTAACAGATGAAGATGGGGAAATGGTTAGTCAGGTATCATTGATCGTAAATCCTGAAATGGACATCCCGAAAGCAGCGTCAGATGTACATGGCGTAAGCACAAAATTGGCTGCTCAAGTCGGCGTTACTCAAAATTCCGCCTTGGGTCTGTTTTGTTTTTTGGCGTCTCGGGCAAGCTTTGTTGTTGCGCACAATATAAAATTCGATGTGGGTGTAATGTCTTGTGCAGCCGCAAGAAAAGGCGGACCTATGCCACACTTCGATGAGATTTGTACCATGGAGGAAGCAAGTCCGCATATCAATCTACCACCCACCGAACGGATGATTGCAGCGGGCATAAACAAGCCCAAGTCGCCAAAGCTTGAGGAATGCACTCAGCATTTTTTTGGAGAGCCGCTTGATGGGGCGCACGACGCTTTGATCGATGTCCAGGCGTGTGCCCGCGTCTATTTCCACCTCAAATCAAAAGACCTTATAGGTCAGAATGGAGACACATCATGAACGATGTTGTTGACAAAAAGCCGTCACACCCGCTGGCCCAGCTTCGCAAGGACGTAAAAGCAGCCCTGCCCACCTTTGGCCTTCCGGACGAGAGGGCGCAAGAGCGCATGTCATCTGTCCTGATGGTCGCGGTTGAGAAGGATCCGGACCTTGTCTTCGCAGACAGACAGAGCCTTATCGCTGCAGTGCGACAGTGCGCCAATCACGGGCTTGTTCCTGATGGCAACGAGGCCACTCTGCAGGTCTACAACACCAAGGTCAAAGTCAACGGTCAGGAGAAATGGATCAAGAAGGTCCAATATCAGCCGATGATCCGCGGGATTGTGAACCGTGTGCTTCGATCGGGCAAGGTTTTGAGTTTCTGGGCAGAAGTTGTCTATGAGGGCGAGGACTTTGCTGTTGATGTATCTCAGGGCGACCGACGCCCGGTTCATGCATTCGATTATTTTGGGCGGACAAGCGATGACAGCAAAATGGTTGGCGTTTATGCCGTGGCCAAGATGTCCAACGGGGCAATCGACTGTGAGGTGATG
>CALKJA010000027.1 GCA_937995865.1 uncultured Paracoccaceae bacterium | reverse complement strand
GGTGGGATCTGACGTGCTCATATACTGCCATTATGCCCAAGCGGAGCGCGTTGCAATTCCCATTGAGCTACACTTTTTGTCGCTTTTCCCTGCAGGGGTTCGCAAATGTCCGGTGCAACCCCCCGCAAGGGATCTAAATTTGCATCAACATCAGGTTCAGGGGACGACGACATGACAGATGCACCCACCCGCCCACGCCGAACCCGGGGAGGCGGCGGTGCTGCGCGCCGCGCGGCCCGTTCAGGCGTAAAATTTGAAGCCGCGAAGTATATAGAGCGCAACATTCCGCTCGTGGAGCTTCTCAATGAAGAAGCTTTAGAGTTGATCGAAGATCATGCCGAACAAGTCCTCGAGGAGATTGGCGTCGCCTTTGTGGAGAATCCTGAAGCGCTTGAGCGGTGGAAAGCTGCAGGCGCTGATGTCGATGGAGAGCGTGTCCGCATCCCGCGCGGCTTAGCGCGCAAGCTTTGTAGTACTGCTCCAAGCCGGTTCACCCAACACGCGCGTAACCCAGCTCGCAACGTTGAGATTGGCGGAAATACACTTGTATGTGCGCCCGTTTATGGCCCGCCATTTGTGCGCGATCTGGATGGCGGGCGCCGCTATGCAACGATGGACGATTTCCAAAAGTTCGTGAAGCTCGGTTATATGTCAAAATGGCTGCACCACTCAGGTGGCACGGTTTGCGAGCCCACGGACGTGGCCGTCAATAAACGGCACCTTGATATGTTGCTGGCCCATATGACGCTAAGCGACAAGCCGTTCATGGGATCCGTCACAGAGCCTGTACGAGCTCAAGACAGCGTTGAAATGTGCGAAATTCTTTTCGGCAAAGAGTTTGTTCAAAACAACACGGTGATGACCTCACTGATTAACATCAACTCTCCGCTGACATTTGATAGCGTGATGATGGGTGCGATGGAGGTTTATTCTCGCAACAATCAAGCGTGCATCATCTCTCCCTTTATTGTTGGTGGGGCAATGGCACCGGTTTCGGTCGCGGGCACCTTGGTACAAGTGTTGGCTGAGGTTTTGGCTGGCATAGCGTATTCGCAACTGGTCCGTCCGGGCGCGCCTGTGATTTTTGGCACGTTCGTGACCTCCATCGACATGAACTCTGGTGCGCCAACATTTGGAACGCCTGAAGCGTCGCAGATTCTATACGGTGCGGGCCAACTTGCGCGCCGATTGGGGCTTCCTTTCCGGTCCGGAGGCGGGCTTTGCGGGTCCAAATTGCCTGATGCCCAAGCTGGTTATGAGACCAATAACACTCTTAATGCGGCTCTGATGGGGGGCGTGAACTTCATGCTGCACTCATGTGGGTGGCTCGAAGGAGGTCTGGTGAGTTCATTTGAGAAATTTGTGATGGATGCCGATCAGCTTGGGGCGTTGCACACATTGGCCGCTGGTGTCGCTTATGATGAGAATGCTTTGGCGATGGATGCCCTGCGAGAAGTCGGACCAGGGGGGCACTACCTCGACGCGGCCCATACACATGCAAATTACAAAGAGGCATTTTGGCGGTCTGATGTATTAGACTACAAGCCGTTTGAAACTTGGGTCGACGATGGCTCCCGTGACACTCAGGCGCTTGCAGCTGTCCGTGTGCAACAAATGTTGGATGCGTATGAGCAGCCGCCTCTGGATCCTCAAACCTATGCAGCGCTGACCGAGTATGTTTCACAAAAGAAGGCTTCTATGCCGGACGCATTCGTTTGATATGATGTTTCTTGAAAAGGGGGGGCAGCCGGTCATTTGCCACCCTCGATCACTTTGAGTTCGGGTGTGGTTTGTAAGGCCGCCGCTTCGGACATAAGCGCGATCAAAACGTCGACATGGCGTGCCGTATTGTAAGCGGCATCACTGCCTACACGCGCGTCGTTCAGGCGATTCTCTATCTCCACTAACCGCATGACGGCTGCGCCCACACCGGGCAAGCGATCTGTAAACAGCAGTTTGCCCAAATGGCGCTTACGATCATATTCCGACAGCCCGTGCCGCGCTGCTGAGACAAGAAGACGTGGGCGGCGCAGTTTTGACAGCATTGTGTGGATATCTTGCATTTCTTCACCTGTGACTTGTTTTCACAAGCACCCAAACACAACCCAAACGTGTGTTGCGCCTCCCCAGAAATAGCGAGCGGTCCTTTCAGAACTGTTTACGATTTATGGACAATTCTGCATATTCCAGCGGTTGTTAACGAACCGGTAACAGAAGCAACTCTAAGTTGCATACGTCCAAGGCAATCTTGTGGATAACCTTGAGGGTAAGCTTTGGGGTAATCTTGGGATAACCGGGCACAGGAGCGACGGGTGCATGGTTGCACAGACAGTAGAACATGCTTTGGGAGCGATCCCAGATTGGCTCCCTGATGGGGCACGGCACTATCTCGTTCATACCGAAGCAGGCCTTTCGATTCGGGCTGTCGCGCGGCAGGTGGGCCTACATGCTTCAACTGTTTCGCGACAAGTGCGCCGGTTTGAACAGCTCCGCGACGATCCGCTGGTTGATGAGGGGCTTCGCCATATTGGCGAGGTCCACTTGCAAGCGCCTAGTGCGCCCAACAGCTCAGAGGATTGCATGCCCATGAAACATGTTTCTATATCAACGTCCGATACCGAAGAGACCCAAACTCCCAGCGAAGAAACGCTGTCCCGAGAGGGGCGCCGCGTTCTTCGGCGCTTGTGTGAAACAGGAGCCGTACTGGCCGTCGCTGGTGATATGGACAACGCGGTAATTGTGAGGGATGGCGCTGACGGGAGTGTGACCCGAACTGCAGTGGTGGACCGCAACGTCGCCCGTGCGATGGCAGTGCAAGAATGGATCGCATGTTCCGACCCGGAAAGCCGAATAGCGCGCTACCGCATTACCTCGGTGGGCCGGGCAGCGCTCAAACGCATGCTGGCTGCTTCCGAAAGCCGAGCCGCCGGATTTGCTGAAGCGCAATCTTCTTTCGGCCATCAACACCGGAGTTGGGGCGAAAAAACCGTACAAGAAGACGGTTCAACGCGGGGACGGCGTCTTCGCTATAACCTTGCCGAAAGCCCGTTAGCTGCTTTGGCCCGTCGCAAAGACAAGAGCGGCCAGCCCTTCTTGAGCGATGAGTTGGTGTCTGCTGGGGAACGCCTGCGCGAAGATTTTGAATTGGCTCAAATGGGGCCTCGCGTCACACAAAACTGGGAAGGCTTTTTAACTGCCGGAACCCGCGGGTCATATGGTCCGTCAGACGGGATTGGTGGTCCCGAGACAGCTCGCAACCGGGTTCAAGAAGCTCTGTCTGATCTTGGGCCGGGGTTGGGCGATGTTGTCCTTCGCTGTTGCTGCTTTCTAGAAGGGCTGGAATCGACAGAGAAGCGGATGGGCTGGTCTGCGCGTTCAGGCAAAATTGTGCTGCGCATCGCCCTTACGCGACTGCGTCGCCACTATGAAGAGCGTCATGGTCGTCATGGACCCTTGATTGGCTGATTGGCCTTGGCAGGAGCGAGCGGCTGCCTGAAGCAGCCGCCGTTGCACACAGCATATGCATCGGGCGCAATGCCGCATCCCGGCGCGGATGTTGGACAATGCGCGGCTTGATGGTTAAGTCCTACGCAACTGACCAAAGGGAAGCTCCATGCGCGACTTAAACATCCCGGCTCAGCGCCACCCCGAAAAACAACGCCGGCCCGATGCGGCCCAACCCAAAAAGCCGGATTGGATTCGCGTCAAAGCTCCAGTTGGGGAAGGGTACAAGCAAACACGCGACATCATGCGCGAGAACAAGCTTGTGACAGTTTGCGAGGAGGCCGGCTGCCCCAATGTAGGTGAATGCTGGAACCAAGGTCACGCAACCATGATGATCATGGGGGAAGTGTGTACGCGGGCATGCACCTTCTGCAATATCGCGACTGGCAAGCCGCCTGAAGATTTGGATCCGTTTGAGCCGGGACGCGTTGCTCACGCGGTTAAGAAATTGGATCTGAACCACGTAGTTGTTACGTCCGTTGATCGAGACGACATCGAAGATGGTGGCGCCGAACACTTTGCGCAAACAATCCGTGCGATCCGCAAGCAGTCCCCAGCGACGACGATCGAAATTCTGACACCAGACTTTATTCGCTGTGAAGACAGCGTCTTGGAAGTTGTTGTTCAAGCGAAGCCTGACGTTTTCAACCACAACCTAGAAACCGTTCCAGGACTGTACCCTGAGGTGCGTCCCGGCGCGCGCTACTTCCATTCGTTGCGTTTGCTGCAAAGGGTGAAAGAGCAAGACCCGACAATTTTCACAAAGTCAGGGATTATGGTTGGCTTGGGTGAAGATCGGCAATCGGTTGTGCAAGTGATGGAAGACATGCGCGCGGCAGATATCGATTTCCTGACGATCGGACAGTATCTCCAACCAACGCCCAAGCACCACGCTGTTGATCGGTTTGTCACACCTGAAGAATTCGCAAACTACGAAAAAGCCGCCTACGGCAAGGGATTCCTCATGGTGTCAGCAACACCACTGACGAGGTCTAGCTATCATGCCGGCGATGATTTTGCGCGGCTTCGGGCTGCACGTGAAGCGAAGCTGGCAAAAGCCTAACCCGGTCATCTTATCCAGCTGGGCGATGGGATCTTTCTTGCAATTATCTTGGCAGATAGTCTTTGGATCTTCTTGTTATCAGAGACTTATTCGGCAACTTTAATCTGAGGGCCACGCCTCCAGTTCATGTCACGTTCTGCCAGTTCGAGACCGAAGATTTGCTCAGCACCGATGATCACCGCAGACAATGCGACCACAGAAAGAATAATCAGGATCATCCGCCACGATGGCGGGCGGCGCACCCAGCGTGCCGCTCGGACAAGCCACATCGGCCCCATCAAACGAACCTCACTTTGCCGATATAGCCCAAGTTTCGATTGCGCTGCGCATAGTCGATCCCGTAGCCCACTACAAATTCGTCAGGAATTTCAAATCCGGTCCAATCCGATTTGAATTCAACCTCTCGTCGGGACGGCTTGTCCAGCAGCGCAATTGTTTTGAGTTTGGATGGGCCACGGGTCAAAAGATGGGCAACGACGTTGTGCATCGTAAACCCAGTGTCCACAATATCCTCTACAACCAGAACATCTCTTCCTTCAATTCCGCCGCGCAAGTCTTTGAGAATGCGCACTTCCCCAGAACTTTGCATAGCGTTGCCGTAGCTTGAGACCTCGATGAAATCCACTTCAATAGCGAGGTCAAGCTCGCGTACTAAATCCGCGATAAACACAAAAGAGCCCCGCAGGATGCCAACGACAACCACCTTGTCTGTATCAGCAAACTCGCGCTCGATTTCGTGTGATAGCGCCTCAATCCGCGCCGCTATGGATTTTGCGCTGATCATTTGATCAATGACATATGGTCGCTCAGTCATGGCTTTCCCTTGATTTCCCCAGACTGATTATCACATCGACGGCCAACCGCAGTGAAAAAAGAAGCGCAGCATGCCAACCCACTCTGAAACCCGCCGACTGCCTTACACTGCCGATCAAATGTACGCTTTGGTCGCCGACGTTGCCCAGTATCCGGCATTTTTGCCGTGGTGCGCAGGCGCGCGCATTCGGTCTACGACTCCAATCCCGGGTGGCAGCGCTATGGACGCTGATCTGGTGATTTCATTTAAGGTGTTTCGGGAACGCTTTGGCAGCCGGGTTGAACTTTACCCGGAGCAGCGCCGGATCAACACTGAATACATAGATGGCCCGTTTCGGTATATGAAATCAACATGGTCGTTTGCCGAGGCGGATGATGGCTGTGATGTATCATTTTTCGTAGATTTCGAATTCAAGAATGCGGTCTTGCAAGGGTTGATCGGGCTCGTATTTAACGAAGCCATGCAACGCGTTGTGCGGGCTTTTGAACGCCGTGCAGCAGATCTTTACGGCTGAGCGGCTGTCCGGATAAGCTGCAGGGCATGGTCCCGGCTTGCTTCACGAACTTTACCGCGCCCTATGGCCCCGTAGTCGATGGTCTGGCTCTTAACGCCATTTGGTGTTGCCAGCGCAAAGCAAACACGGCCTTCCGGCTTGAATTCTGAACTGCCGGGGCCGGCGATACCGCTAATTGCAACCGCTATGTCAGCACCTGCACGTTGCAGTGCGCCTTTGGCCATTTGCTTGGCTACAGCTTCTGAGACCGCCCCATGCGCCTCAAGCGTTGCGTGTTTGACACCAAGCATCTCTGTTTTGGCCGCGTTTGAGTATGTTACGTAACCTCGCTCGAAGATGGCTGAGCTTCCGGGCAGGTCTGTGAGTGCCGCCGCGACCATCCCGCCTGTACAGCTTTCGGCGCAGGTGACCGTCAGCTTACGTTTTGCAAGCAAGGCAAGCACCTGATCGATCATCCGTAGACAGCCGCGATTGCAGCAGCCGCAAGGGCCAGCAAGGCGACGAGCATGATTGCCGCCGCAATAATCCCTGCGATCACATCGTCCAGCATAACACCCATAGCATCACCGCGACGGTCGGCCCATCCAACAGGACCCGGCTTCCAAATGTCGAACAGGCGGAAAAGACCGAATGCTAGTGCGCTTCCACCCAAAAGGACCGCCGTTGGGCCTTCGGCAATTTGATAAAACCAGGCAACCGGTAGCAGAGCGATCCATTGCCCTGCCACTTCATCAATCACAATTTCCGATGGGTCGTGATTGTCTGGCCCGGTTTCGGCTTGGGTCGCCCAAAGGCCGATTGCAAATGCGAGTACGGCACCAAGCCCAAGAGCGAAAAGGCCACCGTGGATGATTATAGGCAGGGCGACCACAACTGCGGCCAATGACCCCCAAGTGCCAGGGGCGGGCCGCATATAGCCGACATAAAAGAAGGTCGCGATAAGTCTGGTCATAGGCTAATCAACGTTGCTGTTGCGAGCGCGGCGATGCCTTCGCCGCGGCCTGTGAATCCTAGTTGCTCCGATGTGGTTGCTTTAACGCTTACCTGATCGGTCCGCAGATCCATTATTTTTGCCATTGCCTGTACCATCGCGGCTGCGTGAGGTCCGATTTTCGGCAACTCGCAAACAAGTGTGCAATCCACGTTGTTGATTCTAAACCCCATTTCCGATGCAAGTCGCACAGCGTGGCTTAAGAATATGTTTGAGTCTGCACCTTTCCATTGCGGGTCTGAAGGCGGGAAATGCTGCCCGATATCACCTTGGGCCAAGGCCCCGTAGATTGCGTCGGTAACTGCATGCATGCCAACATCTGCGTCCGAATGGCCAACGAGCCCTTTTGAGAATGGCACCGTCACACCACAAAGGACCACGGCATCGCCGGGGCCAAATTTGTGAACGTCAAAGCCGTTGCCTAATCTGATATCCAATGCCTTCGACCCCAAAATTGCCTCTGCGCGTTTAAAGTCGGCGGGACCAGTAATCTTCAAGTTTGCCTCGTCGCCTTCAACGATGGCCACGTCAAGACCTGCAGAGCGCGCAACTTCAACATCATCTGCGGCACCTCCGGGGTGGGCGGCATGAGCCTCTAAGATCGGCTGAAGGTGAAACCCCTGAGGCGTTTGTGCGCGGTATAGTCCAGCTCGATTGACTGTGGCAACGACCATGCCGCCAGTTCCACGCCACAATGCGTCTGAGAGGGCCAAAGCAGGGGCGGCTGCCGGAGATGTCTCCAACGCTTGTAAGACTCGATCAATTAGTTCTGGAGGCAGCCCAGGGCGAGCAACATCATGAATAAGAACCTGAGATACACCAAGGGCTTGTGCGGTCTTTAGTCCAGCGCCTACTGATGCATCGCGTGTTGCGCCGCCGATGACAAGATGCGCGCCGAATGTTTGCGCCTCTGCCTTTGCGCGCTCTGTGTCTGCCATGTGGTGTACAAAAAGAATAACATCCACGCGCGGGTGATTGTGAAACACATCAAGTGTGTGCGCCGCAACCGTACGGCCAGCGATTGTCTGCCATTGCTTTGGAACGGTTCCGCCGGCGCGTGTGCCGCGCCCGGCGGCAACGATGATCGCCGCAGTTTTGGGAGTCTTGTCAGTCATACCGACAGTTATGCTTGTGCTGTGCAAAGGGGCAATAGTTGAGTCTCCATAGATGAAAATGCACAAAATTTAATCACATGATGAATTGCACGTCATAATCCCTTAGGTCTATTTGAGAGATGCCGACCGCAGCGATAGATCTAGAGCAGCGCCTAAGGAATGTGCACGTGTTGAAGTTTATGGCAGAGGCGGTTTCGCCACCAGTGATCCTTGCCCCGCTCGCGGGCATCACGGATCTGCCTTTTCGTCAGATCGTCGCTCAGTTTGGGGTCGATCTGGTTGTGAGTGAGATGGTCGCTTCGCAAGAGATGGTGCAAGCGAAACCCGGGGTTCGTGAGCGCGCCGAGATTGGGGCTAACGTGGACGGCACGGCGGTTCAAATAGCAGGGCGCGAAGCCCATTGGATGGCCCGTGCAGCGCAAGAGCTGGAAGGCCTGGGCGCTCGCGTCATAGATATAAACATGGGCTGTCCCGCCAAGAAGGTGACAAGCGGTTATTCCGGGTCTGCGCTTATGAAGGATCTCGATCATGCGCTAACCTTGATTGAGTCCGTCGTTGGCGCGGTTGGCGTGCCGGTAACGCTTAAAACGCGGCTGGGATGGGATGAAGGGATGCTCAATGCGCCCGAGTTGGCCAAGCGGGCCGAAAGCGCAGGCATTCGTTGGATCACCATACACGGTCGCACGCGTTGCCAATTTTACAAAGGCCGCGCCGATTGGGCAGCTGTCGCACAAGTTAAAAAGGCCGTGTCGATCCCCGTTGTTGTAAACGGCGATATTACGACACCAGCGCAAGCACAGGATGCGCTCGCGCAAAGCGGTGCTGACGCGGTGATGGTGGGGCGCGGCGCTCAAGGTGCACCTTGGCGTCTGGCACAGATTCGTGCTGTTTTGGCCGGTGAAACGCCTCGCCCGGAGCCCTCGGCCGCAGAACGGATAGCAACGGCTCAAGAGCATTACACAGCGGCGCTGTCCTTTTACGGACCGGAGCTTGGGCTGAAGGTCACACGAAAACACCTCGGGTGGTATATGGACGCGGCCAACACGCCGTCCAAGCTGCGCAAGGAAATCCTGACGGCGAAGGATCCCAAATACGTTATGGATTGTTTGCCTTTGGCATTGGACGACCATGCGGAGGTGGCTGCATGACGACCTTTGATGATCTTTGGTCTTCGCTGCCGATCCCGGCAATGACGGTCACGCCGGACGACACGATCAGCCGGATAAATTCCGCGGCGGAGAGCTTTCTTAATCAATCCACCAAGTCAATGTACGGCAAGCCGGTCTGGGACAATCTTATGATTGATGCGCCTTTGGACGCGGCATTGGCGCGTGCGAGGGCAGATGAAGTCCCGCTTTTCATCAATGATGTGGATGTTGGCACCGGAGACCGCCCCCCTGTGCAGTGTAATATTCAGATCGCTCCGATGAGCGGCGCGAAGTCTGGCACAGTTCTTGTTTTGCTGGAACCCCGCGAACACGCCAGCCGCTTAGGCGGGAAATCCAACGCTAAAACTGCTGCAAAAACTGCCATAGGCATGGCTGAAATGCTTGCGCATGAAATTAAGAACCCATTGGCTGGAATCGCAGGAGCCGCCCAGTTGCTTTCGATGAATTTGCGCAAAGAAGATCTTGAGATGACGGACCTCATCGTTGCTGAGACGCGCCGCATCGTGAAGCTGCTAGAACAGGTCGAAGAGTTTGGAAACGTTTCACCGCCGGCTTTGAGGCCCGTCAATGTGCATGATGTGTTGGATCGCGCACGTAAATCGGCGCTATTGGGTTACGCCGCGCACATGCGCGTCTTAGAAGCCTACGATCCGTCACTTCCTCCGACCTTTGCCGATGGTGACCAACTCTTGCAGGTGTTCTTGAATTTGATCAAAAATGCTGCCGAAGCCTCAAAAGGCCAAACGGGAACGATCACTCTCAAGACCTACTATGACCATTCGCTGCGCCTGCGTCGTCGTGACGGAACAGGGCGCGGACTGCCTTTGCAAATTGAGGTGATAGATGATGGTCCCGGACTTCCGGAAGACATCGCCAACGACATATTCGATCCCTTTATCTCAGGCCGTGAAAACGGCACGGGGCTTGGGCTCGCTCTCGTATCAAAGATAATTTCTGATCACGATGGCTGGATTTCAGTCGACAGTGTGCCCGGGCATACGTCGTTCCGGATTTCTATGCCAATCGCCCCCAAAGAGGAGAGCTAAAAATGGACGGCACAGTCTTGATTGCTGATGACGATCGCACGATCCGAACCGTTCTGACACAGGCACTTACGAGGGCAGGGTGTAAGGTTCACGCAACGTCTTCCCTCATGACCCTCTTGCGGTGGGTGGATGAAGGAAAGGGCGACCTTGTCATTTCTGATGTGATGATGCCCGATGGTAATGGGTTGGACGCTTTGCCAAAGATCGGCGAGACGCGCCCAGGCTTGCCTGTCATTGTTATCAGCGCGCAAAACACAATCGTGACAGCGATTCAGGCGACTGAAAAAGACGCCTACGACTATTTGCCAAAGCCCTTCGATCTTCCTGATCTGATGAAGCGTGCTTCACGGGCTTTGGAGCTCAAGCGGCGCATGCCGACACCTGCAAATGATGATCGCGCATCTTCTGATGATTTGCCGCTTGTGGGACGCACACCCGCGATGCAGGAGCTTTACCGACTTGTCGCGCGGGTTATGAACGCAGAGCTGCCGGTTTTGATTGCTGGCGAAAGCGGAACAGGCAAAAGCCTGATTGCGCGCGCCATTCATGACTTCTCGGATCGGCGGACATCCCCTTTTGTGGTGGTTTCTGCTGAGGACCTTGAAGGGATGGACGGTCCCGCCAGCCTGCTTGCGCGCGCTAGAGGGGGCTCAATCCTTTTTGACGAAGTTGGCAACCTTCCCGATGAGGCACAAACTCGTATTGTGCGGATGCTTGATAGCCTAACCGAGGGGTCGCCGCGCGTCATGGCAACCAGTCAGGTCGATCTGATGAGCCAGATGGAAGCCGGCGTGTTTCGGCAAGACCTGTTTTACAGATTGTCGGGTGTCACGATGACGGTTCCTGCGTTGCGCGAACGCGTAGACGATATCCCACTTTTGGCCGATCATTTCCTTACACGTGCAGTCCGCGATGGCGTTGCGTTGCGTAAACTATCTGATGATTCTGTTGAATTGGTTCGCACCTATTCATGGCCGGGAAATGTACGGCAATTGGAAAACGCCATTCGACGCTTGGTTGTGACGTCGTCAGAAGATGAGATTTCGCGCGCCGAAGTCGAAGCTGTGTTGGGCAATCAGCCTGCGGTCGATCCAATCGCTGGAACTGCCGATACTGAGAAGCTCTCTGCGTCGGTCGCGAAACACTTGCGCCGCCATTTTGATCTTCATGGAGGTGTCTTGCCGCCTCCCGGCCTCTACCAGCGAATTCTGAAAGAAATTGAGCTGCCTCTTATTGAAATTGCCCTCGATGCAACCGGTGGAAACCAAGCTAAATGTGCTGACCTGCTTGGAATCAACCGCAATACCCTTCGAAAGAAGATCACGGACCTAG
>CALKJA010000026.1 GCA_937995865.1 uncultured Paracoccaceae bacterium | reverse complement strand
GAAATTTGTGACTAACGTTCTCGGTAGGATAAACAAAATTACTTTTTCTATAGAATATAACGTAGTGCGAAAGGACGCTCTGTAAAGGATGGATCGCATTGAATCTTTTCGGGCCGTAGTCGGCGCGCTGCATTTACCGGCACTGATAATAGCTCGTGGGCGGCGTATTTTGTGTATGAATGCACCTGCAGGGGCTCTTTTAGGGCATGATGCATCCGGGGCACATTATTCTACTGTCTTGCGGCAACCGGGTGTTATGGACGCGATCGAAGGGGCTTTGGACGACGGATCCCGGCGCGACATACGTTTCACCGCACCGTCTACATCCCGGGACCAACTGTATCGGATCAACATAAGTGGTTTGATGGGTTCCGCGCAGACCGGCGTGCTTTTGGTCTTTGAAGACATTTCAGGTGCCGAAGGCTTGGGGCAAATGCGACGGGATTTCGTGGCCAATGTGAGCCATGAGCTGCGCACTCCGCTGACTGCACTTTCGGGATTTATCGAAACCTTGCGCGGGGCGGCACGCAATGACCCAAAGGCGGCGGAGCTCTTTTTGGGGATGATGGACGTGGAAGCCGGGCGGATGAACCGGCTTGTTCAAGATCTCTTGTCACTCAGCCGTGTTGAAAGCGAAGCGCGCGTGGTTCCGGATCAGCGTTTGGATGTCGTCGATTTGGTACAGGAAACCGCACAAACCCTTGTGCAGGTTATCGGAAATGGAGAGGTGGATCTCCAGCTTGATCTTCCAGACCACCCCATATGGGTGATGGGCAGCCGCGACCAGCTCACACAAGTCTTTCGTAACTTGATTGAAAACGCCACAAAATACGGGGGAGGGCGCGTTGCGATCAAAGCCAGCCTGCCGGCCCGCGAGCCAGCACTTCGTGGACCGGCGATTATCTTTGATGTTCAGGACAATGGGGAAGGTATCGAAACGCACCATCTTCCGCGATTAACCGAGCGGTTTTACAGAATCGATACACATAGATCGCGCGAAAAGGGTGGGACCGGCCTTGGCCTCGCGATTGCAAAACATGTGATCGGACGCCACCGCGGCAGGCTGCGAATCTCCTCCCAAATTGGAGAAGGGTCTACGTTTTCCGTCGTACTGCCTCGGCTCTCAGACGAATAATTGTGGTTTGAACTATAAATTTGTTCTTATAGCGCCGTATTTCTGCAGTAGGTCGGGCGCTGTCATAAAACTGTTACGAAAGCTTCACAAAAGGTCAACGCAGCCTGCTTAGGGAACCGGCAAGGCGACACCCCGGGGGGGCGCCAGATGACAGGAAACAGGAGCTTCCAAAAATGTCTTTCACAAAAGTAACCGTCTCAGCGCTTGCCATTGCTGCTGTTGCTGGCGCAGCGAGCGCACGTGACAATGTCCAAGTCGCCGGGTCCTCCACTGTGTTGCCATACGCGTCCATCGTCGCTGAAGCCTTTGGCGAAAACACCGACTTCCCAACACCGGTTGTGGAATCTGGTGGGTCGTCCTCCGGCCTCAAGCGCTTCTGCGAGGGCGTCGGCACCAACACAATCGACGTGGCCAACGCGTCCCGCGCGATCCGCGACCGTGAGATTGCTGCTTGCGCCGAAAATGGCGTAACCGACATCATCGAAGTCCGCATCGGCTATGACGGCATCGTGTTTGCGTCCCAGTTGGACGGCCCAGCCTTCACAGCTTTCACTGAAAGCGACTGGTTTAATGCGCTGGCCCCTCAAGTCGTGGTTGACGGCGCGCTGGTCGACAACCCTTACGAAAAATGGTCTGACTTCAACGCTGATCTTCCAGCCGAAGACATCCTTGCTTTCATCCCAGGCACCAAGCACGGCACACGTGAAGTGTTCGAGGAAAAAGTGATTGCGGCAGGCTGCGAAGCCACAGGCGCATTCGAAGCAATGATGGCGGCTGGTGTTTCTGAGGATGACGCAGAGGACGCGTGCCTTGCAGTTCGTACTGACGGCAAATCCGTAGATATCGATGGCGATTACACCGAGACTTTGGCGCGTATCGATGCCAACACAAATGGTGTGGGCGTATTTGGCCTCGCATTCTACGAGAACAACACCGACAAATTGAAAGTTGCAACAATGGCCGGTGTTGCACCTTCCACTGAAACAATCTCAACAGGTGAATACCCGGTGTCCCGCCCATTGTTCTTCTACGTGAAGAAAGCTCATATCGGCGTGATCCCTGGTCTGAAAGAATACGCTCAATTCTTCATGGTTGATGAGATTGCAGGCCCAGCAGGCCCACTAGCCGCTTACGGTCTGGTTGCTGACCCTGACTTGGCAACGACACAAGAAATGATCGCAAACGAAGAGACGCTTTCAAGCGATATGTAATCTGTGTGATCTTTGTGGGGGCGGTAGAATGTTCCGCCCCCACATTTTGGTCCTGACTTTAATTCTTGGTGCCCCTCTATGCCCGTGCTTTGGCTTCTGACCCTGCTCCTTGCGCTTGCCCTTGTGGGTTATGTTTTGGCCCGCCGCCGTGCGCTGGCTTCGGCCGGGGGCAACACCCGCAACCTGCATTCGCTTCCCAGCTATTATGGGTCCAATGCTGCGCTGTTCGTTCTTGTGCCTTCGCTCTTGGTTTTGGCCTTGTGGCTGGTTCTTCAGCCCATCCTGATCGGAGCCAGCGTGCGCGGAGATATTCCGCCTGAGATCGTAAGCGATGGGTCATCCTTTGGGTTGGTAATGAGCGATGTGCGGCGACTGGCAGACGGGTTGGATGCAGCAGTCGGTCAAGGCGCAATGAGTGCTGAAGAGGCACGCGCAACCGAGGTGAACTTCGATGATGTCCGCGCAGTGCTCGGGTCTGTTGGCGTCGCACTTGGGTCCGCAGTGGATACTAATGTGCTTCGCCTTGCACAATCCTACCGGGCGATATCCGCCACATTTGACATGGTCCGGACGGTCATTGTTCTGGGCCTTGCCATCGCGGGGTTTCTTTACGCCTACAGCCGCACGAATGCGGATTTCAGGGCCCGCAATACAGTGGAGCGCGCCATCCTTGCCATCCTGATTGTTGCGGCATCAATCGCGATCCTTACTACCGTTGGTATCGTGCTGTCTTTGATCTTTAACACGATTGAATTCTTTCAACTCTACCCAGCATCAGAGTTCTTCTTCTCGACAGTTTGGTCACCGAGCTTTGGCGGCGGATCCGAACTTGGCATGCTGCCACTTTTGTGGGGAACCCTATATATTTCGCTGGTCGCGTTGCTGGTTGCTGTCCCTATCGGGCTGCTATCTGCAATCTATTTGTCCGAATATGCCGGCCCAGCTGTACGGGCCTTTGCAAAACCGTTGCTTGAGTTGCTCGCAGGGATCCCAACTATCGTTTACGGTCTCTTTGCGCTTTTGACCGTTGGACCGTTCCTTGTGTCCTTCTTTGGCCAAGATGGGCATCTGGGCGTTAACTGGATGGGTGGTGGTACGGCGGTGATGACGGCGGGGCTGGTGATGGGCATCATGCTGATCCCGTTTGTGTCCTCTCTTTCTGACGACATCATTAATGCGGTCCCGCAATCAATGCGGGATGGGTCGTTTGGCCTTGGTGCGACGCGCTCTGAGACCATTAAGCAAGTGGTCTTGCCTGCAGCACTGCCGGGCATCGTGGGCGCAATCCTTCTTGCCGCGTCGCGTGCTATCGGTGAGACGATGATCGTCGTGCTAGGGGCAGGGGCTGCGGCCCGACTTTCGCTCAACCCATTTGAGGCGATGACAACAGTTACTGCCAAGATCGTAAGCCAGCTAACAGGGGATAGTGATTTTGCGAGCCCCGAAGCATTGGTGGCCTTTTCATTGGGCATGACGCTCTTCGTGATCACGCTTGGGCTTAATGTCTTTGCCCTCTACATTGTCCGCAAATACCGGGAACAATACGAATGACCGACGCCACAGGACCCGGAGCTATGACCGGCAAAAAATCCTCGTTGCTTGAGTTGGATGCACGCACAAAAAAGCGGAACGCGGCAGAGAAGCGGTTTCAATATTTCGGTATTGGTGCCGTAACGGTTGGTTTGCTCTTTTTGATCGTTCTACTGACAACCATCGTTTCAAATGGCACTCGTGCGTTTACCCAGACGTTTGTGACCTTCGAACTTGTTTTGGACACTGCAGAGATCGAAGCGGCAGAAGCCTCTTTCGTTAAAACCTCGAAATACCGTGACATCATTACGGCCCAGCTGGCCGCAAAAGTTGAAGAACTGGGATTTGAAACAGAACTCACCAGTGCAGATGACCTTAAACAGATCTTCTCATCAGGTGCGGCGGGGACATTGCGCGAGTATGTACTGGCCAACCCTGAAAGCATTGGCACAACTGAGGTTTTCAAGTTTCGGACATCATCACGCGTGGATGGGTATTCCAAAGGCCGCGTAACCCGCGAAAGCCTTGCTCGGGACAAAAACCTTGCTCCGGCTGCGCTGGATCTGGTGGATCAAATGCAAGAAGCTGGTTTGGTTGATCGCAGCTTCAATTGGACCTT
This sequence comes from uncultured Paracoccaceae bacterium, assembly GCA_937995865.1. Taxonomy (GTDB): domain Bacteria; phylum Pseudomonadota; class Alphaproteobacteria; order Rhodobacterales; family Rhodobacteraceae; genus Shimia_B. The sequence goes on along the minus strand of CALKJA010000026.1, from coordinate 3,519 downwards.
CATCACCGGGTCAGATGCTTCTGAAAGCCGCCCTGAGCAAGCCGGCATCGGGGTTTCGATGATTGGTTCATTCTTCATGATGCTGGTTGTCTTGGTTTTCGCGCTGCCCATTGGTGTTGCCGCATCGATTTATCTTGAGGAATTTGCCCCTAAGAACCGTCTTACGGACATCATCGAAGTAAATATTTCCAACTTGGCGGCCGTACCATCCATCGTGTTCGGTATTCTTGGCTTGGCTGTCTTCATCCAATTTGCGCATTTGCCGCAATCGGCGCCACTTGTGGGCGGCCTTGTGCTGACATTGATGACCTTGCCAACGATTATCATCTCCACCCGTGCGTCGTTAAAATCGGTGCCGCCTTCGATCCGCGAAGCGGCCCTAGGCGTGGGCGCGTCCAAGATGCAAACTGTGTTTCATCACGTGCTCCCCTTGGCGATGCCCGGCATTCTTACCGGAACAATCATTGGTTTGGCTCAGGCGCTCGGCGAAACAGCACCTCTGCTTTTGATCGGGATGGTCGGCTTTATTGCATCAAACTACCCAGAAGGGGTTGCCTCTGGCTTTTTGGATCCAAACTCCGCGATGCCTGCACAGATCTTTGAATGGGCCAAAAGAGCGGACCCTGCATACTACGAAAGGGCTTGGGGTGGCATCATTGTGCTGCTTGGGTTCCTTATGACCATGAACATGATCGCAATCCTGATGCGCCGCCGCTTTGAGCGCCGCTGGTAAACGCGGAAGGACACACACATGTATGATGATAACCACCTTGCGGAGCGGACAGTGACACAAAACGATATCAAGATCTCCGCCAACAAAGTGAACGTCCACTATGGCGAAAGCCACGCGATCAAAGATGTTGACGTGGCTATTGAAGACAAGACTGTGACTGCTTTTATCGGCCCGTCTGGCTGCGGAAAGTCCACCTTCTTGCGCTGTATTAATCGCATGAACGATACAATCGATATCTGCCGCGTGACCGGAGATATCCGGATCGACAATGAGGATATCTATGACCGCAAGGTTGACCCTGTGCAGCTGCGCGCCAAAGTTGGAATGGTCTTTCAAAAGCCAAACCCATTTCCCAAATCGATCTATGATAACATTGCCTATGGGCCGCGCATTCACGGCCTTGCGCGCTCAAAAGCCGACATGGATGAGATCGTAGAAAAATCACTACGCCGCGGGGCCATCTGGGACGAAGTGAAGGACCGGCTACATGCTCCGGGCACCGGGCTTTCAGGCGGCCAACAGCAACGCCTATGTATTGCGCGCGCGGTCGCCACCGAACCTGAAGTCCTCCTAATGGACGAGCCATGCTCGGCACTTGACCCGATCGCCACAAGCCAAGTCGAAGAGTTGATCGACGAGCTGCGCAAGAACTACAGCCTTGTGATTGTCACACACTCTATGCAGCAAGCCGCGCGCGTCAGTCAGAAAACAGCCTTCTTCCACCTTGGCACACTTGTTGAATATGGTGACACGGGCCAAATTTTCACGAACCCTACAGATGAGCGCACCGAAAGCTACATCACAGGCCGGATCGGGTAATCCCATGAATGACCAACATATTGTATCCGCGTTTGACCGCGATCTAGAGGGGCTTCAGGCCTCAATCATGAAAATGGGCGGGCTCGTTGAAGCTTCGATCCTGCAGGGCGCGCGCGCGCTTTCTGATCGTGATACTGAGCTGGCTGAACAGGTCAAGGCAGGGGACGCAGCCATTGATGATCTTGAGGATCACGTGAACCAAGAAGCCGCACGGATCATCGCGCTACGTCAACCAATGAGCACAGATTTGCGGACAGTTCTGACCGTGATGAAAATCGCATCCAATCTCGAGCGTATCGGCGACTACGCCAAGAACATTGCTAAACGCACGGCTGTTCTGGCTGGAACCGACCCGATCAATGGCTCTGACCAAGCGCTGAAAAGGATGGCCAAAGAAGTTGAGCTGATGCTGCGCGATGTTCTGGACGCCTATATTCAACGCGACGATGCGTTGGCGACTGATGTCCGACAGCGCGATGAAGAAGTCGATCAAATGTACAATGCTCTGTTTCGCGAATTCCTGACCCATATGATGGAAGATCCGCGCAACATCACACCCTGCATGCATCTTCATTTCATCGCCAAAAACATTGAGCGTATGGGCGATCACGCCACCAATATCGCCGAGGAGGTTATCTATCTCGTCACCGGTGAGCACCCGGAAGGTGCACGTCCAAAAGCAACGGCTGTAATCGGGGCAAAGGGGTAGGGCGCCGCCATGACACAACCTTCTGTGTTATTGGTTGAGGACGAACCAGCGCAACGCGCGGTGTTGTCGTACAATCTGGAAAGCGAGGGCTTTCGTGTTATTCAGGCCGAGAACGGCGAGGAGGCACTTCTCCTCGTTGATGAAGATACGCCCGATATCGTTGTGCTGGATTGGATGCTGCCAAACGTTTCTGGCATAGAAGTCTGTCGGCAACTCAAGATGCGCAAAGACACCCGCGCTTTGCCCATCATCATGCTTTCAGCACGCTCGGAAGAAGTCGACAAAATCCGTGGGCTTGAAACTGGTGCGGATGACTATGTCACCAAGCCATATTCTGTGCTCGAGCTTATGGCTCGCGTTCGAACTCAGTTGCGGCGTGCGCGCCCGGGCTCTGTGGCAACCCAACTGGACTTCAATGACATCACTTTGGACACCGAAAATCACCGCGTCAGCCGCGCTGACAAAGAGATAAAGCTTGGCCCAACAGAATTTCGGTTGCTTACAACATTCCTGGAAAAACCGGGCCGCGTTTACAGTCGGGAACAATTGTTGGATCGTGTGTGGGGTAGGGATATCTATGTCGATACCCGAACGGTTGACGTGCATATCGGCCGCTTGCGCAAAGCTCTGTGTCAGCATGGTGGTGAAGATCCTGTGCGGACGGTCCGCGGCGCTGGCTACGCACTTGGATAAGGGCCAAAATTGGTAGATCACACTTTTAGGATCCATCGCTGGCCAACGGCGCATTGAACGAGTGTGTGTGACTGCCTCAGACACCGCGGTTACTTTCGTTGGGCCGCTACGCCGGGCGGTAGGTGGGCAATCCATTGGAGAAGAGCAGTTTGGCACCTTCGTAGATCATGCGATTGCCGATCTGCTCAGGCGTCCATCCTTGTTTGATCCGCGCGACCACGGTCTTGCACAGGTCTGGATGTCGGATCAGTTTGCGCTGCACCGACCGACGCTTGTTCGTCTGCAGTTGAGCGGCATGACCAAAGTTGCCCGCGTACTTCTTTGGAAAGGCATCATCCGCCCAGAAGTTACGTTTGATCTCGCCAAAGATCGCCGATTTGTGACGCTTGAGGACGCGTGCCATCTCTCTGACAGGTACCTTTGCGTTACACCAGGTCTCGATCTTACGGCGTTCTCGCAGTGATAGTTGCGTGTAAACAGCTCCCTTGCCATGATCTCCTATTAGATAACTCATTGGTTTCCAATAGGAGTCGCACTTCAGGGTAGCGCGCTCCGCTAGTATTCA
>CALKJA010000025.1 GCA_937995865.1 uncultured Paracoccaceae bacterium | reverse complement strand
TTGTCATCTCAGTGCTCCGCCCAAAGTAAATCCACCATCAACGACGATGTCTTGACCCGTCACGAAGTCGGAGTTGTCAGACAAGAGCCACATCGCGGTTCCAGTTATGTCCTCTGGTCTACCGTTCCGTCGCAGCGGTGTGTGGTTCGAAAGACGGGCGGAAATTTCTGGGTCTAATACTTCGTCCGCCATTGGGGTCAGAATGATCCCGGGGCTAATTGCGTTGATCCGATTGCCACGCGGGCCTTCCTCGACAGCGAATACGCGCATCATCGCAAGGAGCGCTGCTTTTGTGGCCGCATAGGCACCAGACCCAGGCATCACTGCGCCAGCGGTCCAAGACGCATTTATCAAAACGGCACCATTTTCCATGTGGGGCAGACACTGTGCCACCGTTTGCTGCGTGCCAACAAGGTTGGTTTGGATAAGATCCGCAAAGTCATCAGCCTGAGTATCCCTGAGCGGCTTGAACTCACCCAGATGCCCCGCATTCGCAAAGACCGCATCTAACCTCCCGAAGTGGGCAATAGATGCTTTTAGGTTTATGGCGACCTCGTCCGGATTGGAGATGTCACAGACTTGAAGTAGGGCAGAGCCGCCAGCCTCTTGGATTTCCTTTGCAACCGCTTCAAGAGGTGTCGTGCGCCGCCCCCAAAGTGTTACAGAAGCCCCTTCACTCGCAAGTGCAAGCGCTACCGCACGACCCATGCCAGTTCCGGCACCCGTCACAAGCACGGCGCGGTTTTCAAATTGGTTTTTCATAGTGGTCTCTCTCTTGGGGTGGTTCAGAGAGGACCCTATATTGACTATCAGATTGTGATAATTGACCAATATGTTTAGTCATAGAAAAGGATTTCTTTACGATGGACCTATTCACTGCGATGCGCACTTTTGTCGAAGTGGCACAAGCCGGTTCGATGAATGCCGCGGGGCTTAGACTTAATGTGAGCGGCGCTTTGGTGGGACAAAGGATTGCAGGCCTTGAGGAACACCTTCAGACGAAACTGCTCAACCGCACGACGCGACAACAAAAGCTCACAGATTTTGGCGAAAGCTATCTCGAGCAATGTAGGGACATTCTGGAATTGGTTGATTTCTCTGAGGGCAAGGCAAGCGATCAGCAGCGACAACCTCAGGGGCGGCTGCGTATCGCGGCCCCAATGAGCTTTGGTTCAGCAGCACTGATGCCTGCTCTAAAGGGCTTCACTGAGATCGCACCAGAGGTGGAAATTGAATTGACCTTATCTGACAACAATGAAGATCTGATCGCCGGTGGTTTTGACGCAGCCTTTCGTATTGGAGAGCTGGAAGACAGCGCGCTCCTGCAAATTCAGCTCGCCCCATATAGAATGATGGTCTGCGCGTCTGGTGAGTATTTATCAGAACACGGTGAACCGCAGATACCATCAGATATGGATCGCTTCCGCGCAGTTCTCTTTTCAAGAACTGGACGCAAGCCATGGCGATTCAAACAGGGGTCCGCAGAACAATGCTGGTCCCCTCAAACAAGAATATCTGTGAATTCCGGGCAAGCTGTGCGCGTTGCTGCGATTGCTGGCATGGGTGTCGCCATGTTGCCAGTAACCCTCGTCAGAAGCGACATCGCAGCAGGTAGGTTGGTGCAGCTACTACCTGATTGGAGCTTGCCTGAACAACCGATGGCCTTGATCTATCATCGTGACCGGTACATGCCACAAAGGCTAACAAAATTCCTCGATTTCGCGAAGTCGGTCTTTCGGAGCCAATTCGCATAGCCGACATTCGTGCATAACGCAGCATTCGGTAAAGAAGGGCTCGTTGCTGCCGTTCGCTGCGTGATGCACCAAGGTCTTCTATGCGGGACCAAGCAGGGTAATCGGGCTGACCGGATTGATGGGTCAGGTTCTTGATAGAGTTGCAGGATATATCTGCAATTTGAGGAGAACGAGATGGATTACTTTGTTGGTTTGGATGTGTCGCTGCGGTCAGTCGCTGTCTGCGTGATTGATGGAGATGGCCGAACGGTTCTTGAGCGCTCAGTCGCTTGCGAGATTGAAGATATCAGCGGCTGTCTTTCTGGCCTCCCTGTCAGTGATCTCCGGATCGGGTTCGAAGCTGAGGCGATGAGCCAGCACCTATTCTTTGGATTGCAGAGCGCTGGCTTTGACGTTGTTTGTATGGAAGCACGGCAGGTGAACGCGGCGTTGTCAGCTATGCGCAACAAAACCGACAAGTCTGATGCGCGCGGGATTGCCAATGTGCTTCGGTCTGGATGGTTCAACCCTGTCCATATGAAGAGCCGAGAGGCACACGCCGTTCGTGCGCTACTCAGTAGCCGCAAAGCGGTCCAACGAAAGTGCATCGATCTGGCGAACGAGATACGTGGGCTGTTCCGGATCTTCGGGTTGCGCCTGCCAACGCGTGTCGACCAGGCATCGTTTGATGAGCAGGTGCGCCCGATCATCGAAGCAGATCCAGACCTGTCACACGCGTTGCTGCCGCTCCTAGATGCCCGAGCTGTTCTCTTCTCCGCGTACCGGGAACTGGACCGGCGGGTGAAACGCACCGCCAGCCATGATGAGACCTGCCTGCGCTTCATGGCGATCCCCGGCGTCGGGCCGATTACAGCACTGACCTTCAAAGCGGCGGTGGATGACCCCAAACGCTTCACTAGTTCAAGGACAGTTGCCGCGCACTTCGGTCTGACACCACGCCGCTATCAGTCCGGCGAGATGGACAACCCCGGCCGCATCTCGAAGGCTGGAGATGCAGATGTGCGATCCGCGCTTTATGCAGCCGCGAACGCGATGATGATGCGGTCTGTTGCCAGGTCGGATATCAAGTCGTGGGGTTTGCGGTTGATGCGCCGCAAAGGCCGTCGGCGCGCCGTCGTCGCAGTTGCCCGAAAGCTCGCTGTCGTCATGCACCGGATGTGGGCCGACAACACCGAATTCCGTCAAAGACCTTTGGAGGGTGCCGTATGAACTGACCCTTCAAAGATCAATGACGGGATCGTCCCTCACTGGACGAGGTCAGCGGATGACGCCGAAAATGGCTGCTGCGCCGCTTGAAGCGCGAGACTAAGCGGGGCGCTCCACGTCCAATCCGACACATGCATGCAGCGGTCCAACCGAACCGGGCCAACAATGACTGCGAAGAGAAGCTTGACCCGGATGAGAGACCTGATCCCAAAGGACGGAAATGAAACAATGAAATGAACTTGACCCAAACGCCAGATCAGAGAAGCGGCCTTTCGCTGCGCTTGCTCCAATGTCCGCAATTGACGTTTCACCTGTGCTGCGTCCTCCCATGTAATAGCCCATTCCAGGAGTTGTCTGGAAAAGCGGCGTTTTTGGCTTTCCTGCGTTAACTTGGCGAAGGAGCTTCGATGTTTCTATCCAATGCCCTCTGCCAGCAGATCAAACACCACGCGAATGCGTAGATTTGTCTTAAGCTCGCGGTGGGCCACCAGCCATGTCTCGATACTAATCGGCTTAAACGCCGACGAAGGATTTTCGAGTTCTGGATAAGCCGCCCCGACTTCGACCGGGAGAATGCCGATCCCAAAACCTTGACGGACAAGTTCGAGTGTCAGAGTGGCACTCGACGTTGAAAAATTGAAATTCGCGGTCGTCAGGTTCACCCCACGTGATGCCATCAAATCAAGCCGCTGTTCTGGTTGGTCGAAACCGACAAACGTTAATTTCTCAAGATCACCCAGCGACTTGGGGCGGCCAACTTCGTCAAGGTACTCTTTTGACGCGAAAAGATGTGCCTTCGTGTCGCGAAGCCGTTTTGCGAACAAAGTTTCGTCTTTCGGTCGAGAATGCCGGATCGCAATGTCCGCTTCGCGACGGCGCAAATCGCTTAACTCATTTGATGCGATAATTTCGATCTGAAGGTCTGGCGCGGTTGTGCGAAGCTTTTTAAGGACTGGCGGTAAAAAATGCGTTGCCATCAGGTTTGTGGCCGAAATCAACACATGCCCGGTCACAGCTTGGGATTGGCCTGTTGCGGCAAGGGATATGCTAGTTGCCGCGTCACCCATTGTCCGAAAATGCGCAAGTAATTCTAAGCCTGATTGTGTCAGTAGAAGTGCGCGCGATGTCCGCTCAAAAAGGGTCACACCAAGCGCCTCCTCAAGGCTCGCGACCTGTCGGCTTAACGTTGGTTGCGTCAGTCCAAGTGCACGCGCGGCCGCGGATAGCGACCCTTCTTCAGCGGTAACGAGAAACGCCCGCGCTTGGTTCCAGTCGAAGGCTGATCGTTTCCACTCCATTATTTTCGTATACCAAACCAAGAGAGATACGCAATTCCGTATTGACGGTCCGCATTCTATATCTTTGCCAACGATCAAATTTGAGCAGGTAATAGATATGACGCCGCCAGAGAAAAACGCCCATGACGCATCGCACGCCGCCGCGGTGGGACAGGCTATCCCTATGACCACTCGGCGCTTTGGTTCTTGGGAAGTTCTCATCAGCAGGCGTGTGCTCTCATCTGCCGACCTTGCAAGCCGTTACGACGCAGTCTCGGGTAAATGGGCGAGGACGGCGCGTCGTTTCCGATTGAATGCCGCATATTGCAAACCCCTTTTGGCCTCTCAGATTGTCATAGATCTTATGCAGGTTCAGCCACAGGCGCGGGTCCTTGATTGCGGCGTCGGAAATGGGAGCCTTTCGATTGCGCTTAATAGCCTCTTGAGGGACCCAGCCGACTTCCATGCAATTGATACCTCTGCTGAAATGCTGGTGCAGGCCAAGTCCGCGATGCAGCACGCCGGGCTAGACCCGGACCTTCAACAGGCCGATGTTCTGTCACTGCCCTATCAGGATCAGTCGTTTGACGTCGTGATGGCCGCACATGTCCTTGAACATCTGCCGGATCCGCAACTTGCCCTTGCAGAGATGGTTCGCGTTCTAAAGCCGGGCGGGATGGTATTCCTTTGCGTGACGCGCCCCTCACTTTTCGGCGCACTCGTCCAGCTTTTGTGGCGCACTTGGGCGATCTCGGATCAAGAGGGGATCGCGTGGTTAAACGCATCCCAGCTTGTCGATGTCGGATACCAACCGGTTCGGCTCGGTTCCGCTGGCTTCGCGAGCAACGCTTTTTGGGCGCGGCGGTCACTATGATGACTGCAAATCGAAAGACACCCAGACTTCACTTGGGAAAACCCGAGTGGGTCGTCCTTGGCGTAATCTTAGTCTATTCGTTTATTCCGGTCGTTGGCGGGTTGATACGGGTTCTCGAGCTTGCAGGCGGGCCGCAGATCGCACCAGAGAACCCGCGCGCATCGCTTGCCCCAACACCTATTATTCTCCACATCCTTAGCAGCAGTCTGTTCTGCGTGCTCGGGGCATTCCAGTTCTTGCCAGGTCTGCGTCGCCAGCGTCCGGTAGCGCATCGCACCATCGGTCGGGTGGGCGCGGCGGCGGGATGTGTTTCCGCGCTCACTGGTCTTTGGATGACGCATTTTTATGCCTTTCCCGAAGCGTTGCAGGGCCATCCTCTTCATTGGGTGCGGATGTTTTTGGGCACAGCAATGATCGGGCTTATCATCTTGGCCGTGATCGCAATCAGATCCCGCAACGTTTTCCAACACAGCGCGTCGATGGTGCGGGCCTATGCCATCGGTCAGGGGGCGTCGACGCAAGCCGTCGTGGGAATTATTTGGATCATCGTCATCGGTTCTGAGGCGATGGGCCCCCTGCGCGACGGGTTGATGATTTTCGCGTGGGTGGTCAATCTGCTGGCCGCAGAAATTTTCATACGTGCAATGCTGAAGCCACCAAAGCGTCGGGACAAGCATTCGTCACTGCCAACTATTCCGCCCTCAACACCAAGAAATGAGACTTGAAATGACATATCAAAATGACAATCCCCGCCTTCTTTTGTCGATCCTTTGGGTCTTCATCATTCTTAATTTCTTTGCACGCGATATTCATGAATTGGGTCGTCCCGGCATGCTGGAACAGATGATATCCGGTACAATTGACGGGGTCATCGTCACGGAAATGTTGATGCTGATAGGGGCGGCATGATAGAGATCCCAATCTTGATGACAGTCCTCGCGTTGCTGTTGCCACATAGATTGAATCGACCGGCGAACATTGGTGTGGGCCTCTTGACGATGGCCATGATCGTGTCGATGAACCTCAAACCCGATCTCGACAACGTCTTTTTCATGTGTATTCAATTAATCGCCCTGATTGCCATCATCGGGATCGCATGGCAGTGGCGGGTGCTTCAGCGGACAGGTGCAATATCATCGTAAATGGGCGACGTCTGATTGCTTGGTCCAACAACACCTCCAAACACCGATTGCTGCCATTCGTACATAGTGCAGCATCGGTCAAAGAGGGCTCGAAGCGGTCATTCGCTGCGCCTGACATGAACGTCCGTTGATAGTTGTGGCGCGAAAAAGACCCTTTTCGCGGCACTTTTCTCGACGCAGCTAAGTTATTGATACCTATTACACTGGACTGCTGCAAAAACCTCGTGCAAAAAGAATCCATGAAAATAGGCTATGCAAGGGTGTCAACAGAGGAACAGAACCTTGATCTACAGATCGAGGCGCTAACCGAAACCGGGTGCGACCGTATCATCACCGATCAAGCGAAGAGCGGCGCAACGGAAGCCGAAAGCCGCTCCGGATTTTCTAAAGCAATGGAACTGCTTGGCGATGGCGATCTTCTTGTAGTCTGGAAGCTGGACAGGGTAGGGCGGTCTATCGCTGACCTCATTCATCTTCTGAAGCTGTTCGGGGATCGCGGAATAGAATTCCGCAGTCTTACTGACGGTATCGACACGACAACCGCAGGTGGACGGTTGGTGTTTCACATTATGGGTGCTTTGGCCGAGTTTGAACGCGACTTGATCCAAGAGCGCACCAAGGCTGGGCTTGCAGCTGCGAGGAAACGCGGCAAGCGGCTTGGCAGGCCTCCAGCGCTGACAGCCGCCCAAATACGGCACGCGAAGGATACCATACTTGCAAAACGATAGACAGTTTCCGGCATGGCGGAGATACTTGGGGTAAACCGCAGCACTGTCCAGCGCGCTATCAAGGCAACTCAGTAGTGGAAGAGCTTAAGCTACAGGATTTTCAGCCTAAGTTTGACATATGAGCTCGGGTTTTAACAAAGTGCGAAGGCTATCTTGTGCTACAGCTGTTTGAAAACGTCATGTCGGCGCCAGATACATGTATTTATTGCGATGAAATCGATGGCTGAAATCAATGCAGATCATGGCACTGTCTTACCAAAGGGTGCTTCGGCGTTGGTCGTTGGTGGGGACGGCGAGCTTAGTTTCATGATGTCAGATGGGGCTGATGATCAAGAAACACCCCAGATGGTTCAACTTTTGGTCGCAGTCCTGATCAAGAGCCGTGACCCAGAATGGTTCAAAGACATGATATCAGCATTTGTGGATGCAAAGACCAATTAAACAGGCCGACAAGGGCCATTTGAACGATGTACCTTTCCTGCGAAACACGGCCAAAGTTTTTTGATTTCCAAGACACCTTAGTTTCGAAGACCTAGAAACTCTCAGTCGACGGTCTCGAAGCTGAGGCACAAGGTTTAGTGCATAACAGCCCAAAGATACGCAAACCTCATCATATGTTACAGCAAATCTTATAAGAAATGACGTAAAAACAATATCTTGGCAGATTTCAGCTGTTAGCTTCCAATGTCACCATATAGAAAAGTAGTTCTTTATGGACGCGTATTCTCAGCTCAAACAAGAACTGCAAAATGCCGGTCTATCGCTAAGATCTTTGGCGCGTGAAAATGGTGTTTCTCATACGGTGGTAGCAGATGTGGCAAAGAGAGTTCGAAGGTCGAGGCGCCTTGAGAAGATCATCGCAGATCGACTTCAAAGCCATCCGTCGAAACTCTGGCCCGGTAGGGACAATAAATGCGGGGGTGAAAAATGACAGCCCTCTAAAACCAAAAGAGCCTATGTGCGTCAACACATAAGCTCCCTGATGTCTTTGACGATCTTCTCACCAGGGCTCTTCGTTGTCTTTCTCATCGTCCACTCCTCAGCGGCTATGATGAGCAACAAACCTTCTCTTAGCAAATGACCCTAATTGGTCCCAAAAGCGCTGACTTCAGACAGTCTTGCATAGGTGCCAACAACTACTTTGGCTGCCGACAACAGGATGCCACGGTGGTTCTGGCTTTGATAAGCCGACTTGCAGCGCTGAGCACGCCAGCGCCAATGCTCACGAAACTCCGGCGTGTCAATTCTGTGCTACCTTTGAGACGCTAGACTTGCCAGCGGAAGCTGAAGAGTGAGATTTCCCGCTTATGAGGTGTTTAGCTCGTCAGAATTACGGGAGTTCTTATGTGGTTGATACAAAAGGGGGAGGAGTCTCATTGATTCAGTCCCATTATTTAAGAATTCCGACAAGTTTTGTCGGAACACTTAGATTCTGAGACCGTGGATGCAACGAACTCAATGGCTTAGCATTTTCAACTAATGAAACTCTGAACTTTACGAGCTTTCCGTACAGTTCTCGCTAAGCTAACCTTCAAATCGTGAGCCGTCAGTGTCCGCTAAGCGAACAAAGTTCACGTTCGCTGCGGGCACCTCAACGACCGCTTTCAGAAACGCCCGGCCTACCAAGCATTGTAGGCAAGGTATTTACCGCTCATTTCGATTTTGACGCGGTCGCCTTTGGGGTTTTCGACGCGTTCGACCGTCATGTCGAAATCGATGGCAGACATAATGCCGTCGCCGAATTTCTCGTGGATCAGCGCTTTGAGCGTGGGACC
>CALKJA010000024.1 GCA_937995865.1 uncultured Paracoccaceae bacterium | reverse complement strand
ACGAGAGGCAGCGCCTCTCGTAGCCGCCGTCAGGCGGCTTGCCCGTCCTGTTCAAGCCAATCGGCGCAGAAGGGAGGCGGGTGGACTCTCTCCCAAAATGAAAACGGCGCCCCAAAATGGAGCGCCATTCCCGCAAAACGGAAAAAATCCTTAGTTAATGCGCGACCAGTTTTGGCCACGGCAAACCACGCCGCCAAGGACGCAGCCTTCAACCTTGAGAGCATTCCCGGCCAAAGACATTTTCGATTTGTATGTCTTATCGGTATCGGGGGCCCAGATCGTGCCACCAGAATACTTGCCGCCTCCATTGGGGGACATGTTTGCGATGATCTGGCGGCCAACAATTGATGTGTTGTCATTGTTGACGACCTTCGAGATCGTTCCACAAATCTTTGAGCCACATGCAGCCATCGTTACGTGGATGTAACCGCCCGTTTCACCGGGTTCGGATTTCCATGTGCCAAGCACGTCGTCTGCGGATGCTGCGCTGCCCAAAACGGCCAGTGTTGCCGCTGCGATCAGATGTTTCATTGGTGTCTCCTCCCTAGAGTGGCCCTGTGATGACAGGCTCAACCTGCGTCGATCAAGCCTGACGTTGGGTCCATCTGCCCTTCTCCTTGCGGCCCGCGATCGCACAATTGCCCTGCCACGCCACACAGCCTGCCCGACAAACTGCCCGACAACCTACCTCACAACCTAGCTGTCGCACCGCTATCCCCTTGCGGGTTCGTCTACCCCGGTAAATTCTCACCTCCCTTTGCATCCCGTTGTCATCCGTGGCAAAGCCCTGCCAACTCAAAGATGCAGGACCCAAATTATGATCCTTTACCCCGCGATTGACCTCAAAGACGGGCAAGCCGTGCGCCTTTTGCGCGGTGATATGGACAAGGCCACGGTTTTCTCGGACAGCCCGGCCACACAGGCACGTGCGTTTCAGGATGCAGGCTGCCAATGGCTGCATCTTGTGGATCTTAACGGCGCATTTGAAGGCCGCCCGGTCAACGCAGACGCGGTCGAAGCAATCCTCAAAGAAACCTCCGTTCCTGCACAAATGGGCGGCGGTATTCGTGACATTGACACCATTGAAATGTGGCTGGCAAAGGGATTGGCGCGGGTGATCCTTGGCACCGTCGCGGTTGAAAATCCTGATCTTGTCCGTGAGGCCGCGCGCAAGTTTCCGGGGCAGGTTGCAGTTGGCCTTGATGCACGCGAGGGTCGTGTGGCCACCCGCGGTTGGGCTGAAGAAACGGATGTCATGGTCACAGACCTTGCCCAGAGCTTTGAAGACGCCGGTGTGTCCGCAATTATTTATACTGATATCAACCGAGACGGTGCGATGCAGGGTCCGAATGTGTCTGCAACTGAGGCTTTGGCGCGCGCCGTATCTATCCCCGTTATCGCATCTGGCGGCGTATCGTCGCTAGAAGATCTCACTGCGCTCAAAGAAACCGGCGTTATTGCAGGGGCAATTTCAGGGCGTGCCCTTTATGACGGCGCACTTGATCTTGCAGAAGCCTTACGTGCTATTTCTTAAGCGTTCTTCGGCTACGGGGAAAGAATACATATCTTTACCTTATTTTAATCATATTTTGTCTGTATTCCCAAAAGTGTAGCATTTTTGGAAGGTACCATGACGGCTATCGGGCAAGCTGGCAATCTTACTGCAAATACATCGTACGAAGGGGAGCCGATCGCGGTTTCTTTTGACGAACCTTTGACAGATCCTGTCATCGCTATGATGGGTACCAATAACGGTGGGCATAAATTCTCGCTTCGGATTTTGGAAATCCAAACCAACGGTGACGGCGATGCCACTGGATTTACCTTCACGATTGATGAGTGGGAAAACCATGATGGCCAGCACCCGGCCGTCGAACAGTTCAACTGGATCGCGATTGAAAGCGGCGTCCATACGTTGCCCGACGGCCGTACGATCGAGGCTGGGTACTCAGACGCGGACAGCAACGGAGAGAATGTAAGCCTTGCCGGAGATTTCAACGGAACAACGCCAACAGTCTTGACCACGGTCGCCTCAAATGACGGCACAAGCTATACTGATAGCGACCCCTACAACATATCTGGCACCGGGTTTGACCTGCAGCTTGAAGAAGCTGAAAGTCAGGACGGAACGCACGGGCTTGAAAGTGTTGGTTGGATTGCGATCGAACCGGGGAATGGAACAGACAGCGGCAGCGCAACAAATGCGACCGGTACTGGATCATCGTGGGACAACAACGTTGCTCTTGGCGACACCTTCACCAATGCAATTACTGTTGGCGAAACTCAGACACAGCCCACGGGCGGAGATCCCGGCAACATCATCTTCAGAAATCAAGATGTTGATGAGATTGATCTTCGGTTTGAAGAAGACACCTCGGTAGATGGGGATACAGGCAGTCCCGGGCAAACCGTGGGCCTTGTGACGTTCGAGCAGGGCATGATCTTGTGCTTCACACCGGGTACAATGATCGAAACGCCTTATGGTCCGCGCGAAATCACGCGCCTTCGGCAAGGCGATTTGGTCCTGACAATGGATGATGGCCCACAGCCCTTGCGCTGGATGTCACAAATCACCATCGGCGCAGAGCGTCTGGCGGCAGACCCGAAACTTGCCCCAATCCGGATAAAAGCGGGCTCGATCGCTCCGGGCGTACCCGCCGCGGACATGGACGTCTCTCCGCAGCACCGGATGCTTATCAGCGGCTGGAAAGCCGAGCTTTATGCAGGCGCAAGTGAGGTTCTCGTGCCGGCTCGGGGGCTATTGAATGATAGCAGCATCCGCCCTGTGGCCGCGCAAAGCGTAACTTATGTGCATATGCTCTTTGACCGGCATCAGGTTGTATTCGCCAATGGCGCACCCTCAGAAAGCCTGCATCCCGGTGAATTGGACCGCGCAGCACTCGATGCACCGTCTCACAATGAGCTACTGAAGCTTTTCCCAGAGTTGCGGACGGAATCCCGCGGCTACGGTCAAACGGCACGCACGGCTTTGTCCGTGCAGCAATCCAGTGTGCTAGCCTAAGCGATCACAATGCGCTAAGTGCAGCGCATGTTAAAAACACGCATCATCCCCTGCCTTGACGTCGCCGATGGGCGCGTCGTCAAAGGTGTGAATTTCGTTGACCTGCGCGATGCGGGCGATCCGGTGGAAGCGGCCCGCGCTTATGACGCGGCAGGCGCGGACGAGCTTTGCTTTCTCGACATCCACGCCACCCATGAAAACCGTGGAACAATGTTTGACCTCGTGCAGCGCACGGCCGAGACATGTTTCATCCCGCTCACAGTTGGTGGGGGTGTGCGCACCCATGAGGATGTGCGGTCCCTCCTTTTGGCCGGTGCAGATAAGGTGAGCTTCAATTCCGCCGCCGTGGCGAACCCTGATGTCATCGCCGCCGCTGCCAATCGTTTTGGCAGCCAATGCATTGTGTGCGCAATCGATGCCAAAACCGTTGAGCCGGGCCGCTGGGAAATCTTTACACATGGCGGCCGCCGGGCCACTGGCATTGACGCTGTGGAATTCGCTCGAACCGTAACAGCCAAAGGCGCAGGTGAGATCTTGCTCACCTCCATGGACCGAGACGGAACCCGGGCGGGCTTTAACCTGCCGCTCACACGCGCGATATCGGATGCAGTGGACGTGCCCGTGATTGCGTCTGGCGGCGTGGGCACGCTTGATCACCTTGTAGAAGGCGTCACCCTTGGTGGCGCAAGCGCTGTTTTGGCTGCCTCCATCTTTCACTTTGGTGATTTCACGATTGCCGAAGCCAAAGCGCACATGGCCGCCGCTGGGCTCCCGATGAGGCTCGCAGCATGAGCCTGCAAGACCTATCCGATGTCATAAACGCCCGCAAAGATGCAGATCCAGAAAGCTCATGGACGGCAAAATTGCTCTCCAAAGGGCCCGAAAAATGCGCTGAAAAGTTCGGTGAAGAAGCGATCGAAGCCGTAATCGAGGCGGTAAAGGGCGATAAAGACGCCCTCACAAACGAAGCAGCAGATGTTTTGTATCATCTGCTGGTCATGTTGGCCGCGCGTGGCGTAACGCTTGCAGATGTTGAAGCGGAGCTTGCACGCCGCCACGGAAGGTCCGGCATTGCTGAAAAGGCAGCCCGCCCCTCCTGACGGCTTAGTCTCTTGAGCCCGCGCGCTAAGAACAAAAAAACGCCCGGGACAAACCCGGGCGTAAAGGTACGGAACGAGGGACAGTGTTAAAGCAAAGATGTTCCAGTCTTTGCCGATACAGCGCAGTTAATATCGATCTGCTGACATGAAAGAGCATGTAAGCAAACTGTGAACATGATCTTAATGGTCGGCGGAATTACGCTTCTAAGACCTTTGGCCAATTTGCATCCGCAGCCGCAACATTGCCGGGCACATCACGTGACCACAAAGCACGCACAGTGCGATTGAAGTTCAAATAGAGTTTCCCCTCATAAACGGTCCACGCGTTAGGCGAAGTTGAGGCCGTTGCGCCGCGTGAGACAGCATAAGCGCAATACCCGCCATATTGAGGCGCATAAGCTACGGGATCAGCCGCAAAGAGATCGCGGTTAGCAGCGCTCGCGAAATGAAAGGTTGCGCCTTCGTAAATTGCGGTGAAATCGGCAGAGCCCTCAACCGGGGCGCTGTCTGTAAAATAGGCCACAGGATCATAACCATTAATTGCAACGCCGCCTTCGGCATAAACTGGGGGCTGGGCGGCAAAGGCGGGCGTCGCGAGAACGAGGGGCGTGGCAAGAGCGCCAAGGGCAAAACTGCGTCGGGTCAACATGGGGCATACTCCGTTTGGTTGAAGTATACATGCGATGGACACAGCGTTCAGAGAAGCCCTCTCGCAGAAGAGTGAGCCTTTGCGCGTGAATGTTTCAATCGAAAATGTCCTCGACCACGTCCCAAATCTCTTCGAACATTTTGCTCTTAAAGCTCTTCTTTTTCTTTGTTTTCTTTGGTTTCCGCCGGGCCTGCGCCGCCTCAACACGAGCCCTGTGCGGCGCATGTTTGACGCGATCCCCCTCACCGCCCACGGCACCTTTGACGCGCGCTTTTGGTAACATTTTGAGATCATGCAGCGGCGCACCGCAACTTGAACAGGCTAGCTCGTGGCGGTCTTTACCCGTCAGAACAAGCGCAGCGCGCGTGCCGCAATAGCAGCAGGTGGCAACTTTCGTATTATGCATTCACTGCATATAGGGCGATTGCCGCTGCATTTGAGACGTTGAGAGACCCAAATTCGCCTGCGGCAGGAATTTTAACTAATGTGTCGCAGCTTTCTTTGGTCAAATCGCGTAGCCCCGGCCCTTCAGCGCCCATCACAAGCGCCACGGGTCGCGTTGGGTCAAAAGCCTCTCCCACGGTCGCTTCGGCCTCGCCATCAAGACCAAGAACAAGGTATCCCATCTGTTGCAGCTCTGTGATCGCAGTCGCCAAATTGCGGATGCGCAAATAGGGTTGCCGCTCCAATGCGCCAGATGCAGTTTTGGCCAACGCCCCTGTTTCCGGTGCGGCGTGGCGCAAGGTACCAATTACGGCACGCGCGCCAAACACCTCGGCCGAGCGAAGGATCGCGCCCACATTATGCGGGTCTGATACCCGGTCCAGAAGCACCACACATGGGCGGTCATTCCGCGGGGCGCACACTTCGGACAAATTCCCCCAATCCAAAGGCTTCACTTCGAGTGCCGCGCCTTGGTGGACAGATCCCGGATCTATCGGTGGGTTGAACTTGCGCGGATCCAGTACCTCAGGCTCAAGCCCACAATCAGGAAGCGCATCCGCTAACCGATCAGCGGCGTTCTTTGTGAGCATAAGGCGCAATTTTTCGCGGCGGGGATTAACCAGCGCATCTCGTACGGCGTGAATACCAAAGAGCCACAGCGTCTCGGCTGCACCGGCGCGGCGCGCCTGCTCTTTTTCTATGACCCATTTTGGCTTTCTCATGCTCTCCCCCTACCGGGCCGAAGCGCAAATGGCCAGCACTCCCAGTGCGGCCAATTTTTGTCGTTGACGCTGCCCAGACGGACCGTTATCCCGCCCCCACGCCGCCTGCTTAGGGTGGCTACGGTGGGCGTCAGGCCGCAAGGTGTGGCAGGGGACTGTAACTCCCTCGGGGTGACCCACGCCTGGTTCGATTCCAGGGTCGCCCACCAGTTTACCCAACAGACTGACCTGTTCGATTGAGACAGCAGTCATGTTCTGCGCGCTTCGGATTGCGCAGAACATGAGCCGGCCCAGGGCCATATTTTCGGCCTTGGCTGTTATGGTTGGATCTCCGCGCTAAAGCTTGGTCCAAGCCGCATCGTTGTTCGAGGACAAAACACAGGCGTTGATAAAGCGCATTCCATCCATTCCGGCCTTGATCCCGGGCAGCACGCCTAATGCCTCACTTTTTACAGCACCGCCCCGTACGGCTTGAATAGCGTCTGCCGCTTCGTTGTAAATCGTCGCGAAGCCCTCAAGATAGCCTTCAGGATGACCTCCGGGAATGCGGCTGACCGCTTGGGACGCTGAATTAGATCCCGAGCCTGCACGGGTGAGCAAACGCTTTGGTTCCCCATGAGGCGTGAACCAAAGGTAATTCGGGTCCTCTTGGCTCCATTCCAACCCGCCTTTTGCACCGTAAACACGCAACTTCAGAGCATTCTCATTGCCCGGCGCCACTTGGCTTGACCAAAGCATACCGCGCGCGCCACCGGCAAAGCGCAGCATCATATGGGCGTTGTCGTCCAATGCCCGACCTGCCCCAAAAGCCTGTAGATCAGCGGCAAGGCTTTCGACCTCAAGGCCCGTAACAAAGCAAGCAAGGTTATGGGCATGGGTTCCAATATCTCCTATGGACCCACCAGCGCCCGAACGGGTTGGATCAGTGCGCCATTCGGCCTGTTTCAACCCCTCGTTTTCCATCGGTGAGGTCAGCCAATCCTGCGGATACTCTGCTTGCACAATCCGTATTGTGCCCAGCTCACCGCTGGCGATCATATCACGGGCTTGCCGGATCATTGGATAGCCTGTGTAGTTATGGGTCAAAACAAACAGTGCTTCCGAACTGGCAACCGCCTTTTCGAGCGCGGCCGCATCCTCCATTGTCGACGTGAGAGGTTTGTCACAAATCACATGAATGCCTTGCGCAAGAAATGCCTGCGCCGCGGCGGCGTGCACATGGTTCGGCGTGACAATGGACACCGCCTCGATCCCGTCGTCTCGCGCGGCCTCCGCTTTGGCCATCTCATCAAAACTGCCGTAAGAGCGGGCAATGCCAAGAGCTTTGGCACTCGCTTCTGATTTTTCAGGTGTCGAGGACAAGGCCCCCGCCACCAATTCAAACCGGTCATCAATTCGGGACGCAATACGGTGAACGCCGCCTATAAACGCATCATTGCCGCCGCCAACCATTCCAAGACGAATACGTGCCATCAGCTTATTCCCAACATTTTGCGGTTTGTAGCTTCATCTGCGCCGCCATCGGCAAAGTCGTCAAAGGCGCGTTCCGTCACGCGGATGATATGCTCATTGACGAACTGCGCGCCTTCTCGCGCGCCGCTTTCGGGGTGCTTAATACAGCATTCCCATTCCACGACGGCCCAACCATCAAAATCGTTGGCTGCCATTTTGGAAAACACGGCGCCAAAATCTACCTGTCCATCACCCAAGCTACGGAATCGTCCGGCGCGGTTCACCCAACTTTGATACCCTGAATACACGCCTTGGCGGCCAGTTGGGTTAAACTCAGCGTCTTTGACATGGAACATCTTGATGCGGTCTTTGTATATATCGATATTATCAATATAATCAAGGCATTGCAGGACATAGTGGCTTGGATCGTACAGCATATTGCAGCGCGGGTGATTGTTCACGCGCTCTAGAAACATCTCAAACGTCACCCCATCATGCAGGTCTTCGCCCGGATGGATTTCGTAGCAAATATTTACATCCTTGTCTTCCGCATGATCCAAAATCGGGTGCCACCGGCGCGCCAACTCGTCAAACGCGGTTTCGATCAGGCCTGCGGGGCGCTGTGGCCAAGGATAGATATAGGGCCAAGCCAAAGCCCCGGAAAAAGTCACATGGTTTTTGATGTCCATATTGGCCGAGGCGGAAATCGCCTTCATCATCTGATCAACAGCCCATTCCTGCCTGGCTTTCGGGTTGCCATGCACGGAGGGGTCCGCAAACCCGTCAAACGCGGTGTCATAGGCCGGGTGGACTGCCACAAGCTGCCCTTGCAAATGCGTTGAGAGCTCCGTCACCTCAACACCATTTTCGACAGCTTTACCCCGGAATTCGTCGCAATACCCCCTGCTGGTGGCGGCTTTGTCTAAATCGAACAAGCGGGTATCCCAGCTTGGGACTTGCACCCCTTTGTAACCACAATCAGCGGCCCATTTGGTGATGCTGTCCCAAGAATTGAATGGCGCTTCATCGCTGGCAAACTGCGCCAGAAAAAGCGCGGGTCCTTTGATGGTTTTCATAGTCTTTCTCCCTCTTACACGAAGCGGTTGACGATATTTTCAAGAACTTCCTGCCGACCCGACCGGGGTTGCGGGTTGATGCCATCAGCCTCAACCTGAGCGGCGATGCTTGCGAAATCCCCGTCCAACAGGGCCTTTCCACCTGCACTGTCCCAGCCAGCGTAACGCTCGGCGCGTTTGTCTTCGAGCGAACCATCTTCAAGCATGGCGGCGGCGGCCTTGAAGCCTCGGGCGCACACATCCATCGCGCCTGCATGCGCGGCAATCAGATCGACCGGGTCCAGCGATTGACGGCGAAGTTTGGCATCAAAATTGGTTCCACCTGAGGTAAAGCCGCCTGCCCTAATCACTTCGTAATAAGCAAGCGCGACCTCGGGCACATTATTGGGGAATTGGTCCGTGTCCCAGCCTGACTGATAATCGTTTCGGTTCATATCGATGGACCCAAAGATCCCGAGCGATGCCGCAAGAGCCAATTCATGCTCAAACGAATGTCCGGCAAGGATCGCGTGCCCCTGTTCGATATTCATCTGAACTTCATCTTCCAGCCCAAATTCTTTTAAGAACCCATAGACCGTCGCCACATCGAAATCATATTGGTGCTTCGATGGTTCCTGAGGCTTGGGTTCCACCAGAATTGCGCCCTTAAAGCCAATCTTGTGTTTGTACTCGACAGCCATCTGAAGAAAGCGCCCAGCCTGCTGGCGCTCGCGCTTGAGATCGGTGTTAAGCAGCGTTTCGTAACCTTCACGCCCTCCCCAAAGGACGTAGTTCTCACCGCCCAGCTTAAATGTGGCGTCCATACAATTCTTCACCGTCGCCGCCGACCATGCAAAAATCTCTGGGTCTGGGTTTGTTGCTGCCCCAGACATAAACCGCCGATGGGAGAACAAGTTCGCCGTTCCCCAAAGCAATTTGGTGCCACTCGCGTCCATCTTCTCGCCAAGATAGTCTACGATCTCTTTGAAATTGTTCAGGCTTTCCGAAAATGAATCGCCTTCGGGGCGAATATCTGCGTCGTGCCAACAAAAGTAGGGCACGTTCAGAAGGTCAAACATTTCAAAAGCGACGTCAGCTTTGAGCTTTGCCAAATCCATTGTGTCACCGAACCAAGGGCGATCAAACGTTTGCGCCCCGAACGGGTCACCTCCCGGCCATGCAAAGGAATGCCAATAAGCGACAGCAAAGCGTAGATTGTCTTCCATCCGTTTGCCCAAGACGATTTCGTCAGGATTATAGTGGCGAAAGGCCAAATCGGCGTTGTCGGGCCCATAGGCCAAAGGAGAAATGTCTTTGAAAAAGTCAGTCATCAGTTTTGGTCTTTCGTCTTTTGGTTCAAAGGGTCAGCGGGCAGATTGTCCCGGACGTAAATCGTTGGCATCAGGTCAGGCAGAGGGGGCAAATCGCGCCCATCGATCAGCGCCCGCAGCATGGTAAAGGCGCGGTTCACTTCTATGTCCGGACGTTGATCAATCACCAAATCTATGTGCCCGTCGATCAGGGCTTGCCGTGAATGGGCGACAAGCTCATGCACAACACAAAAGGGTCGCTTCGCAGGCTGGTTGCCGATCGCAGCGACCAAACCGCTATTGCCAGCCCCAACATTGTAAAGGGCAGTGACATTCGGGGCGCGTGTCAGCACCTTGGTCGTTTGTGCATAAAGGAAAGACGGGTCATCTTTGGTGAGGATTGGCTCAAGCACGTCCAACTGCGGATAGTCTTCCGAAACAACCGCGCGAAACCCGTCCAAACGTTCTGTGTGGTCTCGGGCGTCCATTGAGCCCACAAAGGTTTGGATTGCCCCTGCCTGTCCCGCATGCGCGAGGCCTGTCATACGTGCAGCGGTGCGCCCGGCAACGATGTTGTCAATGCCGATATAGGCCGCCCGGTGCTCGCGCGGCAGATCCGAAACCAAGCCGATCACTTTGACACCACGCGACCGCAAATCGACCAGCGGACCCTCAAGGCTTTCGCTTTGCAGCCCGACAATGGCCACGCCGTCAAAATCCAATTGACCGAATTCAGAAATGCTATCGGACAACCCATCGACCGAGAAGGCCGACACCTCGAACACATCGACGCTCACATTTTCGACGCTCATTTGCTCCGCCACAGAGGCGATGTGGTGTTTGATCCGGTTGAAGAACGCATTCGTGCCCTTGGGGATCAAGAAAGCGAGGCGATACACCCGTTTGCGTGACAGGTTCGCCGCTGCAACATTGCGAACATAGTCAAGCCTCGTAACCGCTTCGCGCACCTTCTCAATAGACTTTTGCGCTACATTTCCGCGATTGTTTATCACTCGGTCCGCGGTCGCATAGCTTACCCCCGCAGCTTGCGCGACATCGCTTAACGTCGGATTTGGCATGTTCGCTCCCTAGAGGCAGATCTCCCTACTGCCCCATCCGATTTCAGGTAACGCTGCAATTTGATGGACGTCAATCATTTTCTGACATACGTCCATCATTTATACGCATTTGCCAAGCCAAACCCGATGCGCGCCCCATTCAATACCCGCCAGACGTTCACAAAGTTCTGTGCCAACATGCCCATCGAAAGTTGGCTGCGATTCTTTCAAATCGCGCGTTCCACACGGTTCGGTTTCGGGGAATGCTGCGGCACCATACGCGCGGGGTCAGGCCATCATTACCATGAAAAATATTGACCGAGACCAATTTAAATTATTGATATAAATAATAAAAAA
>CALKJA010000023.1 GCA_937995865.1 uncultured Paracoccaceae bacterium | reverse complement strand
GAATTTCCTGAATGGCGATATCGAAATGCGCGGCGATGGGACATGGGTCAAAGGCGACGGGTTTGAAATTCGTTTGGCTGGTGAAAAGGCCAAAGTTGCCGAGGCACATGGCGCGCGTCCGATAACACTGGGCCTACGGCCTTCAGATTTGAAATTCACGTCAGACGCGCCAGAGGGGGCTTCGCTCACACTGGACGTTCTGGTTTCGGAATACATCGGCGCGCAATCGGTGCTGATGTGTAATTGTGGGTCGAACCGGGTCACCGTTGAGGTGAACTCGGAAACCCCGATGGCTTTGGGGGAGACCCTGAAGTTTGAGGTGAACCTCGAGCGGGTGCACCTGTTTGATCGCGAGAGTGAAGTGGCTCTGTGACGGTTTTTAATCCTTGGGAGGAATGAAGATGAAGATGTTGAAGACGGCAACAGTTGCAGCGGCCCTGATGGGCAGCGCGGCGTTGGCCAACCCTTACGCGGACTATGAAGGCACGACACTGATCGTGAACTTCCCTGCGCACCCTCACTATGATGCGGTGATGCAGATCTTGCCACAGTTCACTGAGGAAACCGGCATCGAGGTTGAAGTCGACCAGCTGCCATATCTCGCGATGCGTGAGCGTCAGACGCTGGAGTTGGCACAAGACGAAGGCGACTACGATCTTATCGCCTATGTCGTGTTCTCTAAGGCGGACTATGTCTATGCAGATCAGCTTGAGAACCTTGCTAAGTACTTCATGAACCCGGCACTGGCTGACCCGTCTTATGACGCAGGCGACCTGATTGACGGCTATGTCTATAACATTGGCTTTGCAGGCGGTGATCGCGGTTATCTGTCCGGCAAAACTGGGTCGCTTTTTGGCCTGCCCTACGGGTCTGAAACCTCAGTTCTGGGCTACCGTAAGGATATCTTTGAAAAGCACGGTCTTGAGGTTCCTGAGACCTATGAAGAGATGCTGGCGCTTGCATGCCAAATCCCTGAACTTGAGCCCGGCATGGGCGGCTTGGCATCGCGGGCGGCTTCTGGCCATCACGCGGCACACGCGTTCTTGCTGCACCTCAACCCACTTGGCGGCGGCATCTTTGATGACAGCTGGCAGCCAATCATGAACAGCGCCGAAGGCGTGGCAGCGGCAGAAGCTCTCAAGCAGATCGTTGATTGTGGCCCTGAGGGCGCGTCAACATTCGGCTTTGGCGAAGCTCTGGGTGCATTCCTGAATGGCGATACTGCAATGTATTTGGACACCACCGTTGTTGCGGGCCAGATCAACGATCCATCGCGTAGCCAAGTTGTCGATAAGGTTGGTTGGGCTCTGCACCCGATGGGGACAGAACGTGCCAGCCAAACCGGCGGTTTCGGCATCGGCATTCCAGCCAATGCGGAAAACAAAGAAGCGGCATTCCTGCTGATGCAGTGGCTGACCTCCAAAGCGGGTGACAAAGCTGTTGCTCTTGCTGGCGGTAACCCATCGCGGTTCTCCACTCACTCGGACGCGGATGTGAATGCGGCGTTCCCGCATATGGCAACCTTTGGCGAGGCGCTTCAATACGCCGATCCTGACTGGCGCCCAATCATCCCAACATGGGGCAAGGTTAACGCGGATCTGGGCACAACCCTGAGCCAAGTGCTGACCGAAGGTCTGGACATTCAAGAAGCTCTGGACGGTGTGGCCGAACGCGCTCGCGCGACAATGGAAGAAGCTGGCTACTACACGTGGCAGTAAGCTGATCACCTAAGAAACGGGCGGCCCCATTTCCCTTTAATGGGGCCGCGCCCCTGATAGCCTAAGCCCACCACTCTGCCCCGCACACTGTCGATGCCCATTGACCAAAGGATGACGCCCGTGAACCGCCACTTTGCAAACCGGATGACGCCTTATTTGTTTATGGCTCCTGCCGCGTTCATCATGGCCATCGCGCTGATTTATCCGCTGGGCTATATGATGTACGGGTCGCTTCTGGACTGGAACCCGAGCCAAAGCATTTCAGAGGCCGAATATGTGGGCCTCAAAAACTACGTCACACTTTTCTATGACCCCTTTTTCCGCAAAAGCTTCTCCGTCACGCTGACCTTTGCGTTCTTTGTGGTCGTTTTTGAGATGGCTATTGGCGTGGGTCTCGCGCTGCTGCTGGATCGTAACATCCGTGGCATGTCTGTACTGCGGACATTGTTTATCCTGCCCATGATGATTGCGCCGGTCGTCGTTGGCTTGATGTGGCGCTATATGTATCACCCGACCGTCGGCATCTTTAATCGCACGCTTGATAATTTGGGACTCGAAAAAGTTGACTGGCTTGGCCAGCATGCGCTGATGTCTGTGATCATCGCGGATATCTGGCAGTGGACCCCGTTTATCTTCATTCTCTCGCTGGCCGCGCTGCAATCCTTGCCTCAATCCGCGATCGAAGCGGCCCGCATTGATGGTGCGACAGGCTGGCAGCAGATCTGGTTTATCAAGCTTCCAATGATGATGCCCATCCTGATCGTGACGGCGCTGTTGCGCCTCATCGATGCCTTTAAGGTTCTTGAGGTGATCTTGGTCATGACTGAGGGCGGACCGGGGCAATCCACCGAGATTCTTGCAATGCGGATTTCGCGTACGGCCTCAGAATTCCGAGAGCTTGGCGTGGCGGCAGCAATGTCCAACTACCTGCTCTTGATGTTGATGATCCTTACGCTTTCGATGTTTGCCTTTACCCGGTTGCAAGAGCGCCGCAGCGCGCGGCTGGCCGCTGCGATCCAGGAGGACGAATAAGATGTCTGATAAGGCCCATGAAAGACAGAACCCCGCGTTCTATGCCCTTCTTGTTGCGCTGATCTTTATGTCCGTTGGACCCATCGCGCTGATGTTCATCAATAGCTTTAAGCTGGATGTGGATATCATTGGTGGGACGGGCGGGCTGCTCTTTATGCCAACGATCCAAAACTATGAAACCGCCCTGTGCGATATTTTGTGGTACGAGCCCGAACACCTGCGGTTTTGTTCGCTAAAATTCGGCGGGGCTTTCATCAATTCGCTGATCATCGCTCTGATCTCTACAGTGCTGACGCTGGTGATCGGATGCATGGCGGCTTACGCGCTGGTGCGGTTCCGCTTTTTCGGGCGCGATACGGCGTCCCTTACCACGCTGTTGGTGCGCATGGTGCCGCCTGCGGTTCTGCTGGTGCCGGTGTTCGGCCTCTGGAACAACGAATTCTGCCTGGATCGGGATGGCTTGATCGGCGGCGCCATTCGTGAGGCGTTTGGTGGGCGCGGGGATGTGTGCCTTGCGGGGACGCATTCGGGGATCATTTTGATCTATGTGGCGATGAACCTGCCATTTGTAATCTGGATCTTGCAAAGCTTTATCGTGCAGGTTCCGCGCTCTCTTGAGGAAGCGGCCCGTGTGGATGGGGCAGGCCCGTTTCAGGTGTTCTTTATGGTCGTTCTGCCGCTGATCAAACCCGGCCTAGCTGCCGCTGCGATCTTTACCTTCCGAATTGCGTGGAACGAATATCTGCTGGCCTCAGCACTGTCGGATCGGGACACACGCACCGTGCCCATCCTGATCGTGAACAACATGTCTGAGTTTAATGTGGAGTGGGGGGTCATTATGGCCACGGGGATGCTCCTTGCGATCCCGCCGATCATCTTCACCTTGTTTGCAAGCCGCCAGATCATCACCGGCATGACCGCTGGTGCGGTTAAGGGCTAGCCCGATGCCCAAGGTTATTGTTCTGGCCACGGTGGCCACAAAATCAGCCGAAGCTGGCTATCTTGTTGCGCGTATGGCGGAACACGGGGTCAAGGCGGAGATCGTCGATATCTCGCTTCAGTCCGGGGGCAAGGTGCTGGGCGGTGCAGACAAATGCATCGCAATGGAGCAATCCGCAAAAAGCGCACTTGCCCAAGTGATCGAAGCGGCCAAAAAGCGCGCCGAGGTAGTGGTTGCCATCGGCGGCGGTACAGGCGGTGAAATCGCGCTGATGGTTTTGCGCGGGCTGCCGATCACCTTTCCCAAGATTATGGTCACTACGCTGCCATTTGATCCGCGCATCGCGGTTGCGGACAATTCTATCATCCTTGTTCCAACGCTTGCGGATGTCTCAGGGCTCAACATGATGCTGCGTGAAGTGTTGGAAAACGCGGCGCTTATGACAGCGGGCTTGTGTCAAAAGTCGCGTAAGGGAGAACTGAAAGAGATCACGCAATCTGTGGGCATCACAGGGTTAGGGGCGACCGAAGGTGCGGTCAAACCTCTGCTACAAGCATTTGGCGCGCAAGGCCGGGAGGCCACTGTTTTCCATGCCAATGGCTATGGCGGCGCGGCCTTTGCGCGGTTTGCAGAAAGTGCGGCCTTTGACGCGGTGATCGATCTGACCCCGCATGAGCTAACCCGTATCCACATTGCTGGTGTGCATGCGTTTATGCCCAAGCGGTTCAGCGCGGGCGCAAAGTTGCCGCGCGTGGTGTTGCCGGGTGGAATGAATTTCATCGGGCTTGGGCAAAAGGCGCTTGTGCAATCACGCTTCTTGGAGCGTCCGCACTACGAGCATTCGGGCCTGTTTACCCATGTGAAACTGACTTTGGATGAAATGGTTGAAATCTCCTCGATCCTTGCCAATCACCTGAATCAACTCGAGCGGGCGCCCCATATGATCGTGCCGATGGGCGGGTTTTCGCATCAAGACTGCCCCGGAGGCCCGATTGAGGACGCCGATCTGCGCGCGGCGTGCCTTGAGACATTGCGTGCGCAATTGCGCCCCGGCATTCCCTTGACCGAACTGGAGGGCCATATCTCAGCCCCGACGGTCACTGACACAATATTAGAGGCTCTTTCTGAGCTGTCTGCCTAAAAGGACACCCGAAATGTATGATCTCGATGAAAAGAAGGACGCCCTAATTGCGGCCGCAAGGCGGTGCTTTGATCTGCGCCTTCAGACAAATGCGGGCGGCAACTTGTCCGCGCGTTTGGAAAGCGCAGATGCCATCGTCATCAAGCCGTCCGGCATTGGCTTTAACGAATGCACCCGCGAAAACCTTCAGGTGGTCCATTTGGATGGCACAATTGAGCCGTCTGATCACAAACCGTCCAAGGATCTGGGGTTCCATCTCGATCTTTACCGGATCCGTTCGGATATCAACGCGGTTGTGCACTGCCACAGCCCGTGGGCAACGGGCTATGCCAGCGCGGGGATCGAAATCCCGTGTCTTACGGTGCAAACGATCGAAAAGATTGGGCGCATGCCGCTGATTCCGCTTTCGCCTCTGGGCGGGCCTCAAACAGACGCGGAAATTAGCCCTGTCTTTGCCGATCCGAAGGTTGTGGCCGCCGTTTTGGCCAATCATGGGACCATTGGTGTGGGTAGCACGCTGATGAAAGCGCAATATCTTGCTGAAATCATCGAAGAAACCGCCCATATCGCATTTGTGCGAGATACTGTGATGGCAGCGCATGGAAAGACGGCTGCGGATCTGCCACAATATGGCACCGCCGCCGATGCTCGTGCGGCTCAGTAGAAGGCAAAAATATGACAACCGTTCTTGATCAACTGCGCGGCATGACCACCGTTGTCGCGGACACCGGCAGCCTTGATGCGGTGCGCGCACTGGAACCTGTGGACTGCACCACCAACCCCTCGCTTGTTCTCAAGGCATTTGATGACCCCGCTTCGCGCGATCTGCTTATGGCCGAAATTGATGCCGCCAAAAGCGCTGGCAGAACCTCAGCAGACATCGCAAGCCTTTTGCCGATTGCCCTGGGTGCAGAGCTGACGACGCTGGTTCCGGGGCGTGTCTCAACCGAAGTAGAAGCCGGGCTGTCTTATGACACCGAGGCATCGATTGCGCGTGCCCATCAGATTATTGATGCCTATGCCGCGCGTGGCGTGGACAAGGGCCGAATCCTGATCAAGCTGGCTGCAACATGGGAAGGCATCACCGCCGCCCGCGCTTTGCAAAAAGAAGGTATCGATTGCAACCTGACCCTGATTTTCAATCTCGCTCAAGCGATTGCCTGCGCTGATGCGGGCGCATTCCTGATTTCTCCGTTTGTCGGGCGGATTACTGATTGGCACAAAGCGCAAAGTGGCGTTGATGGATATGCCGCCGAAGAAGATCCCGGTGTTCTGTCCGTTCGGGAGATTTATGCCTACTACAAGGGCCGTGGAATCGACACGATCATCATGGGTGCATCCTTCCGCAACACGGACCAGATCAAAGCATTGGCAGGCTGTGACAATCTGACAATTTCGCCGGATCTGCTGAATGAGTTGGATGCAGAAGAGGCCGAATTGCCGCGCGCGTTGTCCCCTGAGGGCGCAGCGCAGGTGGATGCGATTGCAATGGCCGAGCCGCGTTTCCGCTGGGACACGAACCAAGACGCATGCGCGCATCACCTTTTGGCGGATGGTATCCGCAAGTTTGATGCCGATTTCGCTAAGATGAGCGCGCTGCTTTAATCTAGCGCAGACTTCTTACCGCGGGGGCTTTGGTCCCCGCGTCCGCTTTCTTCTTCCGAGATATCCAGACGGTTGACCGCAAGCGGGACCAAGAGGTGTCAGGCAATCACAAGGTTGCGCGTGGTGCCCCCGCTCAGTCTCCCAGCCAATCCCTCATCCAGTACCGCGTCCAGTTGATTTGCACCGCTGGCCCTTTCTATGCGTCATCCATAGATTTCTCTGGTCTTGAGGTCTCGCAACTCGCGGGCCGCGCTCCTATCTACGATGCGTTACATGCAGGCACAGGTTGAATCAACGCTGCGAAGCGGTCCTTGTCCGATGCCGCCCACAGCCTCAAAAGGATCAGGCAATGACCACCGACGAAACAACGGCCGAGGCTGCGCCTGCAACATCTCAAAGGGAAGGGGTACCAAAGCCGCTTGAGTTCCGTTCGGACAAAGGCGCATCACGGTCCACATGGATTGCCGGGCTTTTGGTGGTTTTGATCGTTGGATGGATGGGCAGCGGCATTGTCTTGCCGTCTGAGGATGAGGTTGAAACGGTCACCCGCGAGGCCCCAAAACCTGTCACCGTTGCTGTAGAGACATCAAATGCACAAGCCGTGACGCAGTTTTATCAGGCCGAAGGGCAAGCCCTTCCGGATCGCGATACGCTTTTGCGGGCAGAAACATCGGGTGACGTGGCCGAAGTGCTGGTAGCGAAAGGGCAGGATGTGGCCGCAGGTGAGGTGATCGCGCGGCTTGATCCTTCGAACAATCTGGCTGACGCAAATCGCGCTGCCGAAGAGCTTGTCCGCGCGCAGCGCGAGTTCGATAACGCTGAGCAGCTTTTAGGCCGCGGAGTGGCCACCCAAGACCGTGTGACCCAAGCACGCGCGGCCCTTGCCACCGCGCAAGCGCAAGTCACGGCCGTTGAGCAAGCCGCCAAGGCGCTGATCATCACCGCACCGTTTGAAGGTCGCATCGAAACGCTGGACCTTGATCCGCAGGAATTTGTGTCCGCAGGTGCCACAGTGGGCCGGTTGGTTGATATTACGCCGCTCACGGTGGCTATACAGGTCCCGCAGCAATCTTTGACCCGGCTTGAAGTGGGGCAGCCTGCTACGGTGCGCTTTATCACAGGCGAAGAGCGCGCCGGCACGGTGACCTTTGTGGGGACATCGGCGGCCGCAGAAACGCGAACCTTCTTGGCCGAGATCGAAGTTGCCAATGAAAACGCGGCGATCCCCGCTGGGATTTCGGCCGAGGTCATCATCCCGACGGGGCAGGTGACCGCGCATTTCCTTTCGCCCTCCATCGTGTCGCTTGATACCGAAGGATCGCTGGGCGTGAAGACAGTTGATGCCAACGATGTGGTTTCCTTTTATCCGATCCAAGTGGTGCTAGCCCAGATTGACGGCATATGGGTGACGGGTTTGCCGGAAACGGTGGATATCATCACCGTAGGCCAGGGTTTTGTGAATACCGGCGAAACGGTATCCCCGGCGGCGGGGGAGACGGGCGAATGAATACCCTCATCGACGCTGCTTTCTCGCGCTCACGTGTCGTTGTGATGGCGCTTGTTATGGCGCTCGCTGTCGGCGCGTTTGCCTATGTTTCAATCCCCAAGGAATCAAACCCTGAGGTTCCACTGCCGCTGTTTTATGTCTCAACCGGGTTGGATGGGATCAGCCCCAATGATGCAGAACGGCTGTTGCTTGAGCCGATGGAAGCGGAGTTCGGCTCTATTGAGGGGCTCGACCAGATGAGCTCGGACGCCTCGGAAGGGTTCGCCAGTATCCAGCTGGAATTCACACCCGGCGGCGACAATGACGAAGCGCTGGACAAAGTGCGCGAAGCCGCTGACCGCGCCCAGAACGATCTTCCCGATGATGCGCGCGACATCAGGATCACCGAAATCAATACGGCCCTGTTCCCCATTATCACCGCCATTATCTCGGGGCCCGTTCCGGAGCGCACGCTCAATGGGTTGGCCGAAGACATGCAAGAGGCGATCGGCGGGCTTGATGGGGTGCTTGAGGCCGAAATTGGCGGGCAAAGGTTTGAGTTTCTTGAGGTGTTGATCGATCCGACGGTATTCCAAACCTACAACCTATCCTTTGATGAATTGATCGGACAGATCCAGCGCAATAACCGGCTGATTGCGGCAGGCGCTATTGAAACAGGGTCCGGGCGGATTGTGCTTAAGGTGCCGGGTCTCATCGAAGACCTGCAAGATGTGATGGCGATGCCAGTCAAAGTGCGGGGCAACGCTGTTGTTACCTTTGCCGATGTGGCCACGATCCGCCGCACCTTTGAGGATCCGTCTTCGTTTGCGCGGATCAATGGCCAACCTGCTTTGGCTTTGGAAGTTACCAAACGCTCGGGCGCAAATATCATTGCAACCGTTGCTCAGGTCCGTGCTGTGGTTGAAGAATTGCGCGTTGACTGGCCTGACAGTGTGAATGTGACTTACCTCCAGGACCAATCCGTACAAGTGAAAGACATGTTGAGCGATCTGGAGGCGAATGTGATTGCCGCCGTGATCCTTGTGATGATTGTGATCGTCTTTGCACTTGGCTTTCGCTCTGCGATCCTTGTGGGGCTTGCGATCCCGGGCGCGTTTCTTGCCGGGGTGATTGCGCTTTGGTCCATGGGATACACGATGAATATCGTGGTGCTGTTTTCGC
>CALKJA010000022.1 GCA_937995865.1 uncultured Paracoccaceae bacterium | reverse complement strand
GTTTTCGTGCGGGACTTGATTGCTAAAACGGGAACACCCACTGCTATTGTCAATGTTGGAACCCGTGGCGGTGAAGAATTTGCAGATTTCTCGGCTGCTGAAGTCGCTTCAAAGCATCCCAACGGCCCCTCCAGCGTTTTTGTGAATGATCGCGGTCAGGCTGTGATGGCAATGTCTGATGCCTTGCTAAATTTCATGCAAGAACGAGACGATATTGGCGGCATTATTGGGCTTGGTGGCTCTGGTGGTTCAAGCCTTGTTGCACCCGCAATGCAAGCGCTTGAAATCGGGATCCCCAAGGTTTTGGTCTCCACGCTTGCCTCTGGCGATGTATCCGCCTTTGTGGGCGCCTCTGACGTAAACGTCTTTCATCCCGTGACAGATGTGCAGGGGCTTAACCGTGTGTCGCGGCAGTTGTTGGGCAATGCGGCGCATGCTTTGGCAGGCATGATGAACTATGATGTCCCAAGTTCAGACGACGACCGCCGCGCCCTTGTGATGTCCATGTTTGGCGTTACGACAACTGCGGTGCAGGCTATGGTTGCAGATCTGGAAGGCGAATTTGATTGTCTTGTATTCCATGCCACCGGCACGGGCGGGCGGGCGATGGAGCTGCTTGTTGATCAAGGCAACATCAGCGGTGTCTTGGATATCACCACGACCGAAGTCTGTGACATGATCGTTGGCGGCGTATTGGCCGCAGGCGAGGATCGGTTTGGCGCGATCGCACGGAGCCAATTGCCGTATGTGGGTTCGTGCGGGGCGCTGGATATGGTGAATTTCTGGGCCCGCGAAACGGTTCCTGCGGAATTTGAAAACCGGAACCTATACGTACATAACGCACAGATTACCCTAATGCGAACCACCCCTGAGGAGTGTCAGGAAATCGGCACCTGGATTGGAAACAAACTGAATGCCTGTGACGGCGAAGTCCGGTTTTTGCTCCCGCTCAAAGGGGTGTCAGCGTTGGACATTGAAGGGGGGCCATTTTGGGACCCCACCGCAAACGATGCGTTGTTTTCTGCCCTGAGAGACACTGTTCAACAGACCGAAAAACGCAAACTGATTGAGCTTGATATGCACATCAACGACCCAGAGTTTGCAAAATCTGCAACCACTGAATTCAAAGCCATTGACGCGTAAGGAAGGACTACCCATGCCTGAGACCAATCGGAAGACCATACTTGCCAATCTGCGCGCCAAACTTGACGCTGGCCTGCCCCTTGTTGGGGGCGGTGCTGGAACCGGGCTTTCTGCAAAATGCGAAGAGGCCGGCGGGATTGACTTGATCGTGATTTACAATTCGGGCCGCTATCGCATGGCCGGACGCGGTTCACTGGCGGGCTATATGTCCTATGGCAATGCCAATGAGATCGCCAAAGAGCTGGGTTACGAGGTTCTGCCTGTGGTCGACAAAGTCCCGGTATTGGCCGGGGTCAACGCAACTGACCCGTTCTGCATCATGGACAAGCACCTTGATGATCTAAAGGCACTTGGCTTTGCCGGCGTGCAAAACTTCCCGACAATGGGTTTGATTGATGGCCGTTTCCGCGCTGAATGCGAGGCAACCGGAATGCGCTATGATCAAGAGGTCGATATGATCAGCAAGGCCCACAAGAAGGACATGCTGACAACGCCCTATGTGTTCAGCGCCGAAAACGCTGCTGATATGGCCAAAGCCGGGGCCGATATCATTGTTGCCCATTTTGGCCTGACGACCGGCGGTAGCATCGGGGCGGATGACACGGCCCCCGATATGGCCGAGTGCGCGCGGCTGTACCGCGAATGGACGGATGCCGCGAAGGCCGTGCGCGATGATCTGTTGTTCATTGTACATGGTGGTCCACTGGCCGAACCAGAGGACGCGCAGGCCTTTCTTAACTTATGCCCGGATTGTCACGGCTTTTACGGTGCCTCATCGATGGAGCGGCTGCCAACTGAGCGGGCTATCACATCTCAGGTCCAAGCCTTTGGTGACCTAAAGCGTGGGGATAAGGTGAAATAGAATGATCAACGCATATTCATCGACCATCATTGCGCTTCCTGTCGATCAGGTCTGGGAACGCGTGCGCGACTTTAATGGGTTGCCCAATTGGCATCCGGCAGCAACAGACAGCAAAATCGAAGACGGCCACGCCAATGGCGAGGTTGGTTGTGTGCGGAACTTTGCGCTCACAGATGGCAGCGGGCGCATCCGTGAAACACTTCTGGCCATCTCAAACGTGGAACGCAGCTTGACCTATGACATGCTCGGCGGTGGACCTTTGCCCTTTGTAAATTACGTTGCAAAGATGAAGTTATCACCAATCACTGACCGCAATGAAACGTTTGCCGAATGGTGGGCGGATTTTGAAGCTGGTGACGGCGATGAGCCCAAGTGGAAGGCTTTTGTGGCCGAAGATGTGTTCATCGGCGGATTCCGCGCGCTCGAAGCGAGTTTTCAATAGGATGCATACACATATTGTTTTCTTCTGGCTCAAAGATCCCAAAAACGCGGACCATCGAGAAACATTCGCAGCTGGTTTGAAGCACCTTCTAGCGGACCCAAATGTCTTGGCGTCTAAGATTGGCGAACCCGCGAAAACAGATCGCTCTGTCGTCGAAAGTGGTTATGATTTTGCAATCACGGCAGATTTCCAAAACCTCAGCAGCCATGATGCCTATCAGGCCGGACAAAATCACACGGATTTCTTGGATCGGTGTCAGGTGCTGTGGTCCCGTGTGCAAGTCTATGATCTCGAAAGTTGATCAAACCGCCCCCCCAAATTGATAGCTTTGACAGTCTTTCCGCGTGAAGGCTTAAGCGCCCGGCCTTTACTCTGATCGCTTCACTGCGAGCACGCCAGCGAGGACAATCAGCGCAATACCAGCCAAGGCCAGATTGTCCGGCCGCTCTGCAAAGAACACGGCGCCCCAGATAAGAGCGAAGCCGACATAGGCGAAATCGAAAGTGCCAACGGTTGACGCTGGCGCTGCTTGATAGGCGACCGCAGTTCCAACGGAGGCCACAAGGATCAAACTCGCCAGAATTGCCGAGGTGCGCCAATCCGCAGGCTGCATTTTCGCCCATTCGGGCGACAGGAACCCAGCGGCTTCAAAAGGCACGAGCAAACCCACCAAGAGCCCAGCGCCCCCAACAACGATGAACGTCGCATTCAAACCAAGCGCCAGAGTTGCAGGATGCTCGTCTCGGCACTTCGTGCGGGTAAGGATCATCGCCAGCGCATACAGAATGGCCGAAAAGATCGGGAGCAGCGCCGCCCATACAAACGCATCTCCGCCGGGCCGTAAGACCAACAAGATTCCAATAAAGCCAAGACACACACCTGCCCATTGTGATCGTCCAACAGTCTCACCGCCAAACAGCGCCGCAAAGGTCACGATAAACAGCGGCAGCGTGTAATAGGCCGCCGCCGCGACTGCCAAAGGCAACAACGGCAACGCAAAATAATACGCAATCCACATAGCGGTCAGCAGCAAGGAGCGCAGGACGATCCAACGCATAGCCTTTGGCGCAAGATCGCTTGTCTTGAGGAAAACAAGCGCACCTATAAGCAAAATGGGAAATGCCAACGCTGAGCGGACTGCGAACAGCTGCCAAAGCCCCATTCCCCCTGCCCCGCCAAGGGACTTGATAAGGGCGTCGCCAAGGGACAGCGCAAGCACCGTTCCAACAATCGTTGCAACCCCCAAGGGGACGTTGTCAGCGCGGGGCGTGGCCGGAGTGTTGCTCATCTCCCATGTCTAGACCGTACACCTTGTGTTGCACACCAAAAGCCACCGATTGGCGCAAGTTATGATGCATTTGAGCGAAAGTGCTTATCCAATGCGGTGCCGAAGCAACCACACAAAGAACACCCCGCCGATCAAGCCTGTCACGATGCCTATTGGCATATCATCAGGCGCCATGATTGTTCGCGCTATGATATCAGCCCAAACAAGGAATACCGCACCGCACAGTGCGGAGATCGGCAAAAGCCGGTTGTAGTCTCCACCAACCAAGAGCCGGACGATATGGGGGATCATCAGGCCGACAAAACCAATGATCCCCGAAAACGCGACCATGACCCCTGTGATCAGCGCCCCAATGACAAAGATCGTCAGCCTGAACCTCTCAACTGAAATGCCCAGTGTTGTTGCGGTTTCATCGCCAATAGTCATCGCATTCAATGTGCCGGATTTCAGCCAAAGATAAGTCCCGCATCCCACCAAGACCACCGCAGGATACAAAAGGAGATTCCATTGCGCCAAGCCAAGCCCACCAAGCATCCAGAAAACCACCGTGTGTGTTGCTTTCGGGTTACCCAACAAAATCAGAATGTTGGCACCTGACATCACGATGAAAGACACCGCGACACCCGCTAACACCAAACGGTCCGCGCTGGTTGCAGTGGCAAATTTTGAGACGCCCAATACGATAAGTGTGGCACCCAAAGCCCCAAGAAAGGCCAAGAGTGGTACCGTCAGTGACCCCAGAAAAAGCCCAGTATGCAGCAAAGCCAAAATGGCGCCGAATGCCCCTCCCGCAGAAATTCCAAGCAAATGAGGATCTGCCAAAGGATTGCGGGTCACCGCTTGAAGGCTCGCTCCTACCATCGCCAATCCTGCACCGACGATGCAGGCAAAAATGGCCCGTGGAAATCGGATATCCCACACAATTGCTTCACGTCCAGTAGACCAATCGGCAGGAACCGTGCCCGGCGCAATCTTATTTATCAGAATGCCCCAAACAGTTCCCAATGGGACGCCAACAGCCCCCACGCTTACGGCCACTGATAAAGAGGCCACAAGCGCGAATGCACCAAGGATGCTTGTGAGCCAAAGACCCCGTGAGACCTTGGTGCGCGCTTGTCTGGAATAATGAGACACTTTCCGAAATATCAGTCGGCGCGGAACGCAGCGGCAAGCGTCTTTACCGCTTTGATGTTACGAGGGCCCGGAGTTGCTTCGACGTATTCAAGCACAACAAAACGGTCATTGCGCACGGCGTCCATTTCCGCAAATGCGGGGTTCGACATCATGAACTTACGCTTTTCCTCGGCGGTCACATCGCCATAGTTCACAATAACAATGACTTCGGGGTTGCGTTCAACAACCGCCTCCCAGCCGATGCTCGCCCAGCTTTTCTCAAGGTCGTCCATGATATTGCGCCCGCCTGCGGCTGAAATCAGCGCGTTGGGCATTCCAAAACGTCCCGCAGTAAAGGGTGCGTCTTCGCCACTATCATAAACAAAGACGCGTGGCGCTTCGTCCAATTTGGACAAGCCATCAATATAGGCGGTCAATTCGGCTTGGTAGCTTTCGATCAAGCTCTCGGCGCGCTCCGATATATCAAAGATCGCACCAAGATTGCGCAGATCGTTGTACATATCATCCAATGCCGCTCCGTCTTTCTCAGCGATGTGAATGCAGCTTTCCGTAAGCTCATATACTTGGATGCCAAACGGTTCTAACGTTTGCGGCGTTACTTCTCCGCCGACTTTCATGCCATAATTCCAACCTGCAAAGAAGAAGTCGGCATCCGCACCGATTAGCACCTCGCGCGATGGGTATTGCGCAGACAGCTCAGGTAACTCAGCCACCCCTGCTGTCATTTCAGCGTCCAGATTGTTCCAGCCGGAAATGCCCGTGTAGCCGACCATGCGATCGGCAAGACCAAGCACCAGCATCATCTCGGTCAGGTTAACGTCATTGGAGATTGCCGCTTTTGGTGGCGCATCAAAAGTGACCGTCCGGTCGCAGCTTTGAACGGTGGTTTGGGCAAAGGCAGAGCCAGCGATCATCAGAGAAGCGATTATTAAAAAGGCTAGTTTCATGGGGTGAATCCGGTTCAGATCGGGAGTGAGAATGAGAAATGTGATGTGCCGCTTACCGCCAGAAGCTCTCGCTGAGCCTCGACATGAAAAGTGTCCGAGACTAACGCATCAGTAAGAAGCCTCTCGGGCGGGCCGAACCCCTGCACGCGGCCATGCTTGAGGACCAAAACGTCATCACAGACGCCAGCGGCCATATTCAAATCATGCAAAGACACCACAATGGTCAGGCCCAGGTTGCGGATCAGCGAAACAATTTCAAGCTGATGCCGCACGTCTAGATGGTTCGTTGGCTCATCAAGGATCAACACTTCTGGATCCTGCGCCAAGGCGCGAGCGACCATAACGCGCTGCCGTTCTCCGCCAGACAACGTGCCAAAGTCACGATGCGCCAAGGAATTCAGGTCCAATTGATGCAAGACACGCTCAACAATCTGAGCATCCTGCGCCCCGGACCGCGCAAAGCCAGACCGGTGCGGTGTGCGTCCAAGATGAACGATCTCAGAAACGCTGAGTCCAAAAGCCGAAGCTTGTTCCTGCAGAACCGCCGCGATCTTTTGTGCCGCCACGCGTGCGGGCATGGCCCATACATCCTGACCGCCAACAAGAACTTGGCCGGTTGTCGGCTGTTGAAACCGATAAAGAAGGCGCAGCAAGGATGATTTGCCCGCGCCATTGGGGCCAACCACGCCTAAAACCCGCCCCGCGGCGAGGCTGAATGACGTTGTATGCAAAACGAGGTCCGCCATTTTGGGCGGGGCCCAGCTGACATCGCGCACCTCAAGATCTGCGGCCCTCATGACGCGCGCGCCATGCTGGATTGGGTCGCAATCATTGCAGATGGAACGCGCGCAAGCGTGGATGTTCGAAGCTTGCCCGGACGATCCACCGACGAACACCAACCGTCCTGCATCTCGGAATAATGCTCGGCGAAAGCAACAAGATCATCGATATCCTCATTCGGATCGATATCACCGAACAAATAGGTCGCCTTTTGGCTGCAATGATAGGCAACGGTG
The DNA here is from genome assembly GCA_937995865.1 of uncultured Paracoccaceae bacterium. GTDB lineage: Bacteria > Pseudomonadota > Alphaproteobacteria > Rhodobacterales > Rhodobacteraceae > Shimia_B. The sequence goes on along the minus strand of CALKJA010000022.1, from coordinate 17,225 downwards.
CAGGGGCGATCGCACCCGGCCATGCAAGCGACGCCGGACACTGCGAAATCTTCGGGGATCGCATCCCCCGCCACCTTTAGGGCAGCACGAAGATTTTCGATCAGCTCAAAGCCCGGGCGGCATTGCGTGCCTTTGTGTCTGCACGATGTGCAAACCGTAATCTTGTGATCCTGATGCGTATTCATATCGCCCTCCGCGATGATGCGGGGGATCAAGCAGGCATGGTCTACAGCACAGGGGAACCCGTGTCGCCATCATGTTCTCCTCTCCGGACACCCCGTCCGGGTTGAATTTCATTTCCGGCACCTTTTGGCACCGGTGATGGCAGGTCTCCTGACTTGCGGATCAGCGTTTTCCCGAACCTTCCCAAGCCCAAAGGCTCAGTGGTATTCTTCGGGGTCACTCACCGCTCACAGTTGCGGGGGCAGTTACGGTTTCGGCGCGCTGTGGCTCTTCCTCACCGTATTCCCTTTTCATCCCAACCGCATATTCGGCGGCTGGAAACCATCTATGTCAGTTATTGGAGAAACGCGGTGAGAGGTCAAGTTATTGTCTATTGCCCCTACACGTTTCAGTAACAGGTTATAGCGCCCGGGCTATGACGCCGGGCAAGCCCGACACACACATACCGCTATGCCCGAACTGATGCTTAAGCTGCCGCCTCTGCTTTGCGCCAATTCGGGAAAGGGTCCGGATAATCGGGCAGGTTTTCTGGGCCAGTGGAGGCAAGCGCGGGAATAAGACATGTGTCCAAGCGCGCCTTAAGCGCAGGCCAATCGATGCCTGCACCAATAAACACGATCTCTTGGCGGCGATCCCCCCAAGGTTCTTGCCAATGAGCCTGCATGTACGCTTGGGCGCTTTCATGGGTTGGCTGGCGCTCTTTTGGCACCGAGGCCCACCACGTACCAAGCGGTTTGACGCTGGACAAAGCACCTGCCAGCGAAAACTCAGCAACCCAATCAGGCCGTGTTGAAATCCAGAAATGGCCTTTGGCCCGAATGACGCCGGGCAGATCACCGTTCAGAACCTCTAAGATCCGTTCCGGAATAAAGGGCAGTCGCGCGCGATAAACAAATGAGGCCACGCCGTATTCCTCGGTTTCGGGAACATGATCTGCAAAGCCGTAAAGCTCCTTTGCCCACATCGGATGGTCATATGCCTGTTCAAAGTCAAACAGCCCGGTATCAAGGATTTTGTCAGCGGCAACCGCCGAGTTATTGGTTTGAATGATCTCAGCATCCGCATTCAGGCTGCGAATAATCTTGAGCGCTGCGTCAACCTTTTCCGGCCCCGCGTCATCCACTTTGTTGAGGATAACCACATCCGCAAACTCAATCTGGTCCGTTAGGAGGTGCACCAATGTACGGTCATCTTCTTCGCCCATCATCTCACCACGGTCGCGTGAAAAATCATGGGAGGCGTAGTCATTCAGAAGGTTTGCGGCGTCCACAACGGTGACCATCGTATCAAGCCGCGACACATCCGAAAGGCTATGCCCGTCCTCATCGCGGAAGTCGAACGTTGCAGCCACAGGCAGAGGTTCGGAGATCCCGGTCGACTCGATCAAAAGATAGTCAAACCGCCCTTCCGCAGCCAGCCTGCGCACCTCAGCAAGCAGGTCATCGCGCAGCGTGCAGCAAATGCAGCCGTTGGACATTTCAACAAGCGTTTCATCTGTGCGGCTCAGTTCTGTATCCGCGCGCACAAGATCGGCGTCGATGTTCACTTCGGACATATCATTAACGATAACCGCAACACGGCGACCATCGCGGTTGTTCAAAACACGGTTAAGCAGCGTCGTTTTTCCGGCGCCCAAAAAACCTGAAAGTACAGTGACGGGAAGGCGAGGGTCTGACATGTTGAGGATCCATTTGTGGCCGATTGCGTCATGTAACCTGGGAAGTTACTAGATAAATGCAACACGAAAAGTTACATAAGAGCACGACCTGAGGAAACCTCACGCATGAAACGAAATTCGCGCCTTTCTCTTGCCTTGCACACGCTTGGTCATATGGCCGTTGACCCGGATAAAACGCAAACCTCGGCGCAGATCGCAGGGCACGCGGGCACCAACCCGGTCGTTGTGCGGCGCGTTCTTGGAAAGCTCAGGGATGCGGGCCTACTGACTGCCGAAAAAGGGCATTCTGGCGGCTGGCGTTTGGCGCGCCAACCCGATGCAATCACGCTTGCGGATGTCTACCTTGCCTTGGACGAAAGCATTGTTGCCCCTGCCCGCGCCGAAGATGCGCCCACCTGTTCTGTTGAGCATGTGCTGCAAAGAAAGGTGGCGACCATTTTAGAAGAGGTCGAGCACAACCTTGTCGAACGGCTGGCTGCGACCTCCTTGTCCGAAATACAAAGGCACTGACGTTTACGAAGCGTCCGTGCGCCCAAACCCACCGCCACCCGGCGTTTTCATGATGAACGTGTCGCCCGGCGTCAGCTCAACCTGATCATTCCCATCCAATCGCTCAACGCTGCCATCTACCCGCAGCACGGAGTTCTCACCTGTGGCGCCCGGCGATCCGCCTTGCGCGCCTTGTGGCGGAACGATGCGGTGGGAGCTGAGCGTAGTGACCGTCATCGGCTCATTAAAGGTCAGGTGGCGCTCAATGCCGTTTCCGCCTGCATAGATCCCATGCCCGCCGGATCCCGCGCGGATCGCAAATGCATCAACCCGCACGGGAAACCGGGTTTCAAGAACTTCAGGATCGGTCATGCGTGTGTTTGTCATGTGGCTGTGAACGGCGCTGGTCCCATGGAAACCATCCCCTGCCCCAGTGCCCCCGCAAATCGTTTCATAGTTCTGGTAAACGTCGTTGCCATAGACAAAGTTGTTCATCGTCCCCTGACTGCCTGCGATCACCCCAAGCGCCCCATAAAGAGCATCCGCAATTGACTGGCTGACTTCGGTATTGCCGGAAATCACAGCTGCTGGAGATCGCGGGTTGATCATCGAGCCTTCCGGCACGATCAACGTAAGCGGCTTCAGGCAGCCCTCGTTCATCGGGATATCGCGGCCCACAAGGGTGCGAAAAACATACAGAACCACAGCTCGGCAAATAGCCAAAGGCGCGTTGTAATTCAGCGGGCTTTGCGGGGACGTTCCCGTGAAATCAATGGTTGCGCTGCGCGCGACCTTATTCACCCGGATCGCCACATCAATCTTTGACCCGTCATCCATCGGATAGCTAAACGCACCGTCTTTGAGAACATCCAAAACCCGCCGCACGCTTTCTTCCGCGTTGTCTTGCACGTGGCCCATATAGGCATGCACCGCTGCGATGCCGAACTGCGTCGTAATCTTTTGCAGCTCTGCCACGCCTGTGGCATTGGCCGCGATCTGTGCGGCCAGATCGGCCATATTCTGATCGATGTTGCGGCACGGGTATTGGCCCGAAGCCAACAAAGCTCGGGTCTGACCCTCGCGAAGCCGGCCCTGATCGACAAGGCGGAAATTATCGATCACAACGCCCTCTTCATGCACAGTGCGGCTATCTGGCGGAGCCGACCCCGGCGTTTTCCCACCGATATCCGCATGGTGCCCGCGCGAGGCAACGGTGTAGATAATCTGCGTGCCACCAGCATCAAAAATAGGCGTGATCACTGTGACATCTGGAAGATGGGTGCCGCCATTAAACGGGTTGTTCATCATGAACACATCGCCGGGGCGGATCGTGCCCGCGTTCGCGCGCAATACGGTTCTGACGCTTTCTGACATTGACCCAAGATGGACAGGCACATGGGGTGCATTGGCCACCAGATCCCCGTGTTGATCGAAGATCGCACAAGAGAAATCAAAACGCTCTTTGATATTCACGGAATAAGCCGTGTTCGCCAGAGTGGCACCCATCTGTTCGGCGATTGACATGAAGAGATTGTTGAACACCTCAAGCATTACTGGATCAACGGATGTGCCAATTGCCTCGCTGCGGGCAACGGGAACCGCGCGCTCCAATAGCAGGTTGCCGCCTTTGGCACATGTGGCGCACCAACCAGGCTCGACGATATTGGTGCCTGTGGGTTCGGTCAGGATGGCAGGGCCATGCACAGACGCTCCAAGCGCAAGCGCGCTGCGGTCGATCGATGGGACGTCTTGCCAAACGCCTTCAAAACATACCGAAACAGAGTGCGGCTCCTGTTCCGTGGCCTGAGTATCCGGCAAACTGACCTGCTCGCCGGTCTGCCCAACCGCCTCAACCAGCAACACATCAATGATGAGATCGGACGTATCCGGTACAAAGCCAAATCTTTGCTGGTGTGCGTCGATGAAGGCGGCCTGCATTTGGGCGGCGGGTCCAAAGGGCACTTCGAGAGTTTGTTGCGCGCCGCGCGGGCGGATTTGGGCGCGCTTCAAAACTGATATGTCGGATGTGTCGATGCCTTGGTTCGCCACCTCTTCGATTACTTGGCTTGCCAAGGCAGCAAGGGCGGGTGCTGCCTCTGGCGCATCCATGGGTTTCTCGAATTGGCGTTCACGCATCGCACGCACATCCGCCAGCCCCATACCAAACGCAGACAAAACGCCCGCAAAGGGGTGAATAAAGATGCGCTCCATCCCTAAAGCATCCGCAACAAGACAGGCATGCTGCCCACCTGCGCCGCCAAAGCAATTCATCGTATATTTGGTCACATCATAGCCGCGCTGGACGCTGATCTTCTTGATCGCGTTTGCCATGTTTTCCACCGCAATACGCAAGAACCCTTCGGCGATGTCCTCGGGCGTTTTACCATCGCCGATTTCAGCTGCAAGCGCTGCAAATTTTGACTGCACCGCCTGCACATCAAGCGGTTGGTCCGCGTTTGGCCCGAACACATGAGGGAAATGATCGGGGTTCAATTTGCCCAAAAGCACATTGCAATCAGTCACGGTCAAAGGCCCGCCGCGCCGATACGCGGCTGGGCCCGGGTTGGCACCGGCACTTTCGGGGCCCACTTGCATGCGCCCGTCCCGATAAGACAAGATCGACCCGCCCCCAGCCGCAACCGTATGGATTGACATCATCGGCGCACGCATCCGCACGCCGGCAACTTCGGTTTCAAAAGAGCGTTCAAATTCGCCTGCGTAATGGCATACATCCGTTGACGTTCCGCCCATGTCAAAACCGATCAGTTTCTCAAAACCCAGCTCGCCGGCTGAGCGCACCATGCCAACCACACCGCCCGCTGGACCTGAAAGAATGGCATCGCGCCCGTGGAACAGCCGAGCATCTGTGAGCCCCCCATTGGATTGCATAAACATCAGCCGTTCACAGCCGCCCGAATTAGCGCCCAAAGCATCCGCAACCTGATCAACGTAGCGTCGCAAGATGGGCGAAAGATATGCATCCACAACAGCCGTGTCTCCGCGCCCAACCAGCTTGATCAGCGGGCTGACCTCATGACTAAGAGAGATTTGCTTGAACCCCGACTGGCGCGCCATTTCCCCCAGCCGTTTTTCGTGATCTGGAAAGCGGTAGCTGTGCATCAACGCAATTGCGATGGACCGATAACCTTGCCCATAGATCCGCGACAAAGCCTCGCGAGCGGCAGTCGTATCAAGAGCATCGATCACGTTGCCTTCGGCATCAAGCCGTTCGTCTACTTCCACAACGTCATCATACAGAAGTTCTGGTAACTCAATATTGAGATCAAACAGCCTTGGGCGGTTTTGATAGCCGATCCGCAAAAGATCCTTGAGACCTTTTGTGATGAACAGCACCGTCCGCTCGCCCTTGCGTTCAAGGAGCGCGTTGGTGGCGACGGTCGTGCCCATCTTGACAGCTTCGATCAGACCCGCCGGCGCAGGAGCATCTTTCGCTAGGCCAAGAACATCACGGATCCCATGAACCGCAGCGTCTTTGTAGACTTCGGGGTTCTCAGACAACAGTTTATGCGTCCGCAAATCCCCCGATGGCGACTTCGCAACAATATCTGTAAACGTGCCACCGCGATCCACCCAAAATTGCCACATGAGACAGGTCTCCTTTGTTTGCAGCTGCCAGAGCCGCAATATTCTACATTGAAATCAGGGCTTTAGGGCTTATCCAAGCACACTCGGCAGCCAAAGCGCGAGCCCCGGGAAAGCGATCAAAGCAAACGCCATTATAAGCATCACCAAAGCATAGGGAATGGCGCCCAGCATGACCTCATTCAAGCTTCCCGATTTGCGCGCGCCTTGCACGACATACAGGTTAAGGCCCACAGGCGGCGTGATCAGCGCCATCTCAATCAGCACGATCATCAGGATGCCAAACCACACCGCATCATATCCCTGAGCCAGCACCATCGGCACAATGATTGGGATCGTCACAACCATCAGTGAAAGCGTTTCGATGAAAAAGCCCAACACGATATAGAGCACCACAACAACCAGAATGAACCCAAACGGGCCAAGCCCAAGCCCTTCCATAAACGCCGTCAGCTCACGGCCCAGACCCGCCGAGGACAGGGTGAAGTTCAGGAATGACGCGCCGATGATGATGAGCATGATCATCGATGTGATCTTGATCGTGCCCAACAGACTGTCGCGTAGCATCGCCCAATTCACCCCGCCAAACACCGCAGCGATCAAAAAGGCCCCGGTCACGCCAACGGCGGCAGCTTCGGTGGGTGTGGCCCAGCCGCGGTAGATAGATCCAACGATAAGCCCGAAAAGGATCAGGATTGGCACAAGATCAATCAAAGCACGCGCCATTTGTGACGCCGGAAAGACACGACGCTGCCCACCAAGATCAGGACGGATCGTACAAATTATCGCCGTCACCATCAAAAACGAGAACGCAAGGATCAGTCCCGGAACCAAGCCCGCCAGAAACAATTGCGGGATCGAGGATTGCGTCAGGAAGCCAAAGACGATCAAGTTGATGGACGGTGGGATCATGATGCCCAGCGTGCCACCGGCTGCAATCGCACCGGAAAAGAGCTTGGGATCATAACCCAGCTTCTCAGCTTGCGGCATGGCAACGGTTGCAACAGTCGCTGCCGTAGCAACAGATGATCCAGAGGTGGCCGAAAACATCGTTGCCGTTGCCACATTGGCATGCACCAACCCGCCCGGAAGCCAGCTCACCCAGCGATCCAAAGCGGCGTAAGTGCGCGTTGCCACACCAGACCGCACAAGCACCTCACCCAGAAGCACAAAGAACGGGATCGCGATCAAGGTGGCAGAGCTGGAGGAGGACCAAACCATATTCCCCAAAGCCCGGCTCAGCGGGAAGTTAGAGAAAAATTGATCAACTCCAAAGCCAAGCAAAAACAAGACGATGCCAACAGGAATCGAGACGGCCAGCAATGCCAACAGGCCCGCGGAGACATAAGTGATCATTGCAAACTGTCCTGTTCCGCAAATGCCCCAACAATGGCTTCGGTTTCGGCGGCACGCCCCCGAACAACAAGGCAAATAGCCGCCAGCGTGACCAAACAAGACATCACTGCAAACCAAACCCAACCGGCAAACCACGGGATTTGCACCCATGCCAGCGGCGTCGCCAAAGGCGTGTTGGCACGACTGCCATTTTGAATAGCGCGCTCCACCACCGGCCAGCATTTTATCGCAATGGTGACAACGACGCCTGACATAACAATCATGGAAAACACGTCAAACAGCGCACGCGCCAAATCGCCTGTGCGCGACCGGATCAAATCGATGCGGATATGGCCAAGCTCCAATAAAGCATAGGCCATACCCCATGAGCTGACCAATGCCATCGCATAGCCGGCCAACTCTTCTGAACCGCCAAAGGACGCATGAACCTGACGCAGCGCGATATCCGCGACGACAAATGCCGCCATTCCCAAAAGCCCAAACCCAACAATCAAAGCGATGGTTCTGTTGAGCTTTCGAAGTGTGTCAATCACGGCCAATTCCATGTCATGCGTCCCTTTGAGTTGGTCGGTTTATTCGATTGTAACACCAACCACCTGACCAACCGACGCATTCCAGCGTGCCGCCCAATCACCACCGGCACGCTCCGCCCAATCCGGGAGGACTTCTCCAATCAGAATGCCGCGCGCTGCTTCGAAATCAGCGTCTGAGATGTCTACAAGAGCCATGTCGCGGGCCTCTCCGCTGGGGCAATCGCCATTTCCGGTCAAGCAAGCAATGTCATTGCCCAAAGCATCTTGCGCGCTGGCCCATGCAGGCTCCTCAAAGCCTGTGGAAATCTCGGCACGGATCGTTGCCTGATCCGCGTCGCTCAGGCTGTTCCAGCGATCCGCATTCATTGCTGTCACAACATGATCCCAGCCGCCCAGCGGAATAGGCAAAAGATGCGTTGAAACTTCCCACCACCCGGCCGAGTAGCCCGAACCGGCACCAGTGACAGCGCAATCAACAACGCCGTTCTGAAGCGCGCCGGGCACTTCCGAGAACCCTACATTCACGCCTTCAGCACCAAGCGCCTCAAGAAACAATGCGGTCATCCGGCCCGATGCGCGCACCTTGAGGCCTTCAAGGTCAGAAAAGCTGCTGATCTCAGCGTTGCAGAAGACGACCTGTGGCGGATATGGCGCGATTGCCAACACCTCGGCATTGAACCGCGCGCGGTAGATGTCAGACACCATCGGACGCGCCGCATCAACCATCGCACGGGCTTCGTCAGCGGTCAGCGCCAAGAGCGGCACATCAAGCCCTTCAAGCTCTGGTGCATCGCCCACAGCATAATCCGCCACGGTCATAGCAACATCGTAAACACCCTGCCCCAGCAGCGGGTAAATCTCTGACAGACCAAGACCCATCTGATTATGCGTCGTCAGTTCAACGTTGAAATCGCCAGCCGCAGGCAGTGTTTCCGTCCAGAATGGCGCTTCATACGTATTGTGCAAAGGCAGGCTCGACCAACTTCCGACAACCGATAGGTCTTCGGCAAAGGTCGGAGCCGCGAGGGTCGCAAGCGCTGTTGTTGCGGCAAGTACTGAAAGTCGTTTCATGTCTTTTCTCCTAGTTGGTGGTGTCTTGATAGAGTGTTGTTTCGGCGTCTTCAGCGACGTCGGTGATGAGCATGTGACCGGGCGCATGGGTGATACAGATCGGGAGCTGTGCTGCGCGCAACACATTTTGCGGCGTGACACCGCAAGCCCAAAACACCGGCACTTCGCGCGGTTTGATTTCAACCGCATCCCCATAGTCAGGCTGGTCAAGATCGGTAATTCCAATGGCAGCCGGATCGCCGATTGCAATTGGTGCGCCATGCGCTTGCGGGAAACGGCCACTGATCGCGATCGCGTCTTGGATCAGATCCTGCGGCAAGGGGCGCATGGTCACAACCATCTGCCCACCAAAAGGCCCCGCAGCCGCAAGATCGATATTGGTCCGGAACATCGGCACATTGAGACCCATCTCAATATGCCGAACGGGAATATCTGCGCGGATCAAAGCGTTCTCAAACGTAAATGAGCAGCCCAACGCGACCGTCACCAGATCCTGTGACCAGTGACTGGTAATATCGGTGACTTCCTCAGCCAATTGGCCGCGTTTGAACACGCGATAGCGCGGAACATCCGTGCGAATATCGATGTTGCGCCCAAGCGTTGGCAGCATCGGATCGCCGGTTTCGCCAACACCAACAAGCGGGCACGGCTTAGGGTTTCTTTGGCAGAAACGCAAGAAATCGAGGGCGTAAGCCTCGGGCAGAATAGCGAGATTACATTGGAGCTTTCCAGGCGCGAGACCCGAGGTGTGGCCATCATGCAGCCCAGCCCGAATACGCAATCGAATTGCCTCACTTGGCAACTGTGCGTCGGCTGAATTGGATGACTGTTGGGGCAACTTGGCTCTCCTGTGGTCTTGCTCTTAAACAGTTCCACAGGGCAGGCATTCATTCAAATTATCATTTTTTATCTATAGTGATCAAAAATTTGAAAGTCATACAGGCTGCGAATCATGCCAGTCCATCGCAACATCGCGTGCAATTTCTGCACTGTTTTCAACAAGAAAGCTGTGTGGCTCCGCAAGGAATGACGCAGTAAATTCAAGCGCCGGGGGCACAAATCCTGGATCGAATTCTTCGACCTCACCGGCTTCAAGATGCGGAACAGCCAAAACACGTGGATACGGTCCGACCGCGATTCCCGTCGCAATCATCTTAAGGCTGGCAGACAGGGACGCAGACGAGAATACCCGCGATTTTGGCCCAACACGACGCGCCAATTCTGAAGTCAGCTCACGATAGGGACGGGTTTTGTTTGAATAGGAAATGATCGGTGTCTCGGCCAAATTGACCGCGCCCATTTGTTTGGATTTGTACCAATGCAAATCAAACTGCGGAAGTGCAACATTCTTGACGGAAAACTCGGAAACCGGCCCCATCAAAAACGCCAGATCCAGACGACGCTCCAAAACGGACGCACGCAGGTTAAGCGAGATATCGACGGTCAAGTCGACGTTCACCCGAGGAAACTGAGCGCTGAATGCTTGAATGAACGCGGGCAGCCAAGCTTGCGCAATCGTCTCGGACGCACCAAGCCGAAAGAGGCCTTCGGTCTCGGCAGGGTTGGCCACGCGCTGCTTAATCTCTTCCTCCACAAAGAGCATCTGCTCAGCATAGCCAAGCAACTGTTGCCCCTTTTTGGTCAAGACAAGCTCGCCCGGGCCCCGCTCGAAAAGCTTCGCCTCTAACTCAGCCTCAAGATTAGAAATACGCGTTGAAACGGCAGGTTGTGACAGGTGCAGGCGGTCAGAGGCGCGCCGAAAGCCACCCAGACGCGCGACCCACAGGAAGGTACGGAGTTGTTCAAAGGTCATGGTGATTACATTTCACGTTCAATCATGACCCATAGCCATAGATTTTTTGAACGTCGCTGCCCAGCGAATTTCGTGGCCCTGCCTAGGCGAGCGCTGCCATCGCCCCGCGCAGCTCAGCAAGACCACGCATCCGCCCGATCAGCGGATACCCTGGCTGCACAGGTCGCTCATGATCGGCCAACAATGCGTGACCGTGATCGGGCCGCATTGGGATCTCATGGTCCGTGCGCCCGGCTGTACGGCGGCGTTTTTCCTCGGCCATCAAGGCGCGGATAGTGGCGATCATATCGGTATCACCTGCCAAATGTTCGGCTTCGGAAAAACAGTGGCGGTCGCCATCACTCACCCCATCCCGGAGCGTATTGCGTAAGTGAACAAAATGGATGCGATCGCCCAGTGCCTCAATAAACGCGACGGGATCAAAGTCTTGGACCACACCCAGCGAACCCGTGCAAAAAGTGGCGCCGCTGGCCGGACTTTCAACAGCATCAAGCACCGCTGCATAATCGGATTGAGTCGACATCACACGTGGCAAACCCAACAGTGCAAAAGGCGGATCATCTGGGTGGCAACACAGCCGCAGCCCCAACTCTTCAGCCGTTGGAACTACCTCAGATAAGAAATCAATTAGGTTGCCGCGCAATGCGTCAGCCGTGACCTCACGATACGCATCCAGCCGCTCTTGGACCTCGCTCAAAGACCACCGATCATTTGCGCCGGGCAGCCCCGCCACAACGTTGTCCGCAAGTGCTTGTGCGCCTGCGTCGCCCAGTTTTGCAAAACGCTCTTGCGCCTGCGCAACGATCTCAGCCGAATACTCCTCAGCCGCGCCGTAGCGGCACAGGATAAAGCAGTCAAACGCAATGAAATCGACCAGATCAAACCGCATCGCATTGCCGCCATTGGCCAAAGGATACCGCAGATCGGTGCGCGTCCAATCCAGCACAGGCATGAAATTATAGCAAACCGTGCGGATCCCACACTCTGCCAGATTGCGCAGGCTTTGCCGATAGGCCTCAAAATGTTCCTGCACAGGGCCAGTTTGACCTTTGATTGCCTCGGACACTGGTACGCTTTCGACCACATCCCAATTCAGCCCGGTCGGCGCATCGTCCGGGCCTTCAATCTCACGTTGGCGGGTTTTGATATCATCAACGGACCAAGCTTGCCCCGGCAGGATATTGTGCAACGCCGACACAATCCCGGATGCCCCGGTTTGCCGGATTTCCGCGATCGAGATCGCATCAGAGGGGCCAAACCAGCGCCATGTTTGTTTCATGTTCCGCAGCCTTTGTTGCTTGTGCCGATTAGGACAGGTCCGCACCGTCCACAGGGATCAAAGCGCCCCGATGGCGCACAACAAATCCGGCCAACTGGCAGCCGCGCTTGATGCCTGCCGCCAAATCACCCTCAAGAAGAAGGCCAGACAGAACACCCGCGTTAAAACTGTCACCCGCGGCTGTGGTATCGACCACATCAGCGGCGGGCTCCACTGTCACTTCATCACGCGCATCGCCCTGAGAAAATAGGACGGATTTTTCACCGTTCTTGACGATGATCTGAGACGCACCGCTTTGGGCATATCTTTCCAGAGTGGCATTGATGTCTGCATCTCCGAACCAATCGGCCTCATCATCGAATGACGGCAGAATGATATCAGATTGCGCAGCGGCCCGCGTGATCGTGTCTTTCATCTCGTCGGCGCTGGCCCACAAGCGAGGTCTAAGGTTGGTGTCAAAGGCGACGGTCTTGCCAAGCTCGCGACCGCGCCGCAGCGCATCAAGCAATGCCTCTCGCGAGGCCGCATCAAGAATCGCCAACGAAATACCAGAGTAATAGATCAAATCGGCGTCCGCGATGGCACGGTCCAGCGCCTCAACGTCCAATGCAAGTTGCTTTGCGGCAGACTGACTACGCCAATAAGAGAAACTGCGCTCACCATTGTCCAGATGGATCAAGTAAAGCCCGACCGTTTCACCAGGGATCGTGCGAATATGTGTATCGCTGATCCCGCTTGCCACGATGAATGCGCGCATGTCGTTTGAAATCGTATCGTCGCCCACAGCCGTCAGGTAGCTGACCTGAAGATCCGGCGCGGTTTGAGCCAGATACCAAGCTGTGTTGAACGTGTCGCCTGCAAAGCCAAGGTTGAAAGCCCCCGCCGCGTTAGACGGGGCCAATTCGGCCATACATTCCCCAATTGCAAGTACTTTCATGGGCTTACAAACAGTCGTCGCAGCGGGGCGTGAAGCCATCCACCATGATACCGCGCTCCATAGATACGAATCCATGTGTCAGACCCGAGGGAATTGCAACGCAATCGCCCGTCCCATTGCCCCGTTCTTTTCCATAAACCGTGAAAGGAAACAGGCCACTCTCCACATAGGCGGATTGCACGTGGGGGTGGCTATTCAACGCCCCAACGGCACAGGTTTCTTGGAGCCGAAACGCGGCAATCAGAAGATCAGGATAATCAGAGAGCACCTGCCCGGTGGCATACGCATCTGTTTCAGCGACTGGGAATGTCGACACGGGAACCTTTGGGACTTTAGTTTGAGGCACGGGGCTGAACTCCTTTACCTTACGAAAACAGCATTCCACCGTTAAGATCAATGTTTGTTCCGGTAATGAATGCGCTGTCATCACACGCCAAGAAAAGAACAAGGTTTGCCGCATCATCCACATGGCCCTGACGCTTAAGCGGTGCGTTGGCTTCAAAACCACGGCGACCAGCGTCTGGCGTGTGCACGTTGTGGAAATCGGTATCGATCATGCCGGGGCACAGCGCGTTTACCCGGATATCAGGGCCAAGCTCTTTTGCCAGACCACGTGTCATAGTCATGACCGCACCTTTGGCTGTTGCATAAGCCACGGCACCCGGCCCACCACCATCACGGCCGGCTTGGCTTGCCAGATTGACGATTGCGCCTTTGGTCATCTTGGCAAGGCACGCTTGGGTCATCAAGAACGTGCTGGTCAGATTAAGGCTCATCACCGCTTCCCAATGCTCAACAGGCATTTCAGCGATTGTTTTGCGTGCAATCAACCCGCCTGCATTATTTACGAGGATGTCCACGCTGCCAAAGGCCTCAACGGTCTTGGTCACAAGCTTATCAACATCTGCTTTGTTGTTCAGGTCGCCCTGCAAAGCAATCGCCTTGCCATCCATCGCTTCGATTTCGGCCACGGCTTCTTCTGCTCCGGCGGAGCTTGAGAAGTAGTTGATCACGACGCTTGCGCCTTCGGAGGCGAGTTTAACCGCAACAGCACGGCCAATATCACGACCACCACCAGTTACGATTGCGGTTTTCCCGGCTAGTTTCATGTCAATTCTACTTTCTTGCGAAGCGCCGCATTTGCGCTGTTACGGGTTCAATTTCGGCGTGGCCCGTCAGAGCGGAGCGGAACCTATCTAAAGGCACCCGGCATGACGGTTTTTGGAAGCCACAAGATAATCTCGGGGAAAGCTGCCAAGAGGATGAGAATGATCAACATCGGGGCAAGGATAAACACAACCTCGCGTAGCACTTGCACAACGTTCAGCCCGCCGATCGCCGCTGATATCAGCAGACACAAGCCATAGGGCGGCGTTACCAATCCAAAGGCCAGCGATACGATACCAATGATCGCAAACGAGATCGGATCAATGCCGCCCGCTGCCGCTACAGGCATCAGGACAGTCCCAAGGATAATGATCGTTGGGATCGCATCAATAAAGAGACCAAAGAGCAAAAAGAGCAGCGCGATCAGAAGCGCAGTTCCAAAGGGCCCCATCTCCCATGCAGTCAGCACGCTGACAATCAGGCGCGGCGCATTGTAAAACGATAGCAGCCAACCAAAGGCCGAGGCAGTCCCAATCGCAAAAAGCGAGATCGCAGCAAAACGGGCCGTGTCATACAGGATGTGCCCAAGGTCTTTGGGTGTGACTGTCCTGTAAACAAACATCCCAAGGATCAGAGCATAGCCCGCTGCGATGATCGCACTTTCTGTCGGGGTCACAAGGCCGCCGACAATGCCGCCGATCACAAACACCGGTGTGAGAAGCGCGAGCGCGGCGCCTTTCCAAGCGGCCCAGAATTCGCCCCAGTTCGGCGTTGCCGTCACCGGGTAATCGCGGGCTTTGGCGAAGCCATAAACGGTTGCCATCAGCGCAAGGCCGATCATCAGGCCGGGGATCGCGCCACCCAAAAAAAGCGCGCCCACAGAGACCTGCATCACACCACCCCAGACGATCATCAGGATCGACGGCGGAATGATCACGCCCATAACAGAAGAGCACGCGGTGATCGCCACAGCGAAACGGGTGTCATACCCTTCTTTCTGCATCGCGGGGATCAGGATTTTGCCGATGCCCGCCGCGTCCGCCGTTGAAGACCCGGAAATGCCGGCGAAAAGCATGGACACAGCCACATTAACATGACCCAGCCCGCCCGGCAGCCAGCCGGTGAGAACACGCGCTAGCTCAATCAGGCGATCCGTGACTTTGCCGGAATTCATCAGGTTTGCAGCCAACAGAAAGAACGGAACGGCCAGCAGAATGAAGGAGTTGTAGGATTGGAACATCCGATCCAACACGATGAACGGCGTCAGCCGAAGCTCAAGCAGCACAACCGGAATGGTGGCAAGGCCCAGAGCAAAGGCAACAGGAATGCGGATAAAGATCAGGATCAAGAACCCTACGATCAGCATCGTTGCTGCGGTGGCGGTATCGAGGATCATGTCTGAGGGTTCTTTCGGTTCAGAAATTTCACGACGTCTTCAGACAGTCGGTAGCTGGCAAGGACAAGCCAAAGCCCGCCCGCAATCGGTACGGAAATATGGGTGATCGCCAAATTCGCGCGCATCATCACAGACCGCTGGTTTCCGCCAAATTCAGTGTATTCAATTCCGTAGTACAGGAAAATTGCGCCAAAGAGCATGATCGCCAAATTCACGATCCCATTTTGTACCAAAGTCATAATCGGGCTGCTGGCATCGCGGGTGATCCGCACGTCGAAATGGGTTCTATCCCAAACAGCCACAATGGACCCAATCATCACGATCCAAACGAACAGGAACGTCGCTAGTTCTTCGGTCCAAAGATAGGTGGGGATCAGTCCAGTGTAGCGCGAAACAACCTGCATCGCGACAGGCACCGCAAGTAATCCCATCATAACTCCTAGCAAGACGCGTAGGATAGAGCAGAACCGTTCGAGAATATTTCCAAGCATGTCGTGCCCTGTCTTTCAGAGATGTCACCCTTTGCATCAGAAGATGCACAAGCGGGCAAAGTGCCGTGGCACCCCGCCCGCCCGCTGGGAGATTACATGCCGCGCACGTTCTCAAGCAGCTCAGTCGCGCCCAGTTCTGCCGCATAGGCATCTTGGACAGGCTTCACCAGCTCAAGCATCTGCTCACGCCCTTCGAATTCAGTCACAAAGATCTGACCTGCGTCGATCATCTCTTGCAGCTTCTCGCCGTCCTGACCGCTTTCCAGCGCACGGCCAAAGGCACCTGCTGCTGCGCCGGCTTCCATGATTGCGGCCTGCAGATCAGCGTCAAGCGCGTCAAAGATTTTGGCCGACATCACGATTGGACGTACGGTGATTGTGTGCTGTGTCAGCGAGATGTGAGGCGCAACTTCGTAGAACTTTAGGTTCTGGATCGAAGCAGCTTCGTTTTCGAAACCTGCGATAACGCCGGTTTGGATCGCGTTATAAACTTCGTTGTAGGCGATCGCCGAAGGTGCTGCACCGACTGCGGAGAATGTTTGTGCCTGAATTGGGGCACCCATCACACGCATACGGTGGCCTGCGAGTTCTTCCATGCTTGGGATAGGCTCTGCAGATGCGAGGTTGCGCACGCCGCCGCCGTGGTAACCCACGATCACGATGCCAGCTGCTTCGCGCAGATCTTCTTCAAGCGGCTTGAGCGCGTCAGAGGACAAAACAGCGTCCCAGTGCTCAAGATCACGGAAGAGGAAAGGCATATCCATCAACGGGATGGATTCAGAGAAGACGGCCATGTTGGATGGCGCGAGGATCGTGTAGTCCACCGCAACGCCCTGGTTGAGGTATGTCACATAGTCAGACTCAACGCCCAGCTCGCCGTTCAAGCGAAGGTCAAATGACACGTCATCATAGGCTTCGCCGACAAGACGCTCGAATTCACGCAGTGTTTTCGTGAACGCGTGCTCTTCGTCGAACATACTTGCGCCGCGCAGGGTCACATCGGCAGAGGCCGATGAGATGCCGCTAAGCAACACAGCTGTGACAGCCATCGTTTTAAGTGAAAAGTTGAACATATTATCCTCCCAGATCAGGTTCAAATCTTTATGGCTCCGGCCTGTTTTAGACCGGAAATGGTGTCCAAGATCGAGAGGGATCGCGCGTTGATGATACTCCAAATCCCGGTGATCCGGTCCGTTTGGCCTCCTCCCAACATACCCGAAACTCCTCTCTCGGTCATGGCGCAAGTGAACACGAGAACTAACATACTAGTCAACAGAAATTTTTCACAC
>CALKJA010000021.1 GCA_937995865.1 uncultured Paracoccaceae bacterium | reverse complement strand
CCTTATGTGGAGCGGCTGCTTGAAGGGGTCGCGTTTTTGTCTGCGCGGGTCCAGCTTGAGCTGGAGTTGCAGCACCCTGCGCTGACATCGCATCTGCTTGAGATTGTGTATCCGCATTACCTTTCGCCGACGCCGTCAATGATGATTGCGGATTTTGAGCCGGATATGCAGGCGGGCGCGCTAAAAGATGGGTACTTGATCCCGCGCCAATCCGAGCTGCGCAGCAAGCTGGGCGATGGGGATCAAACCCCGTGTGTGTTTCGGACGGCAGCGGATGTGACCCTCTGGCCGATCACAATCGAAGAGGCCGAATATATCGATGGGCGCGGCGAACTTGTGGCCGCAGGCGTCTCACGGGAAACGGATGCGCGTGCGGCTATCCGGCTGAGGCTCAAACGCTTTGGCAGCCAACCAATCTCAGAGCTGTCGCTTGAGACTCTGACTCTGTTTCTGAATGGGGCCGAGGGCAAGAATTGGGCGCTGCATGAATTGCTATGCACGCAGGTCACGGGGATCGTTGGCCGTTCAACGGACCGCCGTGATGATTGGATCTGCGAGATGCCCGAAGCGCGCGCCGTCCCGCGCGGATATGAGCCCGAAGAAGCGCTGCTGCCCACGCCCCTGGCAAGTTTTGACGGCTACCGGCTGTTGCAGGAATATTTCGCGATGCCAGAGCGGTATCACTTTGTGGACCTGCGCAACATCAGCACCGCTTTGAGCCGCGCCAAGGATGACGATATTGATATCTATATTCTGCTGCGCGAGGGCGATGATGATGTATCGCCGGGGGTCTCGCCCGCCGCGTTTTCCCTGCATGCCGTTCCTGCGGTAAACCTCTTTCCCAAACGCTGCGACCGGGTGCATATCAGCCCGGCTGCAGTTGAGCAGCATGTCGTTGCAGACCGCACAGCCCCGCTGGATTTTGAGATATATTCGCTGGCAAGCGTTATGGGCGTCTCATCGCGGGGCGAAGATGACGTACCATTCCGGCCCTTTTATTCCTCAAGCGATCTCACGGCTGCGGGCGATAACCATCTGGCCTATTACACAATCTCCAGAAAAATGCGCCAACGCGCCGAGCGAGAGCGCCTTAAGGGCGTACGCACCTCTTATCTGGGATCAGAAACCTATCTGACGTTGGTCGATGCGGAGCAGGCGCCATTTGATGCGGCCCTTGATCAGCTTTCGGTGCAGGCAATGGTTACAAACCGGGATCTGCCTTTGCTACTGCCCACCGGGGCAAAAGATGTGTTTCATCTGCCCGACGGCGGCCCGATTGCCCATATCCGAACGCCCGTGTCCCCCACACGGCCGCGGCCTTCGTTGGCTCAAGGGGATACCGCGTGGCGGCTCATTTCGCATCTCAGCCTCAACTATTTGTCAATTGACCGGGACGGATCTGATGACGGCGCAGCGGCCCTGCGCGAGCTGATTGGCATCTATGCGCCCAGCGGTGACAAGGTGCTTGAAAAACAGCTTGAGGGCTTGGTCGATGTCACCACACGCCCCATTGTGCGCCGGATGGCCGATGAGGTGCTGTCCACCGCCGTCCGCGGCCTAGAGATCAACGTGAAATTCGATGAGAGCTTTTTCGAAGGCACAAGCGCCTATGCAATGGGTGCGGTTCTGGAAAGGTTCTTCCGCAAATACGTCACCCTGAACAGTTTCACTGAAACCGTTTTGACCACGCAACAACGAGGGGAGATTACCCGATGGCGGCCAGAGAGCGGTCTGGGCAGGATCCTCTAAGCCACATTGAGGCTTTGAAGGATGCCCCCGAACGGCACCACATATTTCATGCGTTGCGGATCATCGAAGCCGCCCATCCCGACGCGCCCCGCATCGGGATGTCGCGCCGTCCACGCGAAGAGGTTTTGCGCTTTGGCCAAGAAGCAGAGCTGAATTTTCCGCCCTCTACACTGGCCAGCTATACACCGCCCAAGACAACAAGTATGGGCAACACCCGGCCCGGTAAGCTGACCAACCGCTTTTTCGGCCTGTTTGGCCCCAATGGGCCGCTTCCCTTACATATGACCGAATACGCACGGTCCCGCATGCGCCATTTCCGCGATCCTACTTTTGTCGCGTTTGCCGATATGTTGGTGCATCGGCTGACCACCCTTTTCTACCGCGCGTGGCGATCGGGCCAGCCTGCGCCCAGCTTTGACCGGGGTCTTGAGAGCAAAAGCAAGGCCAGCGGCGGCGATGGTGTCGAGCGCAAAGTGGCTTCCATTGGCGGCTATCACGCAGGCGCGCTCCGCAAGCGCGATGCGATGCCCGATGTCTCAAAGCGCCACTTTGCGGGGTTGCTGGCACAAGGCCCAAAGAATGCCGAAGGTTTGCGCGCTATTTTGCAATCCTTCTTCGGAACCAATGTCGAAGTGCAGGAATTTGTTGGCACGTGGCTTGAGCTTGAGCCGGGAGATCGCTGGCAGATGGGCACCCCGGCGCAGCTTGGCCGGACCGCATCTATCGGAGAACGGGTGTGGACCCGGTCCGCCAAGTTCCGCCTCAAAGTGGGGCCGCTGCCCTATGAAGATTACGCACGCCTTTTGCCCGGCTCTGCATCGCTTGAGCGCATGCGCGCAATCGTTCGCAATTACACCGGTGACGCTTTGGAATGGGATGTAAACCTGATCCTGCGTGCCGAAGACGTGCCAGAGCCCATTCTGGGTGAGACAGTCCGGCTGGGGCAAACCAGCTGGATGGGAACAAGACAATCAAAAGAAGATGCCGCAGACCTGTATCTGGAGCCGAATGCTCTGATGCATAAGGCGGTGAGCGAAGGGATTTAAGATGACAGAGATTAGCCGCGTTGCATTGTTCGGGAAGCTGAACACGCTGGGTTACAAGGCCATCGAAGGGGCCACCGTCTTTTGCAAAATGCGGGGCAACCCATATGTGGAGGTGGTTCACTGGATGCATCAGATCCTGAACAACCAAGACAGTGACCTGCACCGCATCATCGATCACTTCGATCTGGATATGACGGCTATCGCAACAGAGATGACCGCTGCTTTGGACGCGTTGCCGCGTGGGGCCTCTTCGGTTTCGGATCTGTCTTCGCATCTTGAGGACGCAATGGAACGTGCATGGGTTTGGGGCTCATTGCTTTATTCCTCTAATCAGGTGCGCACTGGGCATATCCTTCTTGGCATGCTTGAAACGCCCAGCCTCAAGAACATCCTATCGGGCATCTCACCCACGCTGGCGGGCATTAAGCCTGACGATCTGGCCGATGATTTCCACAATATCACCGATGGCTCTCCTGAGGATCGGATGAAGCCACAGGACGGTTCTGTCACCGGCGGCGGCGCTGTTCCCGGCGAAGCCAGCGGTGCGATGCAGCCCGGTCAAGAGGGCGGTGAAGCGCTGGATCAGTTCTGCACCGATCTGACCGAACAGGCTCGCAACGGCGAGATTGACCCCATTGTTGGCCGTGACGAAGAAATCCGGCAAATCGTCGACGTTCTGATGCGCCGCCGTCAGAATAACCCGATCCTCACCGGTGAAGCAGGCGTTGGTAAGACGGCCGTTGTCGAAGGCTTTGCCCTGCGTATCGCGCGCGGCGATGTCCCGCCTGCACTTCAGGGTGTGCGTCTTTTGGTTTTGGATGTGGGGCTGTTGCAGGCCGGCGCGTCCATGAAAGGCGAGTTTGAGAACCGTCTGCGTCAGGTCATCGATGAGGTGCAGGCAAGTGCAACACCAATCGTGATGTTTGTTGATGAAACCCATACGCTTGTGGGGGCAGGGGGCGCTGCCGGAACCGGCGATGCGGCCAATTTGCTCAAGCCCGCCCTTGCGCGCGGCACGCTGCGCACCATCGGTGCAACGACATGGGCCGAGTATAAGAAATACATCGAGAAAGACCCCGCTCTCACACGCCGCTTTCAAGTGGTGCATGTGGAAGAGCCCGGCATCCCAAAGGCCATTTTGATGATGCGCGGGATCGCCACAATGCTGGAAAGCCACCACAAGGTGCAAGTTCTGGACGAAGGAATCGAGGCCGCCGTCACGCTGTCCGCACGCTATATCCCGGCGCGCCAGTTGCCGGACAAATCCGTCAGCCTTTTGGACACTGCTTGTGCCCGTGTGGCCGTGTCCCAACACGCTGTGCCCGCACAGGTTGATGACAGCCAGCGCCGGATAGAAAGCCTAACCACAGAGCTTGAGATCATCGGCCGCGATGAAACAGCAGGTTATGATGTGGGCGCGCGCCGGTCAGATGTTGAAGCCGAAATGGAGGCTGAAGCCGTCCGGCTGGAAGAGCTTAAGGCCAAGTGGGAAGCCGAGAAAACGCTGGTCACTGAGATCATCGATCTGCGCGCGCAGCTGCGGGGAGAGGGTCAGGCGATTGACGCCACCGCCACACCCGAAGGCGAAGCCGCTGATGCCGAAGCGCCTGTGACCGAGCTTTCAGACGCGGATCGCGCAGCCATAATGGAGCAACTCAAGGCCAAGAATGTGGAACTTGAGACGGCGCAGGGCGATACGCCGCTGATCTTGCCGATCGTAGATCACCAAGCGGTTGCCGCCGTGGTTGGAGATTGGACCGGCATCCCTGTGGGCCGCATGGTCAAGGATGAGATCGAGGTTGTGCTGAGCCTTGAGGACCACCTTGCCAAGCGCGTTATCGGCCAAGATCATGCAATGAAGATGATCGCTAAGCGGGTGCAAACCTCCCGCGCGGGGCTGGACAACCCGTCAAAACCCATTGGTGTGTTCATGCTCGCCGGGACGTCCGGTGTGGGTAAAACTGAAACTGCACTGGCCATCGCCGAGGTTCTGTATGGCGGTGAGCAAAACGTCATCACGATCAATATGTCGGAGTATCAAGAGGCGCACACGGTTTCCTCCCTTAAAGGGGCGCCTCCCGGTTACGTTGGCTACGGCGAAGGTGGTGTGCTGACAGAAGCTGTGCGCCGCAAGCCGTATTCTGTTGTTCTTCTTGACGAGGTCGAAAAAGCGCACCCAGACGTGCACGAGATTTTCTTTCAGGTGTTCGACAAAGGCGTGATGGAAGATGGCGAAGGCCGCACGATTGATTTCAAAAATACGTTGATCCTTCTGACCTCAAACGCAGGTACAGATATCATCAGTGATTTGTGCTCAGATCCGGATTTGATGCCGGACCCAGAAGGCATGGCCAAAGCGATCCGCGAGCCGCTGCTTGATGTTTTCCCGCCGGCTCTTTTGGGTCGCTTGGTCGCGATCCCGTACTATCCGCTGAGCCCCGATATGATCGGCGAAATCACCAAGCTGCAATTGGGCCGCATCCAAAAACGCGTGGCTGCTGCGCACGGGGTGGATTTCGCTTACACGGACGCCGTTGTGGAAGAAATCGTCAACCGCTGTCAGGAAACAGCCAGCGGTGGCCGCATGATCGACGCCATCGTCACGAACACGATGCTGCCCGACATCTCCGCGGCATTCCTGCGCACAATGATGGAGGGCGGGGAGATCAACAAAGTCTCTATCGATGTCGCCGACGGTGATTTTACCTACAATTTCGAATAAAAGTTCAATGGGAGGCTCAAATGCCAAGTGATATTGCAGCACGCTGGGAAAAGGCGAAACGCGATTTTGAGGGGATCACTGGTCGTCACAAACCAGATCCAAAAGGCAAGGTTATGAAAGCCTTTGGCCATACTGGTGTCAGCGGTGCATTCAAGAAATGTGATCAATATATTGACGCAATCGAGAATGAAAACCGAGATCAGGATAAGAAGGCCAGACTGATCGCGGCGGGAGCAAAATATGTTCCCAAAGTGGCGAAAGCGGCCAAGGATTACCTCAAGGTGCTTGATACCGCCGTTAAGGATGAAGTGTCGGACAAGGGCGAAAAGACCACCTATTCCAAAGGCCTCAAATTCCTTCGGGCGCGGCTGGACCATCTGGAAAGCGCTTATGAGCAAAAAATTGATGGCCATCAGATCGCAATCGACCAAACAACGTCGGGCATGCAAAAAGCCACGCTCATGATTCACAAGGCGCTACGGGCTTCTGTGGCCAACGCGGTGGCTGGTTGCAAAAAGGTCAAAGCCGACCCAACCGTTGAGCGCTACAATGAGATTTTCAATCAAAGTGATAATATCATACGCAAAATTCAGGTGCAGCTTATCTCGGCCGCTAGCGCACAAAAGCGCGGTTTGATTCCGTCTGACGGAATGCGTGTCGATCCGCGCTTCGTGGCTGACAAGATGACCCCGTGGCAAGCTGAGAACCGCACTGACACTAAGGCTGATGAGACTTGGGACGAACGCAAGATCCTCAGTCAAGTGGCTGAGGCAACCAAGCTTGTAAAACTCGGAAATGCCTTTCTTGACGATCTGGCGGCCGCGGCGCGCTAGCGGTTTAGCTGGCCCTTAATCTCAGGGCCAGCCGAACACTGTTTTTTTGTCTCACTCCTTGTTGCAAAGGTGACAAAGGCCGATTTTCGAGCCGCTACACCATTGCTGCTACTGTTTTTAAGGATACGCCAAAGTGAAATACGCCATCCAAGGAACCAAAGGCTTTCAGGCCACCGAAACGCTTCGCCTCAAGAGTAAAGACGATAAGCTTACCCTCACCGGGGAGGTCAAAGCCGTTTGGACCGATGCTGCACTCTCCAAAATCCCCGAAGACACCGTGATGCGGTTTCTAACTAACTTGGGGCAAAATCTGGTGAAGGACTATAAATCCAAGCTTTCGAGTTGGGAAAAGGATGTTCAAAAGCAGCTCGATAAGGCCGCGCAAGCCATTGAAAAGCTGACCCTCGCCTTTGAAAAAGCAGGCAAAAAGACCCCGCCTACGGCGCGCGAGATCGAAAATTTCGTAACTAGCCAGAACAACAAACAAACGGATGTCGTTAAGAAAATCGCTGCCGATGCTCAGATCAGTTACTCCAAG
Source organism: uncultured Paracoccaceae bacterium (assembly GCA_937995865.1). Taxonomy (GTDB): domain Bacteria; phylum Pseudomonadota; class Alphaproteobacteria; order Rhodobacterales; family Rhodobacteraceae; genus Shimia_B. The sequence continues at coordinate 3,526 of CALKJA010000021.1, read as the reverse complement.
ATGGTTGAGTCATTGATGAAATCTGTGCTGCCCAAGACGATCAAATCGATGGCCGAAAAGGCGCAGCTGTTCAAAAAGAGCAAAGGGTCTTTGGCCTGGGCTGTGCTCAAATTTGTGGGCGCCGCCGTCCTACTGACAGTCGCAGCACTAGGCGTGGCTGCCACCGGCGGGACCGCGGTTGCCGTTGGGTTTGCCGTAGCCGCCCTCGTGTTCAAAGGCCTGAGCATGATCAAGAGCCTTGGGGGTGAGATCGTTACGTTTTGTAAGGCCTATGAAGCCGCAATGATCAAAATTGACCGCGATGTCATCGCGTGTAGCGCCTCAATCGACACCGCGATTGCCAATATGCGCGCTGCCCAAAAGGCCCGCGATGGGATGATCTTTAAGCTGGGTCAGGCCCACGCCAAGCTTGACGATGCTCAGAAGAAAGCGGCCTCCGACAATTCCCATAAGGATCTAAAAAAGGCGATGGCCAACCTGAAGAAGGTGCAGACGGCCATTCAGTCTTTTGAGAAATCAATCGGCGGCAACCCGGATGCGATCATGGCTTCGCTCGTAGCGGCGCGCAAAGCCCTGAAGGATACGTCCTCGCATATGCCCGTCGCAGTGAAGTCTGGTAAATCCACATCCACGATCAGCAAGCTTTTCGACAAAGCAAATGAGATCGTGGGCCAGATCAATGGCTGGGTCAATTGAGCGACCGGGGCCAGACCACCCTAAACAGCCTTTGCGGGCTGATGCGTAAGATGTGGCAACCCATATTTCAGGTGCCACATTCAATCCCGGGCTGCGGGGAAGATATTTTAAGAAAGGTACTTTGACATGGCTGGCGAAGATAAGAAGGTTAAATTTGCGATCGATATGACAATCGATGCGTTCGGCGAATCCAAACACAAAGGCAAACAGCCACCGTGGTTTGCCGCGCGCCCCGACAAGATTAAGATGGTGCCACCGCTCAAGATCAAACGAACCGTCGAAGTTGATGGCCGCAAGTGGAAGAAGAAAGTGCTCGAAGACGGTGTTTATGCTGTCGCGCGCTACGAGCTTGCGATCTTGGCTACAAAATGTGCGGCAATCGAAAAAGAAGTGATCAAGGCCCGCGCCAAAGACAAAACGCGCGCCAAAGCGAAGTTCATCAAGAATGACAAGAACGAACCCAAGGACGAGAAAGACACGCTCGACAAAGCGGCTTCCGCGTTCAACACGCTGTACAAGAAGCTTGCCGTTGCGATCCTTGATAAAGTGGATCTCGCGCTGGACGAGGTTGAAAGCGATACTGGCGACAACAAGCGCGCCTTGTCTCAGGGCAAAGAGGCGCTCAAAAAGTTTAACGATCTTGATACCGATACGATGTTCAAAACACCCACGCTTGCCATCGGCAAAGTGTTCAAAGATGTTGGCGATGGGTTGGGCAAAGACCCTGAGAATGGCGATCAGCTGTTTGGCGAAGCGCTTAAGCGCGCCGACACGGTCGACAAGGAATTCGACAAAACCGGGCGCATTGCTCTGAACGCGATCAAGCACCTCATCACAAGCGGTGAGAAGATGGCAAAAGACACCGGCGCCAACGCGCAGTTGGTCAAGATCGGCAAAGACATCCGCGGCCCAGTCAGCAAGCAGCTTTCGGTCATGGAGAAAGCCATCGATGAATATGGCAAAGAGCTTGAAAAGACTCTTGAATTTTTCAAGAAACCTAAAGGCAAGACCCGCGAGATGGTCAACACGACCGCCCGTACTTTTGTCAAAAACAATGGCGGTCGCGACAAAACCCTGAAGGGTGCGATCAATGCGGTCAAAAAAGTTGGCAAAGATTACAGCGCCGCCGCCAAAGATCTGAAGTAAACGCATAGGCAACAAAGGACTGCACGCGATGGCCCAACCCCAGATCGACGCCGCAGAAGAAAGCACCACTTTTGCAGATCACGCCCCGTTGACGCGGGCGTGGATGCGCGCTTTCATCGAGCGGCAGTGGATCTCGAACGCGATTTTGGCGCTGATCATTTTCAATGCGATCACCCTTGGCTTGTCCACATCGGACCGGGTGCAGGCGGTTGCGGGTGGTCTGCTCTTTTATCTCGACAGGGTGATTCTGGCGATCTTTGTGATCGAATTGGTGCTCAAGCTCTATGCCTATGGGTTGGCGTTTTTCCGCAACTCTTGGAACATCTTCGATCTCTTTGTAGTCGGAGTGGGGCTTTTGCCGCAAACCGCGAACCTTTCGGCGCTGCGCGGGCTGCGCGTGATCCGGGCGCTCCGGCTTTTATCGGTCATCCCGCAAATGCGCGCCGTGGTTCAGGCGCTTTTGGATGCGCTGCCCGGAATGGGCGCGGTGATCGTGATGATCTCAATCGTGTTCTATGTTTTCGCCGTTATGGCGACGATCATGTATGGCGATGCGTTTGACGTCTGGTTCGGCACGCTGGGGCGTTCTCTTTATACGCTGTTCCAGATCATGACGCTTGAAAGCTGGTCGATGGGGATTGTGCGGCCGGTTATGGATGAATTCCCAATGGCTTGGGCCTTCTTCGTGCCCTTTATCGTTATAACGGCCTTTTCGGTGCTGAACCTGTTCATTGGTCTATTGGTCAACACGATGCAAAGCGCCGTGGAAGACGAAACAGAAGCCGAATTTGAAAAGCTGCGTGCGCTTGTGCGCGCTGAGACCGATCAGGTCGATGCCAACGTCACCGCCTTGCACGAAGAACTGCGCGCCTTGCGTGCTGAGCTTGCTGAAGCGCGGTCAAAAGGATCAGAAAAGTCATGAGCGGATCGCAGAAATTCATTGCGCGCAACCGCGCGCCGCGGGTTCAGATCGAATACGATGTGGAACTGTATGGCGCGGAAAAGAAAGTGCAGCTGCCTTTTGTTATGGGTGTGATGTCTGACCTATCTGGCAAGTCCGAAAAGCCCGCCGTGGGGGACCGTAAGTTTCTTGAGATTGACGTTGATAATTTCGACGAGCGGATGAAAAGCATAGCCCCCCGTGCGGCCTTTACGGTGCCCAATACCCTCACGGGGGAGGGCAATGTCGCAATCGATCTGTCCTTTGAGAAGCTGGACGATTTTTCACCCACCGCCATTGCGGCCAAGACGGAAAGCCTCGCGCCATTGCTTGAGGCACGCAAACAGCTTTCGGATTTGATGACCTATATGGATGGTAAATCCGGGGCAGAAGATCTGATCGAAAAGCTCCTCCAAAGCCCGGCTTTGATGTCTGCTGTTACTGGCAGCGGGGCTGGAAGCGGCGCAGAAGCAGACGCCGCACTGGCGTCATTGCGCGGTGTCGAAATCGCCGAACCAGAACCAGACACAACCGATGATACCCTCTCCTCCCTCGCGGCGGCAGCCCCCGAAGATACCCCGGAGTTAGACTCAACGGACGATATCCTTGGCGGGATCGAGGCGGTTGAAGTCGCCGAAGAAGACGATGCAACAGACGATATCCTTGGCGGGATCGAGGCCGTCGAGGTCGCCGAAGAAGACGATGCAACGGACGATATCCTTGGTGGGATCGAGGCGGTTGAAG
>CALKJA010000020.1 GCA_937995865.1 uncultured Paracoccaceae bacterium | reverse complement strand
CGGATTTTCATCTGCAATTTTCTGGATCAGTTCAGATCGGATCATAAGTCCCCCCCCGTCTTTGGTCCCTCACTATAGGCACACTTGTCGCGCTACGAAAACACGGGGCTGTGATTTTCCCACAATTTCACGTCGCAAAAGAGCTTTAGGCCCGTAGTAGACGCCAAAAATTAACCCTCTCAGGCTGTTTACCTAACGTGAAGTGATTAACCCAACGGGGCCCAAGACCCGATTCGCCCGGTGGTTAGGCAAAGAAGAAGCCCCGGCGCATTGCTGCACCGGGGCCATTTTTGTCACGACGATCGAGGCTTATTCGTCGCCGGTCTTCAGAGCGGCGCCAAGGATATCACCCAGCGATGCACCTGAATCTGACGAGCCATACTGCTGCACGGCCTCTTTCTCTTCAGCGATCTCACGTGCCTTGATCGACAGACCCAAGCGGCGGGTCTTGCTGTCGATGTTGGTCACGCGCACGTCAAGCTTGTCACCCACGCCGAAACGTTCTGGGCGCTGTTCGGCACGATCACGCGACAGGTCAGAGCGGCGGATAAAGGACTTCTGACCTTCATACGTCACTTCGATGCCGCCATCTTCGATGGACGTCACTTCAACAGTGATGATCGAACCGCGTTTCACGCCGCCAACTGCATCAGCGAACGGATCATTGCCCAAGGCTTTGACAGAAAGCGAGATACGCTCTTTTTCGATATCCACTTCGGAAACCACGGCCTGAACCATGTCGCCTTTGGTGTAGTCGCCGATCACATCTTCGCCACGGCCTTCCCATGTCAAATCTGACAGGTGAACCATGCCGTCGATATCGCCATCGAGACCGATGAACAGACCGAATTCGGTGATGTTCTTGACTTCGCCCTCAACCTCGGTGCCGACAGGGAATTGCTCTGCGAACACTTCCCATGGGTTACGCATGGTCTGCTTAAGGCCAAGCGAAACGCGGCGTTTGGTGCCGTCGATCTCAAGAACCATGACCTCAACCTCTTGCGAGGTGGACACGATTTTGCCCGGGTGCATGTTCTTTTTGGTCCAAGACATCTCAGAAACGTGAACAAGACCTTCAACACCGGCTTCCAGCTCAACAAACGCACCGTAATCGGTGATGTTCGTGACGCGGCCTTTGTGGACGCTGTCCAGCGGGTATTTCACAGCAACCAGATCCCATGGATCTTCTTGCAGCTGCTTCATGCCAAGGCTGATGCGGTGCGTATCTTTGTTGATCTTGATGACCTGAACCTTGACCGTCTCGCCGATCGTTAGGATCTCGGACGGGTGGTTCACACGGCGCCATGCCATGTCTGTGACGTGGAGCAAACCGTCTACACCACCCAGATCGACGAATGCGCCGTATTCTGTGATGTTCTTGACCACACCATCCACATTGTCGCCTTCTGCCAACTTGCCGATAACCTCAGCACGCTGTTCGGCGCGGGATTCTTCAAGGATCGCACGGCGCGACACAACGATGTTGCCGCGGCGGCGGTCCATTTTCAGAATCTGGAATGGTTGCTTAAGACCCATCAATGGGCCCGCATCGCGCACGGGGCGCACATCAACCTGAGAACCGGGCAAGAACGCAACTGCGCCGCCTAGATCGACAGTGAAGCCGCCTTTGACACGGCCAAAGATCGCGCCTTCAACACGCTCTTCAGCGGCATAGGCTTTTTCAAGACGATCCCAAGCTTCTTCGCGGCGCGCCATCTCGCGAGAGATAACAGCCTCACCACGGGCGTTTTCAGCCGCGCGCAAGTAGACTTCGACAACTTGGCCGACTTCAACTTTGGGGGCTTCACCAGGTTCTGCGAATTCTTTGAGTTCGACACGGCCTTCCATTTTGTAGCCGACGTCGATGATGGCTTGGCCCGCTTCAATCGCGATGACCTTGCCTTTGACAACAGAGCCCTCTTCGGGCGTGTCAATTTCGAAGCTTTCATTCAGGAGGGCTTCGAATTCCTCCATCGTTGTGTTTGCCATGTGGCGCGTAGATCCTTTTCGGAGGGCCGCTTGTGACCCGGATTTGACTGGCCGCGCGGTTGGATCCGCCGGTCTTGGATTGGTCTGCGATGGGTCGTGGTCCAATCATTTTCCAATAAGAAAGGGCCGGAGATTGTCCGACCCTGCTCAAGGTTATTGGTCCACGGCTGTCCCGCCGCTTAGACATCCGCGCGTATAAGTATTTGAATCGCGTACGGCAAGCCTTAGTTTTTATAGCGGCCAGCCCTGTGCAGCGACGAGACCGCAGGCCAGCGGGCCCTGATCCCGCCTCAGGTTCAACATGCCAGCCCAAGGCCACGATGGGGCGCGGCCTTGGCCTCACGCAATAACCCGCCGGTGGGCAAGGCTCAGAATTGAAGCCCCAGGAAAATGACGGCCAACGGCACGGGTGAGACGGCAAGAATGACGGTGAGGAACGTCGAGATGGGCGTGAATATCCCGCTGAGCCCGGCAAGGATCATAATGCCACCGCCGCCGCCTAAGATCGAGTTGCCCGGCGTGTTTAACGCGACCGCGATCGCAACATATCGATAGTGTAGCGCAAGGCGCAGCACGCGCTTTGACTGCCCTTCAAGAAGCATCGCTACACGCTCGTCCTTTGACAACGGTGCCGCGCGGGCCACCAGATCGGCTGCACGCCGCATCCTACAGACCCGCAATCCCCGCACTAGTGCCGTGATCGGCAGGAACCGTCCCACCGTGAAGGCCAGCATCATCGCGGCAACCGTACAAACGTAAACCAGCGGTGCAAGTGCCGCGCCGAACCCCGCCAGAAGCGCGATTCCGATTTCGGCCCCCGGCACAAACGGGATGGCAAGAAGCCCAACATATGCCACCGCACCGAACATGATCGCCTTATGGACCTGCTGCTCGTTATCGGGCCGGATCTGTAGATCCAAGGCATCGCGGATCATGTGCACGCTCCAAGTGGCCAACACGATCAAACCGATCAAGATAACGGCTTTGAAAAGCAAGCCGCGCAAACTTACCCCCTGACGCGTCATGCGGGAGCTCAGCTTGAGGCCGGCTCGGGCGGGAGTGCCAGGCCGACACCTTCGATCTGGATTTGGTTTGTCCAGTACCAGCGGCGGGTCGTCCAGGTCACGTCGATTGCCATCTCGTCGCCCGTCAGTTGTCCGTACCAAACCACAGTATGAGGCGCATCAGGGCAAATCGCCGTGGCGGTAAAGTGGATCACTCCATCAATGTCCTTGGTCTTATAGTCAGACCAGCCAAAGTTGCAGTATTCCTCGCAATCAACCGATTGGAACGTCCCGTTCCGAAAAAGAAGCTCGTCTTCCAGCTCGGCGCCACTCGCCAAATCCATGCCCGAGATCGCAAAAGCCATCCCATCCAGTGCGCCTGACGACGTCCAATCGCCTTCCGGCACGGCAAGGTCGGGGATGTCTTCGTTCATCACTGTAAGCGTGGCCGCGCCAGCACCAAAGGTGGCAACGACAATTGCTGCAATCTGTAAAATCTGCGGCATGGCAGGTTCTGTCCGTAAAAAGCTCAAATCTGGGTAATGAAGCAAGTATGGATCAAACATCGCAGGATACAAGACAAATCAAAAGGTTGGGGCGTGCATCAATCGAGGGCCCGGACCTTTTGCAAATTCGGCAGGCAGCCCCGCCTGAGGGCATATGCATTCGCTGTCTTCCGCGGCCCGCATAAGCCTGTTCCGTCGTCCCGAAGCGAGAATCTAGAGTTGTGCCGCCCCACAGCCGTTTTGACAGTCCAAGGCTTTGCTTGCCAAACCCATTCCAGACATGCGCGTTACTCTTCCGGCAACCCGAGCGCCTCGATCTCGGGCAAGGACGCCCCGGCGATCCCTTGAACATCGCCATACATGCCAGATGTCGCGTCCATCATCCGGGTGATCTGCTGATCGCGCGCGGCCCAGTGTTTCATCATCGCGCGGCGCTCTTGATCCAGCGTTTTGCGCATCGCGTCATAGGTTTCGGCCAGCGCCTCAACCCGTTGGCGAAAGCCGGTGCCGGTCAGATAGTCATAAAGCAATTCGGTCTTTTCCGCCTGCCCTTCGCGCCGCCGCTCAGCTTGTGCAACGGATATCAGGCCTTGCCGCAATGCGCCTGCCAAAGCGACCGCAAAGCGCGGAGCGCAGACCCAGACACCCTCATATTCAGCAAAAGTTTCCACTCCGTCAGGCAGCGCGACAGAGACCAGCACAGCCACTTCAGACCCGGCACGCCGCTGATCCTCCTTGAGCTTTGCAGGCCACGCGGCTGTCCAGTTTTGGGTGCGTTTGGTCTCCCAGATGATCGCTCCTGCGCCCAATACCGTTTGAATACAATCGGCCCCCCGCACGCCTTTGCCCACCGGGGCAATCTGATCGGCGGGAAATGCTTGGGCCAGCCGTTCCTCCACTGCAACTTCAAGCGCTTCACCCTGCAGCTGTTGTGATCCTTTGTCTGCCCGCTGCTTAAGCGCCTCAATCTGGCGTTTGAGGGTTTCGTTGCGCTCGCGTTCTTCGCGCAGGCGCAGGTCAGATTCCTCGTCTCGCTCGGCTTGCACCTCAGCCTGTTGCGCCAGTAGCTGCGCGCGGATCTTTTCCTCTTGGGCGCGGCGCTCTTGGGTCAGTTTGCGGGTCACCTCGATTTCCATCGCGGCCTCCCGCTCGGCCAGAGCAGCCTCCTTTTGGGCGGCCGCTTGTTCGGCGGCGCGCGCAACTTCCAGCCGTTTGTCTTTGAGCGCGGCTTCAGCGTGCAAGCGTTCCAGCTCCTCGGATTGCACGCGCGCCGCATCAGCAGCAGCGGCCTCTATTGTTGCCATCTCAGCGGACAAGGCCGCGCGCGCGGCCTTCTGCGCGTCTGCCCTTTGCGCTTCAAGTGCTGCCGCCTTATCTGCGGCAGCCTCAGCGCGCGCCTTTGCCAAAAGCGGACCGGCCAACCGTTCGGTCACCGCAAATTCATGATTGCACTTTGGACAAGAAATCAGGGCGTCAGACATTATCGGCAACTCCGCACACAGGGCTTAGCCCCATAGCTAACCCCACATAGCACATGTCCGCCAGATGAGATTAAGCGCGCGCTGCGTCTACAGCCGCAACAGCAGCCGACACGGCATCTTCGATGGCCATGCCCGAGGTATCGATCACAATCGCATCGGTGGCCACAACCATCGGTGCATCGGACCGGCCCGCATCGCGCGCGTCGCGGGCGCGCACATCGTCAAGCACCCCCTCTTGCGTCACATCATGGCCACCTGCCAGCAACTCTTTGAACCGACGCTCTGCCCGTATCTCGGCACTGGCCGTCACAAAAAGTTTCACAGGAGCGTCCGGGCAAATCACGGTCCCGATATCTCGTCCGTCCAGCACCGCCCCGCCTACCCGTGTGGCAAAGGCGCGTTGGAAATCCAAAAGGACAGCCCGGACCTCGGGTATCACGGCAACACGGCTTGCTGCCTGAGCGACCTCCGGCGTGCGAAGACCGTCGGATCGCAAATCCTCTGCGACAAGCGCCCGTGCCGCTTCCAAAGGTTCAGTCCCTTGCAAAACAAGCTGGCCCACGGCGCGGTAAAGCAGACCCGTATCCAGATGCTCAAACCCAAAGCGGGCCGCGACGGCCCGTGATATGGTGCCCTTGCCTGACGCTGCAGGCCCATCAATTGCGATACAAAAACTCATATGTTTGGCAAGTGGGTTAAAGCCGGATCATCGTGAGGTGTAGCGGGCAAACCATCTGTGATCTCGTAATACGCGCCTTTGTCAGCGCAGAAAATATGCCCCGCCAACTCAAGACCTGATGCATCATCCAATGTGCCCGCCATGATTGAAACATGTGCCCCTTGTCCGTCCCAAAACAGCTGCGACCCGCAGCTGCCGCAAAAACCGCGCTGCGCGGTTTGTGATGACTGATACCACACCGGCGCGCCCTTGATCGTCAACCCCGCACGCGCGCAAGCCGTGGCAGTGACATAGTTGCCAGATGTGCGGCGACACTGCGCACAATGACATGCAACCACGGGCCTTAGCGGGGCGCGCGCGCTGTAGCGTATCTCCCCACAAAGACACCCACCTTCATAGGTCCGTGCATGTAGCGGCGGTTTCACGCCCTCTCAATCCGGGCACCAAGCCGGGCCATCAGCGGCTCAAAGATCGGAAAGGATGTCGCAATGGGTTGACCGTCATCGAGGCTTACAGCCTTTTGGGCCGCCATCCCAAGCACCATAAAGGCCATTGCGATGCGGTGATCCAGATGGCTTGCACAAACGGCGCCGCCCTCAACAGCACCCGTGCCAATGACGGTCATTGTGTCTTCAGTTTCTTCGACCTCAACACCATTGGCGCGCAAGCCCACGGCCATCGCATCGATCCGGTCGCTTTCTTTGACGCGCAGCTCTTTGACGCCTTCAAAATGGCAGCGCCCCTTGGCAAATGCTGCCACAACGGACAGCACCGGGTATTCATCTATCATGCTGGCCGCGCGGGCCGCGGGCACAGTGATCCCCTTCATATCAGGAGAATACCGCGCACGAAGGTCCGCTACAGGCTCACCGCCTTCTTCACGCAGGTTTTCATAGGTCAGATCCGCGCCCATATCGCGCAGCGTTTCATAGAGACCTGCACGCGTTGGGTTAAGCCCAATCGTTGGCACGAGCACATCAGAGCCCGGCACAATTAGTGCCGCGCACACGGGAAACGCTGCACTTGAGGGATCGCGTGGGACGGTGATGTCTTGGGGCGTGAGCTCAGGTTGCCCGGTCAAGGTAATCTCGCGGCCCTCATCTGTGTGCTCGATCTGCACCTCGGCGCCAAACCCCGCAAGCATCCGCTCCGTATGGTCGCGCGTCGCTTCCTTTTCGATCACGACCGTCTGGCCGGGCGCATTCAATCCCGCAAGCAAAACGGCGGATTTGACCTGTGCCGATGGCATCGGCACGACATAGCGCACCGCAGCAGGCTCGCGCGCGCCAACCAACGTGAGCGGCAAACGCCCCTTGGAGCGGCCATGGGTGGCTGTCCCAAACAACGCCAAAGGATCTGTGACGCGCGCCATGGGCCGCGAATTGAGGGACGCATCTCCAGTGAACGTTGCTGTGACGGGCTGGGTGGCTGCAGCCCCCATGATGAGACGCACGCCCGTGCCAGAGTTGCCACAGTCAATGACTTGATCTGGCTCAGCGAAACCGCCGACACCCACACCATGCACAGACCACTGCCCCGGCCCATGCTGTGTGACCTCAGCGCCAAAGGCGCGCATGGCTTTGGCCGTATCAAGGACATCATCCCCTTCAAGCAGACCCGTGATGCGAGTTTCGCCAACGGCCATTGCACCAAGAATAAGGGAGCGGTGGGAGATGGATTTATCACCCGGCACTTCTGCCACGCCCGACAACGGGCCAGCCTTGTGCGAAATCATCGGAATTGGATCACCGTGGCCAGACATAACTTGAGCCCCTCTTTTGCCTCAGCGCGTGTTAGCGGCGCGGGCGCGCGCCGTCCATAGGTCACGGATTATTCCCGTGTTGGCCCACCCACCTCCCGTCTGCGCCGGAACGGCTTGAACACGAGAGGGGGTCGCGGCTTTGCTGCGAACGAGAGGCGCTGCCTCTCGCGCTCTCCGAGGTATTTCGAGAAAGATGAAGGGGTCCAATTCATCTTTCCCAAAATACCTCCGCCGGAGGCAGCCCGACCTCAGTGGTCGCGAAAGAAGGTCAGGTAATGTGGGGTGCGTCCTTCACGAATTGCCTTGGCTTCGTAGCGGGTGCGGTGCCAGTTGGACCACGGGCTGCGCCAATCGGTGGCGCAGTTTGCTTGCCACTGGAAGCCGGTTGGCGGAACCTCTTCCAGAGCTTGTCGGACATAATCCGGGATGTCTGTTGCGATTCGGAATGTTGCGCCTGGTTTGAGCGCCATATGCAGCGGCTTTAAATGCTCGGGCGTAACAAAGCGCCGTCGGTGGTGACGGGCTTTGGGCCAAGGATCTGGATACAGCAAAAAGGCTTTTGAGATGCTGTTGTCGGGAAGCACATCAAAAAGATCACGCGCATCACCTGGATGTACAAAAATATTGCTCAGCCCCGCCTTGCGGATCTTGCCCAGCAGCATCGCCACGCCATTGATATACGGCTCGCACCCGATAAAAGCCGTGTTCGGGTTGGCAGCAGCTTGAGCGACGATGTGTTCGCCCCCTCCGAACCCTATTTCAAGCCAGACATCGCGCGCGCCAAACACGGCGTCCATATCAAGCAACGCGCGTTCGGGGTTTTCTTCCCAAGTGACATTCGGCACCCGCACGCTCGGCAGCAGCTCATCAAGATCGCGCTCTTGTGCGGGTTTCAGCGTTTTGCCTTTGATGCGGCCGTAAAAATTGCGCCACGGGCCGCGATCTGATTGGTGTGCAGAGTTTGGCGCGGTGGAGTTGGGCAAATGGGGTTTGTCTGTCATGGCGCGCCGCTTAGCGGGCTGCGCGCAGGCGTGCAAGCATGCTCAGTCCCGCAAGATACCTGCTTGGGAAAGTTCTTTACGGTAAGGCGACCACATATCATCGGTGCTGGCTTGCAGGGTTTGCACAGCAAAACCGGGAGCAACGCCCCGGTCGATCATAAAGGAGAGCAGC
>CALKJA010000019.1 GCA_937995865.1 uncultured Paracoccaceae bacterium | reverse complement strand
GAATAGGCCATGTCATTCCCTTTGTGGGCAAAATCTTAGTGCTAAAAATGTGCTCTAAGAGTTTGAAGCCTCAAAAGGGTCGGCGTCAAGGAATGGTTTTGCGCCCACGCGTGTTGTTGGCGAGCGCAGCAGATTTTAACTGGGCAGCTTTTGCAAAAAGCTTACTGCGCTTCGCGATTGTCCCATAGCTGATACGCCGCAAGATCATCTTAGCAGGTTTCAAGTGTGAGCGCTTTCATCTGATTTGCTTCGCTGCGCCCTGTGCGGGTCTCTTCGGCAAGCGTCAGGCAAACGGAAGTGGCCGCAACGGGTGCAATTGTGCCGTCACCTGAAAACGCCCATGACTGCGCATCCGATCCATCGCAGCTTGCCAGCTTGACAGACGCGCCAGCTTCGGTTGAGACGGCCTGCATGCAAACATCAAACTCAGGCATATAGAGCACACCGTCTTTGAATTGAGCGGCGTCGAAAGCCTGATCAACGTAGATCTCGCCGGAGGGGCTGTAGCAGGTATGCGCCTGAAGCCCGTCGTCCGGGTTGGCGGCGGCCCCCTGCCCCTTGGCGATATCAAGGCAATAGCCAGCCTGAATATTGTCCAACAGATCCGTGACGTAGATCTCAACACTTTGGGCGTTGGCCGCAGAAAGGGTTAGCATCAGGGCTGTTGTAACGGATGCGGTCAGTCGCATTTGGCATTCCCTTTGAGTTTCATTTCTTCTTCTACGCGGTTTTGGCCGGTATCTGTCGCGGGTGTCGCTCAGAAACGCAAAGAAACTGAAGCTGCCTGATCAGATCTCAAAGTTTACCCTCAGCGATCCATTTCTCAACAAGATCGCGGCTGGCTTCGAAGTGCATGGAGTCTTCGCGCCCAAAGCCTGCGCCCCAATACCAGCCCTCAGCCTGAAAGAAATCAGCGAGGATGGTGAGGCCAAGCTGCGTTTTGCCATCGCCAAGCGCATCAAGCTTACCGTCGATATTGAGATCAACCGATAGCCCGAATGCGTGCGAAGACGCACGGCCCGGCGCACCGCGAATATGGCGCACACAAAGTGAACCAGCGGTGCTGATCCGAGCATAAAGATCGGGATCCACGGCTTTGACCTGCTCAAACACACGGCGCATGCTTTCGATCGCTGGCTGCACCATCGTCACCCGGATGGGGCCAACGGATTCGGTTTTGAGTTTAGCGCGCAGCCGGCTGTTGGTCATCTGTGTGCAGTTGTTTGTAAGGGTTTGACGGGGCGGCCCAAAGACGCCTGTTAGATAACTCGGCGACGCGTGTTTGACGTTCTTGTTGAGGGAACGGCGTGCGCCGATCAGCACTGTTTCCGCATAGGCATTGAGCAATTCATTCGTGCCGTCTCCCGCAAAGGCGCCAGCCACTGCTTGGTTCTGACCGCCGTTTCCGCCTTGTTGGATCGGCGCGGGGGCTGCGATAGGCCGCGCTTCAAGGGCGCGGATGGTGGTCTGCATCTGTTGAATCTGGGTGCCCAAAGCCTCGATCTCGGAGCGCAAAAGTTCAATTTCGATCCGTGCACCGGAGTCGATCGCTGGGCCAGCGCCGCTGAGATCCCCGTCCGACGCATAGCGGATCTCAGGTTCTGGGCGCAGGGCAAAGAACAACAGCACCAAGATGCCCACAAAGAGCAGCCCCATGACGCCGAGGATCACCTGAATCAGTCGGTTTTCCATATTGGTTTAGCCCTCTCCAAGCAGATCGGCGATTGGATCATCCAACGGCGGTGGCAGGTCATCGCCAGCAAAGCCTGCGGCCGCGCCTCCGCCCATCCACATGGGCGCAGACAGATCAAAAAGGGCGCGCGCTTCGGCCCCTTTGGGCAGCCCGTTACAGGCCATCAGCCGGTGATCACCCTCCATCATCGCGGACCAAAGAGAGGCCGAGCCGTGGGTTTGTTGAATGCTCTGTGCGGCCAGAACCTGCGCTGCGGGTTGTGCGCCTGCATAAGGCAATGAAGCCTGAGCAACAGGGGCGGGCGCGATCAAATGTGTGCCCTCAAGTGCGGAAAGCAGCGCATCGCGGCTGCCTGAGATATCAAGCACCTGAAGCGCGATGTCTTCGAGGCGCTCATAAATGGTCCGGTTGGCAAAATGCGTAAGCGCAGTTGGGCCATCATGGGGGGTTGCAAGGGTGAGCGGATATTGCCGCCCTACGCGATCCACTGAAGACATGAGTATCCCCGACATCGCATGTGGCCCTGCCATGCCCGCGGGCAGCGTGAACCGCCAGATCGGCGCCGACATATACGCATCATCCCACCCGGTCCCAAGCGCGGTTTTGCTTTCGATCATTGCGGATTGGAGCCACGGATCCCAAGCTTGCACAAATTTCGACGGCAGGTTGTGCCGAAAGAAATCGCCCAAGTCAGGCAGTTTGCCGAAAACACCAAAACCACTACTCATAGAAACACTGCCTTCTTTAGAACGATGTTGGGCATTTGAACTTGCCCAAAGCCGGAAGCGAGAACGGGTTCAGCGCGGAGCCTGATTGCAGGATAAAGATCGCTTTGCGCCCGCCAACATTAAAGATCACGCGGTTGCGGTCTGATACGTTTGTGCGGCGCACGGACGCCGCTGACAGCAGCCGATACCATGCCCACGGGCCATCGCGCGCAATGGAGTTGGCCGTGTTCGTCGAAGGAGGCTCAAGCAGGATGCTTGCAGAGCCCACGCCGCCCGGCCACGTAATCGCGGTTGGGCGGAGCGCTTGATTGTGACCATAGTTCACAGCCTGCCCGTCAATATCCAAGACAACGGTTTGCGCTTGTGGGTCCAAGGCCTCGGGGGAGATCTGGAATTTGACCGCAGGCGTTGGGTTGCCCGCAAAGAAGGCATCGCGGATCTCGGCGGCGTATTGCATTTGTTGCAGCACTTGCTGGGAAATCCCAAGGTCCGCATCGTTCACCCGCTTCCACGCCCAAGGCCGCGCACGCGTGTCCACGTATTCGCGCAGATTTTCGTTAAAGAACGTGTCGATCATGCCATTCGGGGCAAAGAGCCGCTGGAAATCGCCCATCGCGACATCTGCCCGCGCGCCCGAATTGAACGGGTAACGATTGTCGAGCGCCTGTTGGCAGAAGGGCAGAACCTGGCTTTGCCATTGGGCGTTCATAGAGCCGCGCGTGCCGTCGGCTGTAATCCCCGAAGAGCCTTGTGCGATCTGCGAGGCCCAGCGTTGGATGGGGCCGTCCAGATTGCCTGCAAATTCCTGAAACCGGGCCAATGCGCTGGTGCCGCCACCGGCGGCGCCTGCCCCTGCTGAGAAGTCCAGCTTGTTCAACTCTGCATAGACCTGAGCAAGACGGCTGGTCAGCTCAGACATTTGCGAGGGCTGACCGTCGACTTCTTCGGTCAGGCGGTGCAACCATGAGAACCGGTCTTCAACAAACGAGCCAGGAGGCGCAGCTGCGGGCCCAGCTTCGCCACCAGATACACCCCCGCTGAGCGCATTAAGGAAGACCTGACTACGCGAGGACAGGCTTGATTGAATCTCAAGCTGCGCGATTGTGCTTGCCCCTTCGGCCAAGCCCGAGGCATTCACCCCTGCCGCGCGGTCCTCGGTCAGCTTGGTTTCATCCGAGATCGCATTGAGGATGTTGACGATCGGAGATGTTGGCCCAGACAGAACATTGGTCACTTCAACCGCATGCGACAGGCTTTCCATTGGAATGATATCAATATCACCAAGGATCTTGTCATATTGCGAGATGAAATCGGTGTAGTAGAGATCCAGCACGTCGCGGCTCATGGCGATCAGCGCTGCTTCAGACTGCTCCGCGGCACCGCGTTCACCCAGAACCCAGCTTTCGCCTTGGATCCGCTGTGCAACACCCAGCGCTTCATCAAGGAATACGGTATTGAAGCCATCATAGGTAAAGATGCCCTCAACCCCGTCTGACAGCCCTTGCCCGGAAGAACGCACAATCACCCGCGTGATCGCTGGGCCGCCAATATCCGTCAAGCGCCATTCTGGCAGGTCCTTGGCACGTGGCGAATTAATGATGGAATTATAGACGCGCTGTGCCAGCGGCATCTCAGATAGCAGACCTTGGATCTGTTCAACCAGCGGACCGTTTAGGCTCACATCATCCATTGGTTTATCAAGCATCGCGCTGAGGTGGTTCAGCAGATCTGCCCGCAACGGCGCGCGGTTGTCACCCTGAAACGCGACAGACCAGTCAAGCGTCATCCATTCCTTGACTAAATCGCGGTTCATTGGCCCTTTCTGGCCGATCATCAGATAGATTTTGAGACTCTCATACAAAAAGTCCGTGTTGTTCATATTGGCCTGCATCTGCTCTTCCAGACGCAACAGGAGGCGCGGCAACAGGTGCTGATTGAGGGCGGCAGTATAGGCTTGCGCGGCCTCGTTGCCCAAAACATTACCCTGATACAAACCATAGGTGATCCGGCGCGCCGGGCGCGGATCGCCAACGGCTGGATTGGCTGGCATCGCGCGCAGGATATTGAGCGCAGGCACCACAGACACTAGATCGCTGTCCGCGATGGGTGATCCGGGAATCTGGCCTGCCACGGTGCGGTAATTGTCCACGCTGGTTGTTGCGTCAGCCAAAAGCTGAGAATTGCCCAGATAGCTGCGGACCCAAAGGCTTGTAACACCGATTCCGGCGATCAAGGCCGCCGTAATCGCGATGCGTTTGGTCCATTTATAGCGGCGCACCGTTTTGTCATCCGCCGAGACAAGCCCGGCTTCGGGAAAAATCACCCCATCAAGCAGGCGGGTGATGAAATAGGATCGCCCCGAGCCGCGACCCGTGCCGATGGCCTGCCGACCAATGCCAAACGTATTGGCCATGCCCATCATCAGCCGGTCAATTGGCGTACCCTCCTGGGTGCCAGACGCGAAATAGACCCCGCGCAGCAGGTGCCGCTTTTCAAAGCGGTTGTCCTGAAACACTTCATCGAGAAACGTTTTGGCCACGTGGCGCACAGAAGCAACCTGTGCCGGAAACGATGAAATCAACGAACGGCGTTGGTGATCCGTCTCTTGCTGCATCCGTTCAAGGGACTGAGAGTTGAGCTGCGCCAGGAGCGTGCCAAACTCTTCGTCAAACCCCGCCATTGGGGACATCTCTTTTTTGGATTTCTTGGGCAGCGGCAGTGTAAAGCCCCAGACCTGCCCACGGTCTTCTTTGCCCAGATTGTCATAGAATTCGGTAAAACCCGCGATCAGATCGGCCTTGGTGAACATCACATAGACTGGGAACCGCACGCCCAGCTTCTCGCGCAGCTCATGCAGGCGGCGGCGGATTGCGGCGGCGTGGGCTTTTTGTTGGCTCTCGTCTTGCACAGACAAGTCAGACAGCGAAATGGCGACGATGGCACCATTGATCGGCTGACGCGCGCGGTTGCGCTTGAGCAGGTTCAAAAAGCCCTGCCAACCGGCGTTGTCTTCGTCTGCGCCGCTGTCTTGGGTGGTGTAACGGCCAGCGGTATCAATCAGCACGGCGTCATTCGCGAACCACCAGTCGCAGTTGCGGGTGCCGCCCACGCCTTTGATCTCGGTCGTCTCGCCCGCTGCGTTAAGCGGAAACTTCAGGCCGGAGTTCTCAATCGCGGTGGTTTTCCCGGCGCCGGGTGGGCCGATCATGATGTACCACGGCAGTTCATACAAAGAGCGGCGGCCAGATTTTGATTTGCGCAATGTCGTCAGCGCGCCGCGCAGCTTGCCCTTAAGCTCTGCCAGCTCCGCTTTGACAAGCTCGTCATCTTCATCATCCATATCGTCGACGCTTTCGACGATATCTTCCTCCATCTTCTTTTCCTTGCGCGAACGCCGGATAACGATGAGCAGCATGCTGGCCAGTGCCAAAAATGCGATAACGCCAATGGTGATGATACGAGACAGGACGCTAATAAATGGCGCGCTTTCACCAAATGTCAGCAGCGGCCCAAGGAACCAAACCGCGATTGCAAAAGCGACCGCCACAATAACGACGATCGAAAGGCCAGAGCCTAACCTGCGGAGAAGCGATAAAATCATGCTGCGTTTTCCTTCACCAGAACGATTTCAATCCGGCGATTGGTGGCGCGGCCATCGGAGGTCGCGTTGTCTGCAATCGGTTCTTTATCGGCGCGCCCCTCAGAGGTGAGCCTATCTTCGGACTGAATTTGTCCGGCCAATGTGCGCATGACTGCCTCGGCACGGGCAAGTGACAAATGCTGATTGGAAGGGAACCGAGAGGATCTAATTGGCTGATTATCGGAGTGGCCCACGATGATAATGGGGCCTTCGGTATCGTTCAAAGCATCCGCGACGCGCGACAGGGGCAAATCGAAATTCGGCTCAAGCCGGTCGGAACCAGAGCCAAACATGCCCGATCCCGCCAATCGCACGGTGATCGTGGAATGGTCTTGAAACACTTCAACAACCCCGTCTTCGATCTCATCTTGTAAGAAGCCCGCAACGCGGTTCATCTCATCCTCGGGCGGGTCGGGTACGATGGGAGGGGGTGCACGGCGAAACAGCTCAGCGGGAACGCCGGGATCAAGCACGGAAAGCTGACCAAGCACGCGTTCAGTTGACCGGTTCAGCATCCAGCTCATCGAGATGAACGCTATGGTCAGGATGACCGCAACGGCGGCTGTGGTAATCCAGACTGGTTTCCAGATCGATAGAACCCGGTGGGGGATTTCTTCGCCCTTCCAATGCGGCGACAGGTCTTTTTCAACTGCGCCACGCTGGGCGCGAATTATCCGGGCCAGTCCGGCGCGGATCTCAAGATGCTTTTCAGGACCGCGCTGCTCCACCCGCAAACGGCCTTCAAAGCCAAGCGACAGACACATATACAGGAACTCAAGAAGGTCGATATGAGTGCCGGGCTCTTTTTCCAGCCGCGCCAGAAGATCGTAAAAGCGATCTCCGCCAAAAGTTTCTTTGTGGAACGTGCCGACCATTGATTGTTGGGCCCAGACGGATTGACCGCCCCAAGGCGTGTTCAGCACCACATCATCAAGCGTGGCACAGATCGCATACCGGGCAATCTTCACCTCTTGCGCATCAATGCCTGCCTGAAGCGCGCGGCTTTCAAAGCCTCGGACTTCGGCCACAACAGAGCGACGTAGTTTTTCAGGATCCATGTGCTGCGCGCGGTTGCGAATCCGCGAGACCAGCGAAAACAAAGTGGCCGCAGCCGCATTGATGCGGTTCATCCCGGTGACGCCCTGCTCTACCGATGGTTCGGTCGCGCTGCCCATCGGATCGCCGCCTGCGGCGGGCTGCTGCTGGGGAATGCCCATTGCGCCGCCGGGCGCAGGCTGCTGTTGGATCGCGGGCTGTTGCTGCGGGATGCCTGCGCCAAAGTCTGGGCTGGCGGCAGGTTGTGCCGCGGGCGGTTGTTGTTGCGGTGCCGCTTGGGGTGTGGAGGCAAGCCCACGCCGTCCACCCGGATTGGGGCGGATGATGGTGCGGTCGCCGTCGTCGGAGCCTCCGAACGGATCGTTGTTTGACATATGCACGTCCCCCAATTGCGATACCGCCCCAACCCTGCTGCACTCAGTGCCGCAAGGTCGACGCGCCAATTCAACTTTGTGGCTTCGGGGTGCGCAGGCCCGCAACACGGCCACAACGACTTATCCCAACATACACAGATCAATCCGGGCCAGTTGCCCCACCCGTTGCCTTACCCTTGGCGGATTGCCCAAAGCTCCATCTTCAGCCCCGGGAAATCCCCCGAGACATGGACGGCTACGCCGCCCGATGTCGACATCTTACCCCAATGAGGGCTGTCTCCGTCCAGTTCAAAATACACCACACCCGCGTGATATGGAATTTGTCGCGGGGCGACCGGCAGCGGCCGCAGGGGAATCCCGGGAAGTGCGGAATTCACCAGCTGGCGGATTTCTTCAACCGGGCCGATCTTGGACTGATTCTGGAAATGCCGGCGGATCGTTTCAGCTGGCGTATCCGCCTGAACGGCGAGAACGAATCCAGCGGTCGACAGCAATTTGCGATCCGCGATAATCCCAACAGAGATACCATATTTGCGCGGATCCAGCGGAATCGAGGTGGCCGTCTGCTCAAGCACAGAAGAGAGATACTGACGCAGAACTTTGATCACAGGCGCAAAGCTTTGGGTCAGATTGTCATGGGCATATGGCGGAAATTCCGGGGCCGCCTTGTCCGGCGACATGAATGTTGCCAGCTCTCCCGCCAAACCTATGCACATCTGATAGAACACTTGCGGGTGCACATTTTCGATCTGGCTCAGGTGGCTGACCAGCGGCTGCATGCGGTTCACAACCATCAGCAGCAGAAAATCTGTGATCTCGGCCACGCCTTTGGCGCCGCCACCTTCTGACAACCGGCCCGCAAGCGCAGTTTTTCGATGATCCAGCAGGCCGCCAAGTTCCCGCATGAAATCATTGAGCACCGGTGCTGCTTTGCAATCGATGGAAGACGGAATGAACGCGCGGTCGAGAACAACCTCTTTGTCCGGCTTTACCTCAATGATCTTGGCGATTGGGATGCAGAGCCGATCGGCCAGATCGTCAACCTGAAGCGCAAATTGCAAGCGCAGTTTGCCCACGCCCATCGTCACGGCCTTTTTGCCGGTTGAGGTAACATCGGTCACTTCGATCTCAGCCGGGCGCATCCGCGCTGCTGAAAGTTCGGCACCAGACATATCAACCTCAAGCGCCCCTTGGCGGCGCTGGGGTACGGTCAGATAAATGATGCAATCTTTGATCGTCTCAGGCACCTGAAGCGCCGGTGGATGATCCTCGGACGCGGGCACGCGAAACACGGTGCCATCCTGCGTCAGCCCAGAGACGCTTTTGATCGAGAACTGCCCAAGCTTGAGCACTTCGTCGTCCAGCTCAATCTCATTGATGCCCCATGCATAGGGCGCGATGCGACGAGCCAAGCCGCCCACAAGCCCTTCCATGTAACGATCAGATTGTTGGAAGTGATGCGGCTGAAGGAAAAGCCCCTCAGACCACAGAACCTTACTGTCCCAAGCCATCAGTGCCCAC
>CALKJA010000018.1 GCA_937995865.1 uncultured Paracoccaceae bacterium | reverse complement strand
GGTGGGCCGCTGCCCACCCGTGGGTTGAGATTACTCAGCCGCTACTGGCGCCTTTGCGAGGTTGCGCAGCACGTAGTGCAGTACGCCGCCGTTTTCGATGTATTCGATCTCAACACCAGTATCGATCCGGCACTTGAGGGTGATCTCCTCGGATGTGCCATCCATGCGGGTCACGGTGGCTTGGACCTCTTGAAGCGGTTGAACACCTTCAAGCCCATGGATTGCAACGGTTTCGCTGCCGGTCAGGCCCAGCGTGTTGCGTGTCACACCGCCTGTAAATTCGAACGGGATAACACCCATGCCAACCAGGTTGGAGCGGTGGATCCTTTCAAAGCTTTCCGCAATCACAGCTTTGACGCCCAGCAGAGCTGTTCCCTTGGCCGCCCAGTCACGACTGGAGCCCGCGCCGTATTGCTCACCGCCAAAGACGACAAGCGGGGTACCAGCCTCTTGGTGGGCCATTGCTGCGTCATAGATCGATGTCTGATCGCCATCTGGTCCGACTGTGTAGCCGCCCTCAACCCCGTCAAGCATCTCGTTCTTGATGCGGATGTTGGCAAACGTGCCGCGCATCATGATCTCGTGATTGCCGCGGCGCGAGCCATAGGAGTTGAACTCACGCGGGGAAACCTGACGATCCACCAGATACTTGCCCGCGGGCGTTGTATCTTTGAAGGATCCAGCAGGTGAGATGTGGTCAGTTGTGACCATATCGCCCAGAACCGCCAAAATCTTGGCCCCTTCAAGGCTTTCGATCTTCTTGGTGTCCATGGTCATGTTCTGGAAATAGGGCGGATTCTGAACATAGGTCGAAGCGGATGGCCAATCATAGGTCTCGGCTTCGGTTGTTTCCACACCTTGCCATTTTTCATCACCTTTGAAGACATCGGCGTATTTGGTCTGGAACGCGTCGCGCGTGACGGTTTGTTCCACTAACTCAGCGACTTCCTGTGCCGTGGGCCAAATATCCTTGAGATACACATCTTTGCCGTCGGCCGTTTGTGCGATCGGATCGGTGGCAAGGTTGATATCCATGGTGCCCGCGATGGCATAGGCCACAACCAACGGTGGAGAGGCGAGATAGTTGGCACGCACATCGGGTGAAATGCGACCTTCGAAGTTACGGTTGCCCGAAAGCACAGAAGTTGCCACAAGATCGCCCGAATGGATCGCTTCGGAGATTTCCGTTTGAAGCGGGCCGGAGTTCCCGATGCAAGTTGTGCAGCCGTAGCCCACAAGGTTGAAGCCCAAAGCATCCAAATCGTCCTGAAGCTCAGCCGCCTCAAGATAGGCAGACACAACCTGCGAACCCGGTGCGAGGGATGTTTTGACCCAAGGCTTACGGTTCAGGCCAAGTGCTGCCGCTTTGCGCGCCACAAGGCCCGCACCGATCATCACATAAGGGTTTGATGTGTTGGTGCACGATGTGATCGACGCGATCACAACCTTGCCGCTTTCCATCGTATAATCTTCACCAGACACAGCAACCTCTTTGCCCATTGGGCGCTTAAAGGTCTCTTCCATTTCCTTAGCAAAGGCCTCTTTCGCGCCTGTAAGCGCAACGTAGTCCTGTGGGCGTTTAGGGCCGGAAATGGCGGGCACGATCGTGCCCATATCAAGGTGCAAGGTGTCAGTGTAGACCGGAGCATAGTCATCGCCACGCCAGAAGCCGTTTTCTTTGGCATAGGCTTCGACAAGGGCGATACGGTCTTCGTCGCGGCCTGTTGTGCGCAGGTAGCGCAGCGTTTCGCCGTCGATTGGGAAGAAGCCACATGTTGCGCCGTATTCTGGTGCCATGTTTGCGATTGTCGCGCGGTCGGCGAGGGGGAGCGTGTCCAAACCCTTGCCATAGAATTCAACGAATTTACCAACAACGCCACGTGCGCGCAGCATTTCGACAACTTTCAGAACAAGGTCGGTGCCTGTTGTGCCTTCGACCATCGCGCCGGTCAGCTCAAAACCCACAACTTCAGGGATCAGCATCGAGATTGGCTGACCAAGCATTGCAGCCTCGGCCTCGATCCCACCAACGCCCCAGCCCAAAACGGCGGCACCGTTGACCATTGTCGTGTGGCTGTCGGTGCCAACCAATGTGTCAGGATAAGCAACCATCGCACCGGATTGATCGGTATCGGTCCAAACGGTTTGGCTGAGATACTCGAGGTTCACCTGGTGACAGATGCCGGTGCCGGGCGGCACAACGCGGAAGTTGTTAAACGCAGACTGACCCCATTTCAGGAACGTATAGCGCTCCATGTTGCGCTCGTACTCGCGGTCCACATTCATCTGAAAGGCGCGTGGGTTGCCAAATTCGTCAATCATGACCGAGTGGTCGATCACAAGATCCACGGGGTTTAGCGGGTTGATCTTTTGCGGATCGCCGCCCAGTGATTTGATCCCGTCGCGCATCGCGGCGAGGTCGACCACTGCGGGCACGCCGGTGAAATCCTGCATCAACACGCGGGCTGGGCGATACGCGATCTCACGCGGATTTTTACCGCCCTTCGCGCCCCATTCGGCAAATGCTTTGATATCGTCAACCGATACAGTGCGGCCGCTGTCTTCGAAACGCAGCATGTTTTCCAAAACCACCTTGAGTGCGGCGGGCAGTTTGGAGAAATCACCAAGCCCTGCGTCTTGGGCCGCAGGGATGGAATAATAGGCAAGCTTGGCGTCACCGACGCTAAGTTCGCGGCGGGTTTTGGCGGTATCGGTTCCGACCTGAATTGTCATGAAGGCCTCCTGGGCTGTAACGTGGCGTGGAGAATTGAGGCTGATTTGCCCGATCGCGCGCCGCATTTCAAGAGCCGAGCGCCTATCTGCGGCAAAATTGTATACTATGGTGCACCGTCGGTTGTTCTTGTCACATACGGTAATTCTGACATCCCATCGCATTTCCTTGATTGGCCAAACGTCGTGATGCACGTTAGGTCAGATGCATCGACAAAAGGAGCATCCCATGCGCAAGATTCTCGCCTTTGCGGCAGCAGCATTGACGGCAGCGAGCCTATCGTTCCCGACTGTGACGACTGCGCAAACCACGACGGTAATCGAACTCTACACAAGCCAAGGCTGCTCATCTTGTCCGCCCGCCGACAAATTGCTGCATGAATTGGCTAAGCGTGACGATGTGATCGCGCTGGCGCTGCATGTAGACTATTGGGACTATATCGGCTGGAAGGATGAGTTCGCGGACCCGCGCTATACCGCCCGTCAAAAGGGGTACGCTCGAGTTGCTGGTGCGCGGTCGGTCTATACGCCTCAGATGGTGATTGGTGGTAAGGATCATGTGATTGGAACGCGGCCATCCGAAGTGGCCGCCCATCTTACCCGCCATTTTCAGATGACACCTCCGATTGAAATCGAAACGTCCCGCCAAGGAAATTCGGCCCGAGTTACCGCCAGCCCGGTCGGTCGTCTTCCGTCTAGCGTTGTCATTCATGTCGTAACGTATCGGCCTAAGTCCAATGTATCGATCAAACGCGGTGAGAATGCGGGAAGAACATTGGAATATACGAATGTTGTTACGTCTTGGACAGTGGCCCGCGAATGGAACGGAAACGGTGAGCTCAGCCTTTCGGTGCGGTTGCCAAATGACCACCCAGCAGTCGTTCTCTTTCAACGTCCCGATCACGGAGAGATTTTAGCTGCGGCCAAACTTCGATAACCCGCCCACGCCGCTGTCAGTCGCTTTTCCAGCGCCGATGCACCCAGAGCCATTGCGCGGGGTCTTGTGCGATCTTGCTTTCCAGTAGGTCCATCAATTCGCGCACCATGGTTTTCGGATCGCTATGCGCAATAGGCGCCATCAGCTCAAGCTTGAACGTCAGACCGTCTGGTTGGCGGGTGTTGAAATAGGGGATCAGCAGCGCATCTGTTTTGAGCGCAAGGCTGCCCGACGTCAGCGCAGTCATTGCAGGGTGACCCAAGAAATCTAAGCTTTCGCCGCGTGCAAAATGCACATCATGTAGCAAAAAGACGTGGCCACTGTTGTTTAAGTAGTCCACGAATTCCTTGGTGCCTCTGCGGCCGATCGGAAAGGTCGGTCCCGAAACAGCACGGAGTTGCTTTTCGTAGTGCACGTTGAAGCGGGGGTTTTTCATCGGTTTGTAAAGCGCGCCGATCTCAAACCCGGCCTGATCAAGTGCTGTGCGTGTCGCTTCGTGATTGGACCAATGGCCAGAGCAAAAGATTATCGAACGGCCGTTTCGCTTTGCCTCTAGCGCGGCCTCAAGTCCGGGGCCTTCAAGAGTATGGGTCGCAATATGATCGCGAAATTCTGGCGAATATTGCTCGATCAATGTGCGGCCAAAGCCATCCAACACATCATGGGCAATCTGAGCGACTTGTGCGGCAGGCATTTCGGGATACACCATTGCTAAATTGGCCCGCGCCCGCCCGGTAAAGCCCGAAATCGGCCCCAAAATCCGACGCGCCACAATGCCCATCAAAGGAACGCGCCGCTGATATGGAACAACTTGCAACGCGCGGATCAGGCCCATGATAACGCCGTTGGATATTAGATCGCCTAGCCGCTTCAAAGGGGGGCGCGGTTTTTTGGACGCTGCTGATTTGCGGTCTGCCATAAAATGCGGGCCTTAGTTTACTGCGTTGCGGCGCGTCTATTGAGTTCTTGCGGCGCAAGCAACTTAGTATGACGCCCCGCGGCCCGAAGCGATTGCCCATCGGAGGGATTTCGCGGGCCAGCTTTCGCGCCCTCCACGAGCGTTGATTTCTGTGAGCTGCGCTTGGGCCAACTCAACCTGACCGCTTTCGACGAAAAACTGCCCCATGTAAGACCGAGCCAAAAGATTGCCCGGATTCGATGCCAGTGCTTTTTGATAAAAGGCCATCGCTGCATCGCCATTGCCCATCTTGCGATGAGTGAAACCCAAATATGTCAGCACACGGTCGTCAGATTGATCCATTGTGGCAAGGATCATTTGTGCATCTTCATGCCGATCATGGTAAGCGAGTTCGCGCACCAGCTTATAGGCGCGTTCGGTCTCAATACGGCTATCTTGTTGAATCGGCTTACAGATCTTTGTTTCAGTGTCGTAGATCATACCGTCTTCGCATTGGATAGTGGTCTCCGTAGGCGTTGGCGGCGTTTCACTCAGCCCGCTTGCTGCAAACGCGCAAAGTGGGGCAATTGTCATTGCGAAAGCAAGGGGGCGGATCATCGGTCATGCCTCTCATTTTGATGGGTCAGAATGTAGCCTTTGCGGGGGCAAAGGAAAGAGATCCTTTGCTCGGAACGGCCGTGATGCGCTTGTTTCGGCGGAGGCGCGCGCACAAGGCTTGCGGGGGGTGGTCAAGTGACGGCCCACCGCAGGCCCCAATGGGGCGATGGATTAGTCTTCGCCGAACACCCGTTCAAAGATCGTGTCGACATGCTTCGTATGGTAGCCAAGGTCGAACTTTGCTTCGATTTCTGCCGGCGACAGCGCGGCTGTCACATCCGCATCAGCAAGCAGCTCTTCTTTGAAATCGGTCCGATGTTCCCAAACCTTCAATGCGTTGCGCTGCACATAACTATAGGCATCCTCGCGGTTCACACCTGCCTGTGTAAGCGCCAATAGCACGCGCTGTGACATCACAAGGCCGGGGAACTTATTCATATTGTCCAGCATGTTTTCCGGGAAGATCAGCATTTTATCGACGACACCGGTCAGCCGTGCCAACGCAAAATCCAATGTGATCGTCGCGTCGGGGCCAATCATCCGCTCAACCGATGAATGCGAGATGTCACGTTCGTGCCAAAGCGCCACATTTTCCATTGCGGGTATAACGGCGGATCGGACCATTCGTGCAAGACCCGTAAGGTTCTCTGTCAAAACCGGGTTCTTTTTATGCGGCATCGCACTTGAACCCTTTTGCCCCATTGAAAAGAACTCTGCGCCTTCCAGAACTTCTGTGCGCTGCATATGGCGGATCTCTGTCGCGATGTTTTCGATAGACGAGGCTACAACTCCCAGCGTTGCAAAGAACGCCGCGTGGCGGTCCCGCGGGATCACCTGCGTGCTGATCGGTTCCGGGACTAGGCCAAGCTTATCGCAGACATGTTCTTCAACCGCGGGGTCGATATTGGCAAAGGTGCCCACCGCACCAGAAATGGCGCCGGTAGCAATCTCAGCTTGCGCATCGCGCATCCGGCTGAGATTGCGATCCATCTCCGCATAGAACCGCGCAAAGGTCAGCCCCATCGTGGTCGGCTCTGCGTGGATACCATGCGAGCGTCCAATGCGGACAGTGTTCTTGTGCTCAATCGCCCGTCGTTTGAGGGCGGCAAGAAGCCCCTCCAGTTCTTTGATCAGGATATCGGCCGCACGCACAAGTTGAACATTGAAGCACGTATCAAGCACATCCGAAGAGGTCATGCCTTGATGCACGAAACGCGCTTCGTCTGAACCTACATGTTCTGCCAAATGCGTCAGAAACGCGATGACGTCATGCTTGGTCACGGCTTCAATCTCGTCGATCCGCGCCACATCGAATTCAACGTCTTTGGCCTTCCATACGGCGTCGGCGTTTTCCTGTGGAATTACGCCCAACTTTGCCATTGCATCACAGGCATGTGCTTCAATCTCATACCAAATCCGGAACTTGGTCTCAGGCGACCAGATGGACACCATTTCAGGGCGGGAGTAGCGAGGGATCATAGTAACGGCCTTTTGGGTGGGCTTGAATTTGAAGGCGTCATAGACTTGGCCAAAGCTAAGAACAACGGGCGGAGCGACGCATGCGCGGATTGGTAACGGGGCGGGTCGCCACTTGGGTGCTTGCAATCACGGTTGCACTGGGCGCGACGCCGGGGCGACTGATGGCTCAAGACTTTGAACCAATGACAGGGGCACAGATCGAAGCGGGTCTTAAGAATATGATTCTGACCTATCCTGGAGGAGAGTTGCAGAGCTTCTTCCCATCCGGTCGTACACTTTACGACGCTGGACGCCCGTCTTGGGGCTATTGGGAGGTACGGGGGGACCAGTACTGTAGCCAATGGCCACCTGCTGATGGGTGGGCTTGTTATGATATGGACACTAACGGAACAGTACTGCGGTTTATTGGTGAGTCAGGAGATGTCACACCGGGCACGGTACATGGCAGGATCTCTCAGTGAGCGCACCTTTGACCCATAAAGACTTCCTTGGTGTGTGGTCCATTCGCCGGGAGATTGCACAAGTGGACGGAGCGTGTGGAGTCTTTTCTGGTAAGGCTGAAATCACCAATAAAGGCGCTCAATGGCTATACGTCGAGCAAGGCACGCTCACGCTTGGCGCGCACACTGGGCGCGCGGAACGAACTTATATTTGGGTGCCAGAGGAGAACGGATTTGACGTTCTGTTTGACGATGGACGCCCATTTCATCCGCTGCGTTTTGAAGGGGGCGAAGCCACGCATTGGTGTGATCCGGACCAGTATGATGTGACCTATGAATTTAGCCTTTGGCCGCGCTGGCAAGCAGTGTGGCGGGTCAAGGGGCCGCGCAAGGACTATGAGATGCGCAACGCCTATAGCCGCATTTGAGCGTTCCAAGATCAACACCCTTGGGCCATGCAGGCATATGTGTGAGCGCCAACAGGCTTGCAGCCGATGCCGCAGTGCGGCTATTGCTTGGGAAATGAATAAGGAGGGGCGGCAATGCGCACCAATAACGATATGGTCCTGACTGAGGCTTTTGGCCCGTCCGAAGGGACAGCCCAGTTGATCAAGCAACTGGTTCTTGTGGTCTTGGGTATCGCGGCACTTGCGATCGCAGCGAAGATCAAAGTGCCGATGTGGCCGGTTCCAATCACAATGGGAACATTTGCAGTCCTGACTATCGGCGCGGCTTACGGCCCGCGCTTGGGTCTTGCGACAATTGCCGGATACATGGTGATTGGTGCTCTGGGTTTTGATGTCTTCGCCTCGTCTTCGGCTGAAGTAAACGGGCTGGCCTATATGATGGGGGGCACGGGTGGGTATCTGCTTGGTTATGTGCTTGCCACGCTGGCGCTGGGCTTCGCTGCGCGCAAGGGCTGGGACCGATCGGTGCTGATGATGGCTGCGGCGATGCTGATTGGCACTGCGTTGATTTACATCCCCGGTGTTGCTTGGCTGGGTGTGCTGTACGGCTGGGATCAACCGGTCCTGCAATGGGGCTTCACACCCTTCCTGATTGGCGATGCGCTCAAGTTGGTGCTTGCGGCGTTGCTGTTGCCTGCGCTTTGGAAAATGGTCGGTAACGCGCGCGCCTAACGGTTGCGAAGCACCTGAATTCTAATTGAAAGGGCGGTCCTGATGGGCCGTCCTTTTTCTATGAGTTTGTAAATAGTGCTTTATGACCGTTGCCGCGGCAAAGACCTTTGCACAAGGGCAAGGCACTGGCCCCCGCTGGAGCACAACGGCGCAACACCTCGTGAACGCTAATTTCGGTCCGGTTTAGGCTCCCATCAGAGCGGCATCATGGGGATAGGATGTCAGATTTTCGAAACCGTCTTCCGTCACCAAAACTTGATCCTCAAGCTTGATACAGAAGTCGCCATTCTCTTCCCCGATCAAAGCTTCTACGCAAAGGGTCATTCCCGGTTTGAGCGGATGATCAAAGGCTCCGGGCACCATTTTGTCCGGGTAAGCCACCAACGGCCACTCATCACAAAGCCCCACACCATGCGCCAGACAGCTGTATTTTCGCGCTTGGTATTTTTCGGGTAGCCGATGACTGCGCGCGATCCAATCTTCGATATTCAATCCCGGTTCGATCATGGCTTTGTTCGTTTCGATGTGCTCGACAGCAAATCGATAGGCATCAATCATGTCTTGTCGGGGCTTTTCATCACCGATCCACCATGTGCGGGAAATGTCGATGCAAATTCCATAAGACCCGATCAGATCGGTATCGAAGGCCAGGATTTCGTTGTGATTGGGAATTCGTGGACCGCATTCCTGAAACCACGGGTTGGTTCGTGGCCCCGTGGCAAGCAGCCGTGTTTCAATCCATTCACCACCGCGTTTGATATTTTCAGCATGTAGCACGGCCCAGATATCATCCTCAGACGTCTGTCCATCGCCCATTCGGCTGCGGGCAAACCTTTCCATCTCATAACACGCCTTTTCGCAGGCATCTGACGCGCAGCGCATGGCAAGGATCTCATCGGGGCCTTTGATCGACCGCGCGTGTTCGGTCAGTTCCTCGCCCTCCATAACCTCAAGCCCCTTTGCGGACATCGCCCGATACCCAGCGACCATGATTTTATCGACAGCGATCCGTGAATTACCGCCTGCATGCTCCGCTAAAAGATCCATGACTTGCGCAACAAAACCTTCGGCAGCCTGCTCACCTTTGTCACCAGCTACAAAATAAAACATCGACGCATCCGAGCGTTGTTCGTTCACAAGCGGATTGAACTCAGACAAGAAAGGCGCGGTTTTGTAGTCCCACATGACCATATAGCCATCCGCACAAACCATGCAGGCGCGAAACGGATTGTGGCTGTTCCAAAGCTGCATATTTGTGCTGTCAGTTGCATATCGGATATTAAGTGGGTCAAACATCAAAACAGCGCCGTAGCCGCGTGTGTTGACCTCTCCCACCAACCTCTCAAGCCGGAATTTCCGCATTACTTGCAAATCAGGCAGCGCAAGGCCGGCGTCCTCCCATTCCGCAAACGCGAGCTGTGTTGGCCCAATTTCCACTCTGTCATTGTCATTTGGCGTGTTGTCCCCCAGCAAAGCGCCCTTGTTCGGATCGATTTTTCGCGTGTCGCGGTAGTGCTGGTTCATGGTGTCCTCCCCGGCTTGTGAGTACGGTATCGCGGAGGATTCGAAACAGTCTGGACAGAAAGCGACGGGTGCGCATGTCGGAATTGGTGCTTCAAAAATCATTGCCTTACCCGGTCAACGCAAATCCACGGTTGCCGGGTGTGGCCCCGCTTGACCCTGCAGAGTGGCTTGTATTCGATGAAGCTGAGGCGGGACAGTTTGCGCTCAAGGCGCGCTTGATCAGCGATCGGCGCGAAGCCGTTTTGGCCCAAACGCCGGGCTCTGAGGCCGCTCAAGAAGAAGCGCTTGCGACCGTTCTCGCCCATCTCAAGCGGGATCATGGACGTACGCCGCAGGTGAGCGGTGCGCCGCTTGAGGCGCTCAGCCGCATTGTTCAAGAAGATATTGTGATCATGGAAAAGCGCGGAGCCGAGCACGTGTTAACTGCGGCTCTCTTGTGTTTTCCGGCGTCATGGACATTGGCAGAAAAGATCGGGCGGCCAATGGTCCGTATCCACAAGCCGGTTGCGGAATATGATACCAATGTTGCCACGCGGGTGCAGCGGCTTTTTGATGGGGTGAAAGTGGGACGGCCTTTGTGGCGGTACAACGCGTTGTGGTATCACGATCCGGCACTCTATCAGCCGCGCCGCGAGGACGCGCAAAGGGTCAAACCACCGATGGGGCAAGCCGGCTATTTCCGCAGCGAACGGCAAGTCATGACACGCTTGCCGCAAACAGGTGCGGTTGTATTTTCGATCCATACCTATGTGGTGGCGCGCGCAGATGTTCAGCCGGGAGCAGTGCCAGAGGATCTAGTGGTTTAGAACCCTGCAACAACGGTTGTCAGCTCACCTAGGCGTAGCCTCAAAAGGCTTGTTGTACTGATCGCGGTGATTGAAGCGCCCATCAAAAAATAGAGCTTAGAGCGGCCGTGATTGGCCCCGAAAATCAAATTTGCGCCTGCCGAAATCACCCCAATGACAGGAAACACGAGCATGGTGAACAAAGAGAGCTGCCATGATTTTCTCTTGAGCGTGTCAGGTCCAAGCGGGCTCCCTAGGAAGCTGTAGCCACCTTGGAAAGCGAAAAAGATTCGCTCAAGACCGCGTTGTGCAGGGGTGGTGCCTTCGAGTTTTGGTGTGTCATCAACCAAGGCATTAGGCGGCGTTGGCCCGGCCTCAAGCACATTGGGATGAGTGATGGTTTGAGCATCGGGCGACCATAGAATTTGCGCCGGGATCGCTTTTGAAAGGATAAGAGCAGCGGCCGTTGCAGCAGGCGCGTGCTCGGCTTTTATCACCCAATAGCGGCGGTGCCGGGCGGTTGCGGCGGTTTGCTCGCTGGCGGCATCCACAAGGGCCATATCGAAATCAGGATCATCATACGGATGATTGACCCGCGTCACGGCAAGATCTCCAGCGCGGGAGGTCAGGCGCATTGTATTGTCTAACGATGGGGATGGGCGGGCGAAGCGGTGGCCAGCCTGCGCAAGCGCATCGCGCAATGTGTGGATGTCCATGCGCTCTGCGCTGTCGGTGAGGAGTATAAGCGTTGTCATGTCATGCGTGTCGCGCACATAGACGCCAAAATTAGGGCATTGTTTTGAAAATGCCGGGACGGTTCGGCGCTCTTGCTTCGCAATTCGCCCCGCCCGCCGTCGCCTGTTGCTCAAACGGTGAGGTTGAGCGGGTCGATAAATTCGGGGTCTTGGGTCTTCATGATCTCAAGGATCGGGCCATGCATACGGCGTTTGTGCTCGCCGAAAATGGCCCGTGATTTATTGAAGGTCGCAGCATAATCCATGGCGCCCTGCAACGTGGTCGCTGCATCGGGGAACGCATCTGAAATTACATGGTCTGCTAACAATTCTTCCGCAGTCACCCTACGGCCCGTAAGCTTGAGCTCGTTAAACCGGTGTTGGGGGATCGCTTTTTTGCAGAACGCGATCATCGATGGAAGGAATGGGATCGAGATATCAACTTCAGGAAAGCAGAAATACCCGCGATCCGCGCGCATAAAGCGGAAGTCGCAACAGCACGCTAGCATGGCTCCATTGCCAAATGCATGTCCCGTAAGGGCGCCGATCACAGGCACTGGCAGGGTCAAAAGGCCCCCAAAAACCGCATTCATTCCATACATAAATGCGCGGATATCGTCTTGTTGCCCGCCATGCATCGCGGCCATCAGCCAATTTAGATTGACACCTTGCGACCAATTCTTTTCGTCGTTTGAGGTGATTACTAGCGCTTTGATCGATTTGTCACCGCGCACTTGCTCGAGCGCATCCTGCATGGCGTTCGCAAACGCAAGGTCTTGCTTGTTTTCGCCATTGGTGAGCGTCAGGAGCGCTGTTTTTCCGCCGGTGCGGTCGTGGGTTTCAAAGCTCAAGATATCAGACATGGAAAAGGCTCCGCTTGACGTTTGCGTCAGTTAGCGGAGCCTTGCGCGTGCCGGCAAGCAAGACGTCGCGGCAGGTTGGCGGGTTTAGTCTTCGTCAAGTTCGAAGAGCGTTTCGACAGTAACTTCTAACGCCCGTGCCAATTTGAGCGCGAGAACGGTTGAAGGGATAAACACCGCATTCTCGACGGTGTTGATCGTTTTACGCGACACGCTAACAGCTTCGGCAAGCTGGGCTTGCGTCAGCCCTTGGGTCTTGCGGTGCACCGCAAGTGTGTTGCGCAAGATCATGCCCGGCCCTGCATATCAAACCATGCGGCCATCAAAAGGTAAGCTGCGGCTGTGAGTGTCCCCATTGCGGCAAAAGAAACCGACGGTGTTGCGAGGCCTAAAGCCATCAACACACCAAAAACGGGATATTGGAAGATCGCGATCCAAAACGCACGCGAGGCTGCACGGGAAGCGTCTGCGGCATAGCCTTCGTCCCATGTCATGCTTGCGGCTTTGGCGGGTGCCATGCGGCTTGTGATTGCAAGGATTACGCCGGAGCTGATCCCAAAAGCGCCGGGGATCCAAGCGGAAAATGGGGCGGGCGTCGCGTACAGCAACGCGAGGGTGGCATATGCGAGGCAAACAATGCCCGTCAGCCCGAATAGACCGATGCGCAGGGTGGTGAGTGTATTCGATGTCATTGCGACGTTCCTTCTTCAAATGAGGGACGATTTGTAACCCTAGGGTTACTCATGCAATTCACTTAGAGGGTGAAGTTTGTAACGTCAAGGTTACTTATTGATTTCTTTGCAGAGCGTCAAACAAAGCGCGAGATGGAAAGCAGCTAGGGCTGAGACCTTGCGCCGTTTGCCATTGTCCAATGGCGCGGCGGGTGCGGAATCCGGGCAAGCCGTCCGCTCCGCCGGTATCAAAACCGGCTTTTATCAACGCCTGCTGCATTTGCGCGATCTCAGAGCGCAAAAGCGTATCCGCGGGCTTCCAAGGCGTGCGGAAATCACCAGACCCATAAGCGATGCGATCACCCGTGTTCCCGACATAAAGCGCATAAAGGTCTGAAACGTTGTAGCGTTTGAGAACATAGAAATTGGGCGTCACTAAAAAGGCCGGGCCTTGCGTTCCTGCGGGCAAAAGCAACGCTGCTTCGGTGTCTAACTCGTGCTCCGGGAAGGGTCTGCCCGAGACGCGCGCAATGCCTTGTTCTACCCACTTGCGGATCGGCTGAGCGCCTTCGCGACCGGCGTGTGTACAGGGTAAGGGGTTTTTGACTTCAAAGCCCCAGTCAACACCGCGCTGCCACCCTTTTTCGCCCAGAAACGTCGCAATAGAGGCCAACGTATCAGCTGCACTGCCGCTCAGATCGACCCGCCCATCACCATCTCCGTCTGTGCCGAATTCCAGCACGTTGTAAGGTGTGAATTGGGGTTGCCCGATTGCTCCGGCCCACGAGGCGCGCAAGGGGGTGGGCGCACCGGTTTCGATGAGCTGAAGCGCGGCTACAAATTCGGCAGCGAAATAGTCGGCCCGCGTGGATAGACGTGCCTTCGTTGCCAAGACCTGCAGTGCATTATGGGGGATCGACACGCGTCCGAAAGCGCTTTCCCGGCCCCAAATAGCAAGCAGAGTGTGCCCCGGCACACCTGTACGTTCCGTCTGGGCGCTCAAGACGTTCTGGTATCGTGCGGAAAGCGGCTTGCCAGCGCGGGCCGTTGCTGCGACGCCTTTGAAATAGCCAGCAGGTGCCCGAAATTCCGCTTGGGATTGGCGGCGCGGCACGGTTTGGCCAGGCAGGACAAGGCCGGGGATATCCCAATTGAGGGCAAGATCGGCGGCGTGACTGTCCCATGTTGTGCGCGCCACACCCGCCGCTTGTGCTTGAGGCCACAATGTACGCTCCAGCCAACCGGGGAAATCGCTTGTGATCTCCGTACGGGTCTGAGCGGAAAGCGGTGTGCTGAGAAGCAAAAGAAGAACAAGGATACGCATGATACCACGTTCGGCGGCTTTGTCATTTTCGTCAAGGGAACTGCTGGACCACGGATGCCTGCTTGAGGCTGCGTATGTTATATCATAACAGGTTTTTGCGCGCAGTGAGTCATCTGGGGAAAGCCAAAGTTATGGGACGCAATCGAGGTGCAACATCGCTGCCCTGCCGCCGCCGCAAAGGCAACGGGTTGACCGACTATGACAGGCTACCGCCTGAGTTGCGCGCTTGGCTGGCCCATGCCGATCTGCCGTGGAGCGTGCGCTCTGCCCGCACTGCATTTGAACGTGCGCTCGCTCGCACATCGTGCCCTGCGCGGGCCGTTGCGGATCTGGACCGCATGCAACGCAAGCAAATCGCAAAAGACGCAGCCCGTATCTGGGGGCGCGATCACCCCGCGGCAAACTCTTAAAAAGAAAAGGGGCGCCCGAAAACGAACGCCCCTTGGAGTGTGCTAAAGGGAGAGTTTAGCAGCTATAGTACATCTGGAATTCGACAGGGTGCGGCGTGTGCTCATACGCTGTCACTTCTTCCATTTTCAGTTCGATATAGCCTTCGATCTGATCTTTGGTGAACACGTCACCTTCTGTCAGGAAGTCCATATCTGCCTGAAGTTCGTCCAGAGCTTCGCGCAGGGAGCCGCAAACCGTTGGGATCTCGGCCAGCTCTTCTGGTGGCAGATCATAGAGATCTTTGTCAGAAGCTTCGCCTGGGTGGATCTTGTTCTTGATCCCGTCAAGGCCCGCCATCAGAAGTGCAGAGAAGCACAGATAAGGGTTGGCCGCTGGATCTGGGAAACGCGCTTCAACACGCTTTGCCTTGGGCGACTCTGACCATGGAATGCGGACACAGCCGGAACGGTTACGTGCAGAATACGCACGCAGAACAGGTGCTTCAAAGCCTGGGATTAGGCGCTTGTAGCTGTTCGTGGACGGGTTGGTGAACGCGTTCAGTGCTTTAGCATGCTTCAGGATGCCGCCGATGAAATACAGCGCTTCCATTGAAAGATCAGCATATTGATCGCCAGCGAAAAGCGGCTTGCCGTCTTTCCAGATGGACATATTCACGTGCATGCCGGTGCCGTTGTCGCCTGCGATAGGCTTGGGCATGAATGTTGCGGACTTGCCGTAAGCGGCTGCAACATTGTGGATCACGTATTTGTATTTCTGAAGCTCGTCTGCTTGCTTGGTAACCGAACCAAAGATCAGGCCCAGCTCATGCTGACAGGAGGCAACTTCGTGGTGGTGCTTGTCCACCTTCATGCCCATGCGTTTCATTGTGGAGAGCATCTCGCCGCGGATGTCTTGGCCGTCATCAACCGGTGGAACCGGGAAGTAGCCGCCTTTGACGCCGGGGCGGTGGCCCAGGTTGCCCATCTCGTATTCAGTGTCCGTGTTCCATGACGCATCGATCGCATCAACTTCGTAGGACACTTTATTGATCGTGTTAGAGTAGCGCACATTGTCAAAGAGGAAGAATTCTGCCTCTGGCCCCATAAACGCCTGATCACCAATACCCGACGAGATCAGATACGCTTCGGCGCGCTCAGCGGTGCCGCGTGGGTCACGGTCGTAACCTTCGCCAGTATCGGGCTCAACGACAGAGCAATGCACACAGATTGTTTTTTCAGCAAAGAACGGGTCAACATAGGCGCTGTTTGTATCGGGCATCAGCTTCATGTCGGATTCGTCAATGGACTTCCAACCTGCGATAGAAGAGCCGTCGAACATAAAGCCCTCTTCGAGAAAGTCTTCGTCCACAAGGTCAGAGCAAACAGTGACGTGTTGCAGCTTGCCACGGGGGTCCGTGAAGCGGATATCGACGTAGTCAGCGCCTTCATCCGCGATCAGTTTAAGGAATGCTTCAGTGCTCATAAGATCAGTGTCTCCCTGATGATGTTAGTGCGAGCGGAAAGGGTGCGTTAAATGGCGTCTTCGCCACTTTCACCCGTGCGAATGCGGATGGCCGCTTCGATTTGGGATACAAAAATCTTGCCGTCGCCGATTTTATCGGTTTTTGCGGCATTGATGATTGCATCGGTCGCGGCCTCTACTTGATCGTCCGCAAGGACGACCTCGATTTTTACCTTAGGTAGAAAGTCGACAACATATTCGGCGCCGCGGTACAGTTCCGTGTGGCCCTTCTGTCGCCCAAAACCCTTGACCTCGACAACCGAGAGGCCCTGAATGCCAACGTCCTGAAGAGCCTCTT
>CALKJA010000017.1 GCA_937995865.1 uncultured Paracoccaceae bacterium | reverse complement strand
CCCGGATACAGGATCTGTGATGTTTGACGGGCAATCTGTGCTGGGACGTACCCCGCACCAGATCAACCAGATGGGGATCAGCCGCGTTTTTCAGACACCCGAAATTTTCGGCGATCTGGACGTGCTTGAGAATGTGATGATCGCCTGTTTTGCAAAACGGGACGGCGCGTTCGCGATGAACGCCATTGCGCCGGTGCGCGGTCAAACAGATATCCGCGATCAAGCAGAACAGATGCTGCTGGACGTAAACATGCAGGACAAGCGGCACATGACGGCCGCGTCCCTGTCACGTGGGGATAAGCGCCGGCTGGAGATGGCAATGTGCCTAAGCCAGCAGCCGCGGCTCCTTCTGCTGGACGAACCAACCGCCGGCATGGCACGCGCAGATACCAACAACACAATCGACCTGCTCAAAGAGATCAGAGACAGCCGTGACATAACGATGGCTATCATCGAGCATGACATGCATGTTGTCTTTAGCCTTGCAGAGCGGATCACGGTGTTGGCGCAAGGCACACCGCTGGTCGAGGAGACGCCAGAGAATATCAAGGGCCACCCCAAAGTGCGCGAAGCGTATCTGGGCGAAGCTCAAGTCTAATCAAACGCCGCGCCTCAAAGCCCCTTTCGCGGGCTTTGCCAAAACCCAGCAACACGGGTTTTGGAGCTGGGCCGGACACTGACACAAACCGCCGACGATTTCCTTCGACAGAGATCTGGAAACGCTCTTTTCAAGAGGTTTCGCACTGGCGGACAAGGAGGGAAAGATGAACCAACCGTTCAACCCAAATGCCAACCACGCCGCGACGGCCCCGGCCTTCTTCAGCGTTTACGACATGCACGCCTATTACGGTGAAAGCTACATCGTTCAAGGCGTGAGCTTTAACATCCACGAAGGCGAAATCCTTGCGCTTCTGGGCCGGAACGGTGCGGGTAAAACCTCAACCCTGCGCGCCATCGCGCGCATCGGGGACCCGCAGGTTACACGCGGCGAGATTTGGCTGGATCACCAACCTTTGCATGAGATGACCTCTTATGAGGCGTCGCAAGCGGGTCTTGGTCTTGTCCCCGAAGATCGCCGGATCATTCCGGGCCTGACGGTTGAAGAGAACTTGCAGCTGGCTCAGATCGCGCCACCCAAAGGCTGGTCACTGGATCGGATCTACGACCTGTTTCCCCGCCTCGGCGAACGCCGCAAACAAGAAGGCACCACGCTTTCAGGTGGTGAGCAGCAGATGCTTTCCATCGGACGGGCGCTGTGCCGCGATATCAAGGTGCTGTTGCTCGATGAGCCGTATGAGGGCCTTGCTCCTGTGGTTGTTCAAGAGATTGCCAAAACGCTGAATCACATTCGCGACCAAGGCATCACCACTGTTATCGTCGAGCAAAACGCTGTTGCCGCGTTGAAACTTGCGGATCGCGCGGTGATCCTTGACACGGGCACTGTAGTTTATGACGGCTCCGCACAAGACGTGCTTGAAAACGAAAAGCTCCGTGCCGAATATCTGGCCATCTAAGGCCGCTAATTCTTAGCATTGGGCGCGGCACACATAAGGTGTGAGGCCGCGCCCCACCCCTTCATCACAGTAAAAGACGATCCAGGGACCACATCCATGTCCGATAAAACCTACGCCCCATCCGCCGCTTTCGCCGCAAATGCACATGCCGATTCCGATACGTATGAGGCGATGTACGCCGCTTCCCTTGCGGACCCGGACGCGTTTTGGGGTGAGCATGGCAAGCGTATTGATTGGATGACGCCATATACCAAGGTCAAGAATTCGACTTACAGCCACCCAGATGTGTCTATCAAATGGTTTGAAGACGGCACCCTAAACGTTGCTGCAAACTGCGTTGACCGCCACCTTGCGACGCGCGGGGATCAAACGGCGATTATCTGGGAAGCCGATGATCCGTCCCTTTCCAAATCGATCACATATAACGAACTGCACGAACAGGTCAGCAAACTGGCCAATGTCTACAAAAGCCTGGGCGTGGGCAAAGGTGATCGCGTTGTTCTTTACATGCCGATGATCCCAGAAGCTGCCTATGCGATGCTTGCCTGTGCCCGCATCGGGGCTGTGCATTCTATCGTGTTTGGCGGCTTTTCACCGGATGCTTTGGCAGCCCGGATCAGCGGCTGCGATGCGTCGCTTGTCGTGACGGCCGATCAAGCCGCGCGTGGGGGCAAGAATACTCCACTTAAGGAAAACGCAGACAAAGCAATGGACATCTGCGGTGATGTTCAAATGCTTGTTGTTGAGCGCACTGGCGGCGGCCCCGGCATGAAAGAAGGTCGCGATCTTTCCTATAGCGCGCTGATGGCTGATGCCTCGTCCGATTGTCCGCCCGAGGAAATGGCCGCTGAAGATCCGCTCTTTATCCTTTACACCTCCGGATCCACAGGGATGCCCAAAGGCGTGCAGCATTGTACGGGCGGCTACATCGTTTATGCCGCCATGACGCATCAATACACGTTTGACTATCATGACGGCGATATCTTTTGGTGCACAGCCGATGTGGGCTGGGTGACCGGGCACAGCTACATCGTTTATGGTCCGCTGGCCAACGGCGCGACCACTGTGATGTTTGAAGGTGTGCCGACCTATCCGGATGCGGGTCGGTTCTGGGCTGTGTGTGAAAAGCACAAGGTCAACCAATTCTATACCGCGCCCACAGCGATCCGGGCTCTGATGGGTCAGGGCAATGATTTTGTCACTAAATACGATCTCAGCGACCTCAAACTGCTGGGAACCGTGGGTGAGCCGATCAATCCGGAAGCCTGGAACTGGTATAATGACGTGGTCGGCCAAGGCCGTTGCCCTATCGTTGACACATGGTGGCAAACTGAAACAGGCGGTCACATGATGACGCCGCTGCCCGGTGCCCACGCCGCCAAACCCGGCTCCGCGATGAAGCCTTTCTTTGGCGTGCAGCCCGTGGTTCTTGAGCCAACCAGCGGCGAAGAAATCCATGACTTCCCTTGCGAGGGTGTGCTGTGCATCAAAGACAGCTGGCCCGGACAGATGCGGACGATCTATGGCGATCACGACCGCTTCGTGAAGACCTATTTCAGCGATTACAAAGGCTATTACTTTGCCGGTGACGGCTGCAAACGCGATGACGATGGCGATTATTGGATCACTGGCCGGGTCGATGACGTGATCAACGTTTCCGGGCACCGCATGGGCACCGCAGAAGTGGAAAGTGCACTTGTGGCACACCCCAAAGTGTCCGAGGCCGCGACGGTTGGCTTCCCCCATGAGATTAAGGGCCAAGGCATTTATTGCTATGTGACGCTGATGGCGGGCGAAGTCCCAACCGATGAATTGCGCGCGGAACTGCAAGCGTGGGTGCGCAAAGAGATCGGTCCAATCGCCAAGCCAGATGCGATCCAGTGGGCGCCGGGCCTACCCAAAACACGCTCGGGCAAGATCATGCGGCGCATTCTGCGCAAGATCGCCGAAAATGACTTTGGTTCTCTGGGCGACACATCAACGCTGGCAGATCCGTCTGTAGTGGATGAGTTGATCAAGAACCGCGAAACCGAGTGATCCCCGCGATCACAACACGGCAAAATCGATGAAAATTTACGCCGGGCATCTCCGTCTGCCCGGCGTTTTTTTGTTCCCAAATGCGGGACACCGCGGCACAGCGGGCTTTCGGATCGGCGGACAGGGGGAATACTGAGCGTATCGGCTCCCTTGCATATCGTTCGGACGACGCTTAGGACGCTACGTAACGATCAAAAAACGGGATAGGCACGCTCATGGCCAAAGCGTCACATGACGGCGACGTCGCTTTCATCAAAGCACTTGCGGAACTTCTGAATGACAACGAGCTTACCGAGCTGGAGGTCATCCGAGAGTACAGTAAGGACGACAGTCTAAACGTTCGGGTGGTGAAATCCGCGCCAGTTGTGCAGGCAGCACCGATTCAGCAAATCGCGCCAGCGATTACAGCCGCCGCCCCAGCTGCAGCAGCAGCGCCCGCCGCGGCCTCTGCCCCGGCAGTCAGCGATGACCCTGCCGCACATCCCGGCGCAGTTACATCTCCAATGGTCGGCACCGTCTATCTTCAGTCAGAACCCGGCGCGCCGGCCTTCTCCGAAGTAGGTAAGTCCGTAAAAGAAGGCGATACGATCCTCATCATCGAAGCGATGAAGACGATGAACCAGATCCCTGCTCCGCATTCGGGCACCATCAAGCGTATACTTGTTGAAGACGGCAGCCCTGTCGAATTTGGCGCTCCTTTGGTGATCATCGAATAATGTTTCAAAAGATCCTCATCGCCAACCGGGGCGAGATTGCGCTCCGGGTCATTCGCGCCGCTCGCGAAATGGGCATCGCCTCGGTCGCTGTACACTCAACCGCTGACGCCGATGCGATGCACGTGCGCATGGCCGATGAGGCCGTCTGCATTGGCCCTGCCCCGTCTCCGCAAAGCTATTTGAACATCGCTGCCATTATCTCGGCAGCTGAGATCACCGGCGCGGATGCGATCCACCCGGGCTATGGGTTCTTGTCAGAGAACGAAGCTTTTGCCCAAGCCCTTGAGGATCATGGCATTACCTTTATCGGCCCAACCGCCGAGCATATCCGTGTCATGGGTGACAAAATCACCGCCAAAGACACAATGAAGGATCTAGGCGTACCATGTGTGCCCGGCTCTGACGGCGGCGTAGCCAGTGTCGAAGACGCGCTGCAAGTGGGCCAAGACGCAGGCTACCCGGTGATCATAAAAGCCACCGCAGGCGGCGGCGGGCGCGGGATGAAGGTCGCAAAATCAGCCGTTGATATGGAAACAGCATTTCGCACCGCCCGCTCCGAAGGCAAAGCGAATTTCGGTAATGACGAAGTCTATATCGAAAAGTACCTGCAAACACCGCGCCATATTGAGATTCAGGTTTTTGGCGATGGC
Source organism: uncultured Paracoccaceae bacterium (assembly GCA_937995865.1). GTDB lineage: Bacteria > Pseudomonadota > Alphaproteobacteria > Rhodobacterales > Rhodobacteraceae > Shimia_B. The sequence goes on along the minus strand of CALKJA010000017.1, from coordinate 25,340 downwards.
AAAGGCGGTGCTGTGCATTTGGGTGAACGGGACTGCTCTTTGCAGCGTCGGCACCAAAAGGTGTTTGAAGAGGCCCCCGGCCCTTGCATTACGCCCGAAGAACGTGCCGCCATCGGCAAGGTTTGTGCGGATGCTGTTGCGCGCATCAACTATATCGGCGCTGGCACCATCGAGTTTCTCTATGAGAATGGCGAATTCTATTTCATCGAAATGAACACCCGTCTTCAGGTGGAACACCCGGTCACCGAAGCGATTTTCGGTGTTGATCTTGTGCGCGAGCAGATCCGTGTTGCGGCCGGTCTTGGGCTATCCTTTACGCAGGACGATCTAAAGATTAACGGCCATGCAATTGAGCTGCGCATCAATGCCGAAACCTTTCCGGCGTTTGCTCCGCGTCCCGGTACAATCACCCAATACCATGCCCCCGGCGGGCTTGGCGTGCGGATGGATAGCGCGTTGTATGATGGCTACCGCATTCCGCCACATTACGACTCTCTGATTGCCAAACTCATCGTGCATGGCCGTGATCGGACAGAGGCCTTGGCCCGCTTGAACCGGGCGCTTGGTGAGCTGATCGTGGACGGTGTGGAAACGACAGTCCCGCTTTTCCATCATTTGCTTGCTGAAGCCGATATTCACACCGGCGATTACACGATCCACTGGCTGGAGAAATGGCTAGAACGCGAGCACGGCGCATAAAATTTAGCGCTGGGCGCGCGACGGAGTGTGCGGCGTGCCATCGCCTTTAACTGTGTGCTGCGTTAGTAATTCGTAAGGCCAACCGCGAGTAAGCGCCGATGCGCGACGATTTCCAACTGACGCCTGAGCTGATGCTGCGGGCCTATATGACCGGGATCTTCCCGATGTCCGAGTCGCGCGACGCGCCAGACCTGTTTTGGGTAGACCCCGAACGGCGCGGCGTGATGCCTCTTGATGGATTGCATGTGTCGCGCTCACTCGCGCGCACCGTCCGCCGGGGCGGGTATGACATCCGCATCAATTCCGCCTTTGAGGCCGTCGTTTCTGCCTGTGCCGATCGCGCAGAAACATGGATCAATGACGATCTTTTTGAGCTTTATGCGCATCTCCATAACGTTGGATACGCGCATTCGATCGAAGTGTGGGATGATGCAGGTCTGCGCGGCGGCATCTTCGGGCTATCCATTGGGGGTGCATTCTTTGGCGAAAGCATGTTCTCAGCCCGCACCGGAGGCTCAAAAATCGCGATGGTTTATTTGGTGGATCGGCTGCGCCGCGCGGGCTTCACCCTATTTGACACGCAATTCATCACCGATCACCTTGCCTCACTTGGGGGGATTGAGATCTCGCGCAGCGCGTATCGCAGCCAGCTCGCAGAGGCCCTTGATGTTGAAGCGGCCTTTACGCGCCCGATTGGGCCAGCGTCCCCTCAGGACGTTTTGCAGCGGATCACCCAAACATCATAGCGTGGATGGTCTAGCGCGTTAAGAGCCGGCGACGAGGCGATCATCCAGCCCGCAAAAATCTGCGTGTCTGCGGTGCGATCTTGGATCTCGAGATAGGCGAACGCATCCCCAGACGGGTTCCCAGTTGGAAAACGGCACTCGCCCAAACTCACATCAATCTGGCCCAACCGCGCGGTCTGGCCTGCAAGCATCTCAACATCTTCAAGCTGCCCGGAGACTTTGTCCAACATGCGCAGCGTTGCACCGGGGGCAACAGACGCCCTTTGCGCCGCAGCTGGAAAGGCCAAGAGAGCCAAGAGCACCGGAACCAGAGGAAACTTCATTCCCCGCCTCCCACAAACCGCAGAAGCAGCGTGATAAGGCTGACGGAGCTTTGCGTATCTACAATCACGCCACCCGGCTCGAGATCAAATGGCGAGCCGCCCGGCTGGATTTCAACGAAATTGCCCCCCAGCAGCCCTTCGGATGAAATAAGCATGGAGCTATCATCAGGCAGAACATAGGCATCGCTGATGCTAACCGTCAGATCCGCGCGGAACGTTGTGGGGTTTAATCCAATGCCGGTGACCGAGCCAATCTTGACCCCGCCCATCCGCACATCGGTGCCAAGATCGACGCCTTCAATGCTGCTGAAAGACGCGCTGACATCGTAGGTGTCACTGCGCACAGCACCGGTGCCCGCCGTCGCAAAGGCCACAAATGCCACCGCAACTGCCAGCACGACTGCGCCGGTGATGACCTCAATCCAATTGTCGCGCATGGGGTTTATTCCGGCGTCCACGCTTCGTAATCGCTGCGTGCCTTCGGCTCAGAATGGCGCAACGATCCCGCGGGCGCATAGGCCGCAACGGTGCCTGTCAGGTTGGGCAGATGGTCTTTTTCCCATGCCTTGTGCACAAGCGGCGCTTCGGTTGGTGGCTCATCCCAAGTATGATGCAGCCAGCCATGCCAATCCGGGGAAACGCGTGATGCCTCGGCTTCACCGTTGAAAATCACCCAGCGGCGCACACCGTCTTTCGTCTTGTAATACACATTGCCCTGCGCATCTTCGCCAACCTTCACGCCGTTGCGCGCGGTAAAAAGTTGCGTATTGAGCGTTTGGCTGTTCCACCATGTAACGGCGCGCAGCAGTGTGTTGAGAATGCCCATGACCGGCCCCTTGAATCTGTTAACTCAGGGTATGCCGCATCGCGCACAGGGCGTCCAGTGGGGGAAGGGTCGCAGGCGCGCTCCCGCCGTCTCTTGGGGTAGCTTAGAGATTAAACTACCAGCGGGCGATGGCGCGGCCAATGAAAACGGGCGCTGACCTATGCCAACGCCCGACCCAAACTTAGCGGCTTACCCAAATCGGCTGTGCTTGAGCGACTAGCCCGCAGTCGCAGGCTCCTTTGCTTCGCCGTGGATCATTAGCGGCGCCACATCGGCATTCACCGCTTCTTCGTTCACAACAACCTCTGTGACGCTTTCCATGCCGGGCAGATCAAACATCGTATCCAACAAGATCCCCTCAAGGATCGAGCGCAGCCCCCGCGCGCCTGTCTTGCGGTCAATCGCCTTTTTGGCGATGGCCGTAAGTGCATCTTCGGTAAAGGTCAGAGCTGTGTCTTCGATTTCAAACAGACGTTGGTATTGCTTCACAAGCGCGTTCTTCGGCTTGGTCAGAATCGTGATCAGAGCATCTTCGTCCAGATCTTCCAGCGTCGCAATCACAGGCAGACGGCCAACAAATTCAGGGATCAATCCAAACTTGAGCAGATCTTCCGGCTCAAGTTCTTTGAACATGTCGCCTACGCCGCGGTCATCATTGTTTTTGACATCCGCGCCAAAGCCGATGCTGGTGCCTTTGCCACGTTGCGCGATGATCTTATCAAGACCGGCAAAGGCACCGCCAACGATAAACAGGATGTTTGTGGTGTCTACCTGCAGGAACTCTTGTTGAGGGTGTTTGCGGCCACCTTGAGGCGGTACGCTGGCCACGGTGCCTTCCATGATCTTAAGGAGCGCTTGCTGCACCCCTTCGCCCGACACGTCACGGGTTATCGAGGGGTTATCAGATTTGCGGGTGATCTTATCGACTTCATCGATATAGACGATGCCGCGCTGCGCACGCTCCACATTGTATTCTGACGCCTGCAGGAGCTTGAGGATGATATTCTCAACATCTTCACCCACATAGCCGGCTTCGGTGAGCGTCGTTGCATCGGCCATCGTGAACGGCACGTCCAAAATCCGCGCGAGCGTTTGCGCCAGCAATGTCTTGCCGCAGCCTGTTGGGCCAACGAGCATGATGTTGGATTTGGCCAACTCCAGCTCACCATTCTTTGCGGCGTGGTTCAAACGCTTATAGTGGTTATGGACCGCCACTGATAGCACACGCTTGGCTTTCATTTGACCAATCACGTAGTCGTCCAACACTTCGCAGATTTCTTTGGGTGTCGGCACGCCGTCACTGGATTTTAGGCCGGAGGACTTTGTCTCCTCGCGGATAATGTCCATACACAGCTCTACGCATTCGTCGCAGATAAACACGGTTGGACCCGCGATCAGCTTGCGCACCTCGTGCTGCGATTTCCCGCAAAAGCTACAATATAGTGTGTTTTTGCTGTCGCTTGAATTGCTCGCCATGACGTGTCCTTTGCGGCTCTTTGGTCAGCCTCGGTCGAAATTTATGCCCCGATTGGGGAAATCCTACGCATTCCGCAGCCGGGCCACAATCGGAAATCGGACCCCAACGTTAGCCCGCCGGTCACAACTCAGCGCAACCGGCGCAACCATTGGTCTTAGTCTTCAGCTTTTGGACGGTTTTCCATGATTTCATCGACGTGGCCCCAAGCTTTCGCTTCGGCTGGGGTCATCCATGTGTCACGGTCCAGCGCCTGCTGCACAGTTTCGTAATCTTGCCCGGAATGCTTCATATACATTTGATACATGCGCTCACGCGTGGCTTCGATGTGGCGGGCCGAGATCAACATATCCGCGGCCATACCTTGGGAGCCACCTGAGGGCTGGTGAACCATGACTTCGGCGTTGGGCAACGCAAAGCGCATCCCCGGCTCACCACCGATCGCAATCGCAGAGCCCATTGAAGCGGCCATGCCACAGATCAGCGTGGACACTTTGGGTTTTACGTATTGCATCGTGTCATAGATCGAGAAACCGGCTGTCACCTCTCCTCCGGGGGAGTTGATATACATGCTGATTTCTTTCTTCGGGTTCTCCGCCTCAAGGTGCAGCAGCTGGGCCACAACAAGGTGGCTCATACCGCTGTGGATCGGGCCGTTGACGAAGATAATCCGTTCCTTGAGGAGCCGGGAAAAGATGTCATACGCGCGCTCACCGCGCGATGTCTGCTCGACCACCATCGGGACGAGGTTTGCAAAGGTCTCTTTTGGGTCGAACATGATACTGCCTGTCTTTGGTGTGAAAGCCATACGGCTAAAATGCCTAAGGGAGTCTTAGTGCCGGTCGCCGGGGGCTACAAGATGTGACCCGAGGGACCGGTCAGATTGAAGCTATCAATCTATGTAAGTATCTACTTACTTATTATCGACTCTATGTAAGAATCATGTTACATATTGGCAATGACCTATGACGCTCTTTTTGCCGCTTTGGCGGATAACAATCGCCGAGTTCTGATTGACAGGCTGCGACGGGGGCCCGCGAGCGTCTCTGTTTTGGCGCGGGATCTGCCGATCTCAAGACCCGCCGTTTCCCAGCATCTTAGGGTGCTATCGGATGCGGGGCTTTTGAATTGCGAGCCCCGCGGAAACCGGCGTCTTTACAGCCTGTCCAACACCGGCATGGCCACACTCAAGGACTACATCGATACCCTTTGGGACGATGCCCTAAACGCCTTTGCGGCCCATGCTCAAACCCTTGCTGCGGAGGCCGCAATGACCCAAGATCCGATCCACAAAACCCTAACCGTACCATTGACGCCAGAAGCCGCATTCGAGCTGTTTACAGCCAAGCTCGCCGATTGGTGGCCAATGGCCTCGCATTCTTTGTCGGCTTATGAAGATGCGCTGCCGCTGGCCGTCATCGTCGAGCCACGTTTAGGGGGTCAAATCCTTGAGACCAAAACAGATGGCAGCGTGCACCCTTGGGGCAAAGTCACCGCATGGGAGCCGCCCGCGCGGCTTGGCCTTTTGTGGCATGTGGGACGCCCCGAAACCGAAGCAACACGCATCGACATCCGGTTTGCCCCGCACGCCGAGGGCACAACCGTCACGCTGGTGCATGATGGATGGGCCGCACTTGGCGAGAGCGCAAACGCGATCCGTGGCGGATACTATACCGGCTGGGATCAGGTGCTGGGGCAGTGTTTTCTCAAAGCCTGTGTCGAAGCTGTTTCGTCTGACTAAGTTGGAAATAACAGCGGCGGGGTGAAATTCTTGGCCGCTGCTCTTTCCCAAAAGCGCGCGCCCGCTAACTCTGAGAAATGATCGCTTTTGAGCCAACCCGCACCGCCGCCCTAACACGCCTGTCCGACTTCCTGCCGCGTGCAGGGCGCGACTATGCGGCCCAGCGCAATTATGATCGGCCCGCATATGACCAAACTCGGCAGGGCGGCGTCTCTGCCCTATCTCCTTACCTTAGGCACCGGGCCATGACCGAAGCTGAAGTGCTTGAGGCAACCCTTGCCCGCTTCTCGCTCTCAACTGCTGGGAAATTCGTTCAAGAAGTGTATTGGCGCACCTATTGGAAAGGCTGGCTAGAGCTGCGCCCTGAAGTGTGGACGCGCTATCTATTCGAGCTGGGCGCATCCGAGCACCGGCTTGCCTCTGAAAGCGGGCTGCGCCGCGATTGGAAGGCGGCATGCACCGGCGACACAGGCATTGATTGCTTTGACCATTGGGCGCGCGAGCTGGCCGACACAGGCTATCTGCACAATCACGCCCGGATGTGGTTCGCTTCCATTTGGGTGTTCACGCTCCGCTTGCCTTGGGTGCTTGGCGCAGACTTGTTCCTCCGGCATCTTTTGGACGGCGATCCCGCTTCGAATACGCTTAGCTGGCGGTGGGTGAGCGGGCTTCAAACCCGTGGCAAAACCTATCTGGCGCGCCCTGACAATATCCGAAAATACACAGATGGGCGCTTTGATCCCAAAGGCTTAGCCGCTTTCGCCGCCCCGTTGGAGGACGCGCCATTTGAAGCACCGCGCGCCGCCCCTGTATCGGCACCGCGTGCGCCGGGCCGGACTGGCGTTCTTCTGCATTGGGAAGACCTAAGCCCGACGGAGCTGATGCGCGGGGAGCATTCAGCGGCCGCCATTCTAGAGCCGCAAACCCACGGCACCCTGCACCCACCTTCGGCTAAGGTTCAGGAGTTTCGCCGCGCCCTCACAGATGATGCAGCGGCGCGCTATGGTATCAAAGACGCCCCGCGTCTCACTGCTGCGGAATTGCCCGCATGGGCTGAGACCCAAGGGATCACTCAAATCGCAACGGCCTATGCGCCGGTTGGCCCCATCGCTGAGGAACTCAGCAATGTGCCTGGCCTTAAACCCCAGCTGCGCGCCTATGACAGCGCGGCATGGCCCCATGCGACCAAGGGCTTCTTCAAGTTCAAGGAAAAGATCCCGAAATTGATCGCCGAGGCTCAGGGCTTGCGCGCGCTGTGAACGGCGTGGCCTTTGGCGCATCCCGCAGCTAAAAGCACGGTATGACCACTGCTGAAACCCTCCCCCCTTTGCATGGCCTTAAGGTCGTTGAGCTGGCCCGCGTGCTGGCCGGTCCTTGGATCGGGCAAACGCTTGCCGATTTAGGTGCTGAAGTGATCAAGGTTGAAAGCCCGCAAGGCGACGAGACACGCACATGGGGGCCGCACTACATCGACCGCGGAACAGACCGCACCGCAACGTATTTCTTCGCCGCCAACCGAGGCAAAACCGCGATCACCGCAGACCTGCGCAACGCCGATGATCTGGCCCATGTAAAGGCGCTCATCGCTCAGGCCGATGTGGTGATCGAGAATTTCAAAGTGGGCGGGCTTACCAAATTCGGATTGGATTACGCGACGCTCGCCGATGCGCATCCGGGTCTTATTTATGCGTCCGTCACTGGGTTTGGTCAAACCGGGCCCTATGCGCATCGCGCAGGCTATGATTTCCTGATCCAAGGTATGTCTGGCATCATGGACCTCACCGGTGAGGCGGACGGCCCACCCCAAAAGCCCGGCGTCGCCATCGCCGATGTGTTTACCGGCCTTTACGGCGTGATTGGCATTCAGGCCGCCTTGGCAGATCGTGCGCGCACGGGTCTGGGACAGCAGATTGATCTGTCGCTCTTTGATTGCATGGTGGCAGTTATGGCCAACCAAGCGTCTTCTTACCTTGCCACAGGCATTTCCCCCAATCGCATGGGCAATACCCACCCTTCGATCGTGCCCTATCAAGTATTTCCTGTCGCGGATGGGCATATCATTATCGCCTGCGGAAACTCTGGGCAGTTCACACGGCTTTGTGACGTTCTGGGGCAGCCAGACTGGCCCAACGACCCAAAATTTTCAACAAACCCCGCCCGGCTGGAGCATCGCGCGCTTTTGGTATCGCAGCTGGAAGCCGCGCTTGCGCCCTGGGCGCGAGACGATCTTTTGGCGGCACTGGAGAAGGTGTCTGTCCCGGCGGCCCCCATCAATACAATGGCCCAAGCGCTGGACGATCCTCAAATCGCAGCGCGAGGCTTGCGTATCGCACCCGAAGGGATTGCGGCCGTGCGCACACCCCTGAAGTTTTCCCGGTCCCCCCTCTATACAGAACGCACAGCGCCAACTTTGGGCCAGAATGATCCGACAAAGACGTGATAAGCGACAAAAACCAGCAGTACGCGCCAGTTTGGAGATACCCATTGATTGGATACGGGCGCTCAAAATTTCTCTCACCTCATTGAGCTGTGACTTGGCCTTCTGCACGCAATGGGTATGGTGGGCCAAGAGGATACCCCGCACTGCGTTTTCGCTGCCTATGCCGTTGTTTGGGAACGCACCCGTAGCATTTGGACGCCACTATGAATATTCTGATCACCGGTGCGTCTGACGGCATCGGCCGCGCGTTGGTGGACCAATATCCCGACGCGAACATCATTGCGATGGGTCGGCGTGCTGCGCAGGATGTTTCCCCTGCCTTTCCTTCAAATGTCAGCTATATCGCCTCCAATCTAACCAATTACGACGAATCTATTCTTGCGACCGTGCCCGATAGGCTTGATCTTGCAATCCTTAACGCTGGTATCGGAAAGGTTGCGTCCCCCCAAGATCATAGCCCACGCGACATTGCGGATATGATTGCTCTGAACGTGACAACACCGCTTTTGATGGCGCAATCGCTTTTGCCACGGATCGAAGCGGCAGGCGGTACGTTGGTTTTCATTGGCTCTACGGCAACGGCGCATAAAAGCTTTTCGGTCTATACCTCAACAAAAGCGGCGTTGCGCGGCGCCGCGCGATCTTTGGCAATCGAATGGGCAGGTCGGGTCAACGTCTTGACGATCAACCCCGGCCCAACGGCCACAGCAATGCATGACAAAGCAGGTCTTGGCGATCTTGCGGCGCGGCGGCTGTTCACTCACGCGCAACAAGTGGCGCGCGATATCGCTAAGGCCATCGCCCGCGAGAAGAGCCGCAATTTTGGCGCGGGCTACATGCTGCGCCATGCGCTGTTGCAGCAGGTGCTGCGATGAAAGTCACGGTCACAGGCGCGGCTAGTGGCCTTGGCCGCGCGCTTGCAGAGCAATGCATCGCCCGCGGAGACGATGTTTTAGCGATCGATATCACCGCCTGCGATTTGGCCTGCGAAACGCGCGTTCTGGATCTAACGGAGGCTGACGCGCCGGGCCAGATTGCTGAGCACCAAACGGATCTGATCATTCATTCAGCCGGCATTTCGGGGACGGGCCCGTTTGAAGATATCCCCGCACAGCACCACGCCAAGATCATCTCTCTTAATTTCGAAGCGCCTTTGCAGATATCATGCGCTTTGCTTGCGACGGGCCAACGCCCGCACCACGCTTTTGTTGGGTCTCTATCAACATTTACGGGCTACCCCGGCGCTACATCTTATGCAGCCTCCAAAGATGGGCTTGCGGCCTTCGCCAAATCCTTAGGCAAAGCAGGCCATCGCACCAGTTGCATTTTTCCGGGCCCACTGCGGACTGATCACGCCGCCCGTTACGCCCCTGATAATTCTGCAAAAACGGTGGCTGCCCGCCAATCCCCTGAGGATGCGGCCCGCTTGATTTTAAAGGCATTGGCCAAAGGCCGGCGCCTGATTTTGCCGGGGATCAAAGCCAAAGGTTTTGCCGTGATGGGCCGTGTGCTGCCCGGACCAACCGCTCAGGCCTTGCGCCGCGCGCTTTACGAGCAAATTCGCACGCCCAAGACCTAACCAACCTCAGGATTTGATGAACTTGGCATGCGCATCTGGCACAAAGGTCTGGTCTGCCATTGGCGGCCTGACATAGCCCTTTTGCGGCGGGCGTTCATCCAACACAACTTCGGGCCGTTCGATTTCCTCATAGGGGATCAACGAAAGCAGATGGTTGATGCAATTGAGCCGCGCATGTTTCTTGACGTCTGAATTCACCACATACCACGGCGCTTGTTTCACGTCAGTATGGGCAAACATGTCATCTTTAGCCTTGGAATAATCAACCCAGCGCTTTCGGCTTTCTAGATCCATTGGGCTGAGCTTCCACTGCTTGGTCGGATCCGTCAGACGCTTTTGGAACCGCCGTTCCTGTTCGTCATCGCTGACCGAAAACCAATACTTTATCAATTGGATGCCAGAGCGCACCAGCATCCTTTCGAATTCAGGGCAGCTGCGCATGAACTCTTTGTATTCCTCGTCTGTGCAGAAGCCCATCACGCGTTCAACGCCGCCCCTGTTATACCAAGATCGGTCAAATATGACGATCTCTCCGGCCGAAGGCAGATGTGCAACATAACGTTGGAAATACCATTGGGTCTTCTCCCGTTCCGTGGGCGCAGGCAAAGCCACAACATGGCAAATGCGCGGGTTCATCGCTTCGGTGATCCGCTTGATCGTCCCGCCTTTTCCAGCGGCATCGCGGCCCTCAAAAACAATCGCAACCCGGTGCCCGGTCTCTTTGACCCATTCTTGCAACTTCACCAGTTCAATTTGAAGCCGCGCAATTTCTTTGTCATAAGCTTTGGTTTCAATCTTCGACATCTTCTTCCCCCATTCGGAAACACAATCTGACTTTGCTCACCGCTTCTGAGGCGGCTTTGCTGCGCGACATGGGATTAGTCTGCACCAATTTCGTGAGTTTGAGTAATTTTTCTGATCGCGTGCCCCTTTGCGCGTTCCAATTCGGGGCAAGCTGCCAATGGAAGATGCGCACTACGGGGCGCAAAGCGGGTCACAGCCAAAAGAAAAAGAGCGGCCTGTGAGGACCGCTCTTTAAGTGCGTTTCGCGCCCTGTAAGGTGATACGCTTAGTTTAGCGCGGCGTCAGTGATGACAGATGTCCACGCCCCTTCAGGCTGCATGGTGATCACAGGGTCAGAGCCACCTGCCAGCAGCGTATCAACCGTGCGTTGGAAGTCTGCGACATCCAATGACCCGTCAGACCCGGCGGTCAGCTTTGCAATTTCGCCCATCATACGCACCTGATGCGCTTCGGTTTGCGCGCCGGTTTCGTCATATTCCAAAACAATCCCTGCGGCGTCTGCTGGATTTTCTTCCGCCCATTTCCAGCCTTTCATCGACGCTGCAACAAAGCGGGTCATTTTATCAACGAAAGCCGGATCATCGAGATTGTCTTCCAGCACATAGATGCCGTCTTCCAACGTGGCAACGCCCTGCTCTTCGTATTTGAACGTGACAAGCTCATCCTCAGAAACGCCGGAATCCAGAACCTGACCGAATTCGTTATAGGTCATGGTTGAAATGCAATCAGCCTGGCGCTGCAAAAGTGGATCAACGTTAAAGCCCTGCTTCAGAACCGTGACCCCATCCGCCCCGCCATCCGTGGAAATGCCTTCCTGAGACATCCACGACAGGAACGGATATTCGTTGCCAAAGAACCAAACGCCAATTGTTTTGCCTTTGAAATCAGCAGGAGATGTAATGCCGCTGTCTTTCCAGCATGTCAGCATCAGGCCCGATGATTTGAACGGCTGCGCAATATTCACAACTGGCAACCCCTTTTCGCGGGCGGCCAGCGCGGATGGCATCCAATTGAGCATCGCATCAGCGCCGCCCCCAGCAAGAACCTGCGGAGGCGCAATGTCAGGCCCGCCCGGCAGGATCGTCACGTCAAGATCAGCGTCCCCGTAGTAGCCGTTTTCAAGGGCCACGTAATAGCCAGCAAACTGCGCTTGGGTGACCCACTGTAGCTGCAACTTTACGTCGTCGGCAGCCATCGCCGTGCTGGCCAGTCCGGCCAGAGCCGTCCCCATCAAAAACTTCTTCATCTTCTACCCTCCAGGTTGGTTGTTATCTGCGTTGTGCGGGATGCCAGAACGTCACGATGCGTTCCAATCCCGCCATGATTCCATAAAAAGCACTGCCCGCGAGTGCGGCCACCACAATCTCAGCCCACACCATATCAAGCGCAAGCTGACCCACCGAAGTGGAGATACGAAAGCCCATCCCAACCGTGGGAGAGCCGAAAAATTCAGCAACAATCGCACCGATCAATGCAAGCGTAGTGGAAATCTTTAATCCGTTGAACACAAACGGCATAGCCGCCGGGATGCGCAATTTCCACAAGGCTTGCCAGTAAGACGCGCCATAGGTCGCCATCAGATCCCGCTGCATCGCCGACGCCTCGCGCAGCCCTGCAACCGTATTCACAAGCATGGGGAAGAAGATCATCACCACAACCACAGCCGCTTTGGATTGCCAGTCAAAGCCAAACCACATCACAAGGATGGGCGCGGTTCCAATGATCGGCAGGGCGGCGATAAAATTGCCAACGGGCAAAAGACCCCGGCGCAAAAAGTCACTCCGGTCAACCAGCACCGCCGTTGCCAGTGCCGCCGCCACGCCCATCACAAACCCGCTGAGCGCGCCTTTCAAAAAGGTCTGAACGAAGTCCGCCCAAAGGATCGGGATCGATCCAGCGAAACGCTCAGCGATGAGGGTGGGTGCAGGCAAGATCACAAGCGGCACCTCAAGCCCGCGCACAACGAGCTCCCAGACCACCAAGATCGTCACACCAAAAATCGCGGGCACAACCGTACGCACCCATCCGTCTTTGCGGGCGGACAGCCGAACATTGAGCCACCACGCACCGGCCCAAATCACCAAAGCAAGTGCAACTAAAGCCATGCCCCCTCCTTTGGTGATCTGCCAACGTCAGTTGGGGGTTTGGCAGCCGGGTGAAAGGTTGCCATGTCATGAACGCCTATGTGCAAAGTCAAAGATAGGTTAATGTCTGCATCCCAAAACGGGTATGCATGCATTGTGCAACGGGTGTGCATGGATTGTGCCCCCCCATTTCCGCCCATATGCACAAGAGTTAACGCCATCACGCCAACCCCATCCGGCGCAGGGTTGCTCTTTGGATAAGACCCACAATTCCGACCAGAACGGCGGCGCAAATCGCGGCCGCAAAAAGCGCGCTCCAAATTTGAACTGTCTGGCCGTAATAGCTTCCTGCCAGCATCCGCGCGCCCAATCCACGCACCGCGCCAGTGGGCAATTCTCCCACGATCGCGCCCACCAAAGATGCCGCGATCCCGATCTTTAAAGACGCGAAGAGATAGGGCAAAGACGCGGGCAATCGCAGCTTCCAAAAGACCTGCCCACCACCGGCAGAATAGGTCCGCATCAGGTCCATTTGCGATCCATCAGGGGACCGCAGCCCCGTGACCATACCAACAACAACAGGAAAGAAACTGAGATAAGCTGAGATGATGGATTTCGGCACAAGCCCTTGTAATCCAACAGAATTCAGAACGACTATAACCATAGGTGCAATCGCCAGAATGGGGATAGTCTGCGACGCAATCGCCCACGGCATGACGCTCAAATCCATTGCACGATTATAAACGATGCCAACGGCCAGAACGATGCCCATCACCGTCCCGATGGCAAAGCCCAACAACGTCGCCGAAAGAGTGATCCAGCCGTGAAAGACAAGGCTCCGCTTGGAGGTGATCTTTTTTTCAACAGTGGTCTCCCACAGCTCAATCGCCACTTGATGCGGTGCGGGAAGCCGGGGCCGCTCTTGCGCCCAAACCCCGCCCAAAACCGGTCCCGGATTGCGCAAAGCGACCGCCCAACCGCTCAAATCACGTCGGTCGCGGGCGGTCTCGGGGCTCACCACCACTCCTGCGCGTTCCGCCTCAAGGGCAGCTTGATGGGAATTCATCGGAATAAGCATGAGATACCATAGGCTTACCAGAACAGTGACCACAGTCAGCACAGGAAACACAGCCCTCATTGCCGCCACTCCATGCGCAATTCTGGCACCCCGTCGCCGCGGCCCTCGGCTTTGCGCTCCATCACCTCAAAACCCTCGCGCCGGTAAAACGCTTGCGCCCTTACATTTGGCTCGTGGGTCCAAAGTTGGACGCGATCACGCCCGGTCTTCACCCGGTCCAAAAGCTGCTTGCCGTGCCCTGCGCCCGGCTGTGCGGAATACAGGCCATGAACAAGCGCCACCTCGGCTTCCAGAGACAAATATGCAGCAACCGGATCTCCCGACACCCACATCTCCCGAAGTGGCATACCGTTTTGAAACATCTCAATAAAATCCGGCAGAGTTGGTACATCGTCGGGCATCCATTGCGTATGCGTCACCCACCCATGCACAATACGTGCACAGGCTGCTGCATCCTCTGGAACGGCCCGTCGTACAGTCACGCTGCCCCTCCATCTTTGTGGCGAAAAATATCCCCGCCGGAGGCTCGGAGGGCTCCACATTCTTGAAGCTCAAGGCTGACGAAAGAACGCTCAAACATGATCATGCCCCGCCCTCAATCCGTCTCGCACACGATGTGCAATTTCGATGAACTCAGGCGTGTCGCGGATCTCTAACGGCCGCTCCTTAGGCAAGGGGCTTTCAATCACATCAGTGATCCGCCCGGGCCGTGGACTCATCACAACAATCTTGGTGCTCAAATAGACGGCCTCAGGGATGGAGTGGGTCACAAAGCCAATAGTTTTTTCCGTGCGTGCCCAAAGGCTTAGCAAAGCTTCATTCAATTGATCACGAATAATCTCATCAAGCGCGCCAAAGGGTTCGTCCATTAGAAGAATATCTGCATCAAACGCCAGCGCCCGCGCGATTGAGGCGCGTTGTTGCATGCCGCCAGACAGTTGCCACGGAAATTTACCCCCAAAACCATCCAAATCTACAAGGCTCAAAACCCTCTCAATCCGCTCTGCTTGATCCGCTTTTGAATAGCCCATGATTTCAAGCGGCAGCGCAATGTTGCGCGCGATCGTGCGCCACGGGTAAAGCCCAGCCGCCTGAAACACATACCCATAAGCTCGGGCCTTGCGTGCTTCATCCGGCGTCATACCGTTCACTCTCAACGTACCGCCTGTTGCTTGCTCTAATCCCGCTATACAGCGCAAGAATGTGGTCTTCCCACAGCCCGACGGACCAATGAAGCTGACAAACTCGCCTTTCCCGATCTCAAGGCTGACGTCCTTGAGCGCATGGACCGGCCCATCGTTCGTTTGAAAGGTCAGGTCCAAGTTGGACGCTGAAATTACAGTCATATTGGCGCCTTAGACCCCGCTCGCCGGGATGCCGCTACGCGCAACCGGGCGCGGCGCTGTCAGCTCTTTCCACTTTGAAAGCGCTGCGTTGGTTGGCGTCACTGGCGGACGTTTGACAAACTCGCCGTGCCCTTCTTCGCATCGCATTTCCCCGTCGTAGACAGCCACCTGCCCACGGGTGAGGGTGAAGCGGGGGAGGCCGGTAACCTTTTTGCCTTCAAAAACGTTATAGTCGATCGCCGACTGTTGCGCAGCAGCGGTGATCGTCTTGCTCTTTTCCGGATCCCAAACCACAAGATCCGCATCCGCGCCGACCAGTACCGCGCCCTTGCGAGGGTAGCAGTTCAGAACTTTGGCAATATTGGTTGAGGTCGCGGCCACAAATTCGTTCGGGGTCATCCGCCCAGTGGCCACACCGTGGGTCCAAAGCATCGGCATACGATCTTCTAACCCGCCGGTTCCATTTGGAATTTTTGTGAAATCGCCCACGCCATATCTCTTTTGGTCCGTCGTAAAGGCGCAGTGGTCCGTGGCAACGACGCTCAAAGATCCGCTTTGCAAGCCATGCCACAAGCTTTCCTGATGCTTTGCATTTCGGAAAGGAGGTGACATTACGCGCCGCGCGGCATGGTCCCAATCTTTGTTGAAATACTCACTCTCATCCAATGTTAGGTGCTGGATAAGTGGCTCCCCCCATACGCGTTTGCCTTGTTGGCGGGCTCGGCGGATGGCCTCATGCGCTTCCTCGCAACTCACATGCACAATATAAAGCGGAACGCCCGCCATATCTGCGATCATGATCGCGCGGTTTGCCGCTTCGCCTTCTACTTGCGGGGGACGGGAATACGCATGCGCTTCAGGCCCTGTATTGCCTTCGGACAAGAGTTTGGCCTGCAAATCAGCAACCACATCGCCATTTTCAGCATGGACCATTGCGATCCCGCCCAACTCACCAACTCGTTGGAAAGACGCGAACATTTCGTCATCTTGCACCATCAGTGCGCCTTTGTATGCCATGAAGTGTTTAAAGGTTGTGATCCCGCGATCTTTGACGACGGTTTCCATCTCATCAAAGACCTGCTCGCCCCACCACGTCACCGCCATATGGAAGGAAAAGTCGCAATTCGCGCGGGTGGATTTATTGTCCCACATCTGGATCGCGTCCAGCAGTCCCTGCCCCGGAGCAGGCAGTGCGAAATCGATGACCATCGTCGTCCCACCACTCAACGCAGCACGGGTCCCGCTTTCAAAATCATCCGTTGAATAGGTTCCCATAAAAGGCATCTCAAGGTGGGTATGCGGGTCAATGCCGCCGGGCATAACGTAGCAACCTGTCGCGTCTAGAACTTCATTTCCGCTGAGGTTTGGCCCGATCTCAGTTATTACTCCACCCTCAACCAGCACATCGGCCTTGTAGGTTAGGTCTGCGGTTACGACGGTTCCGTTTTTGATGACTTTAGTGCTCATCTTTGTCTTCCTTCGGATGACGAATTTTCAGTGGTTTGTAGGCCTTCGACGTTCGCACATGCACGATTCCGAAGGTAATCGGCCATCGCGGGCGGGAAACCGCTGACCGTATTGGGCCGAAATGGGTCAGTCCCTTGCTCAAGGGGAGTCCCAAGCTTTTCGTTCGCAATCGCCCCTAACGCGCTCATGGCTAGGCTCCCTGCGCTGGACGGCGCAAACTGCGAGTGGCTTGTAGCGAAATCAACTGACGATCTCCGCCGTTTCAACGACCGCATGAAACAAAACATCCGCGCCCGCAGCCGCCCATTCCGGGCTGATCTCTTCGGCTTCATTGTGGCTCAGCCCGTCAACGCAGGGGCACATGACCATTGCCGTTGGATACATATCATTGATCCAGCATGCATCATGACCTGCACCTGAAACTATATCCATATGACTGTAGCCAAGCCGTTCCGCAGCGCCCCTAATTGCCCCGACGCACACATCATCAAAGGCAGGTGGGTCAAATTGACCAACGATTTCGCATTCAAAAGATACGTCAATCCCTTCACAGATTTTCGGTGCACGTTCGTTAAACTCAGCCACCATTCCTTCAAGCTTATCAAGCAGGTGGGTTCGCATATCGACCGTGAATACGACCTTGCCGGGGATGATGTTGCGCGAATTCGGATAGACATCCACATGCCCAATCGCGCCCACCGCATTGGGCTGGTTCTTCATCGCGATCTCATGCACCAGCTCTGTGATCAGTGCGAGCCCGCGCCCCGCATTCTTGCGCATCGACATCGGCGTTGAACCAGTGTGGCTCTCTTTGCCGGTCACCGTGCACTCGATCCAACGTAACCCTTGCCCGTGCGTCACAACGCCAATATCGCAGCGTTCTGCTTCAAGGATCGGACCTTGCTCAATATGCAGCTCGAAAAAAGCATGCATCTTGCGGTCGCCCACCTTTTCAGGGCCCTTCCAGCCAATCCGCTCCAGCTCATCGCCAAAGCGTTTGCCACCGGCATCGATGCGGTCATACGCCCAGTCTTGAGTGTGCTTGCCCGCGAATACGCCAGAGGCCAGCATAGCGGGCGCAAATCTCGTGCCTTCTTCGTTTGTCCAGTTTGTCACAACGATCGGGTGCTTGGTTTGTATGCCGAGATCATTAAGCGAACGGATGATTTCCAACCCGCCCAGCACGCCAAGCACGCCGTCATATTTTCCGCCGGTTGGCTGGGTGTCGAGATGGGAACCGACATAGACGGGGAGAGCGTCCGCATCGGTTCCCTCACGACGAGCAAACATGTTGCCCATCTCATCGAGCCCCATTGTACACCCAGCAGCTTCGCACCACTTTTGGAACAGGGCGCGACCTTCTGCATCTTCATCTGTCAGGGTCTGCCGGTTGTTGCCGCCAGCAATCCCCGGACCAATTTGCGCCATCTCCATCAGACTATCCCACAGCCGCGCACCATTGATCCTTAGGTTCTCACCAGGTGCTGCATGTGTTGATGGCATTGTGGCCTCCTTGTCTTCCATTGTAGAGCGTCGGGGGAGAAGGAATGTTTAGACCACTCAACCGCCGCACATCCCCCGGCGTGCTGTGATTGACAATTTGACCAAACGGTCAAACCTACGCTACCAGAGGCAAATCATGCGTCAAGAAATTCGGCGCATGCGACACATTTTTAGGCATTTCGCCCTGTTACCCCGGTGATTGCTGCGCGATTGAGCACGTTATGAATGAAACAGCGAAATTAGAGCTGACGCAGCCCCCTAAAACCCGGATTCAACGCAAGAACCATGCCTTGATCCTTGAGGCCGCGTTGGAGGTTTTCTCAACCCATGGCTTTCGTGGTGCCACCGTCGATCAAATTGCCGCTCAAGCCGGACTTTCAAAGCCAAATCTCCTTTACTATTTTGCGACCAAAGAAACGATTCACGTCGCCCTTTTGTCGCGCTTGATGGAGAATTGGCTGGCTCCGCTAGAGGCACTAAATGCGGACGGCGCCCCGATCGAAGAGCTTTTGGGCTACATGCACCGCAAGCTTGAAATGAGCCGGGACTACCCGCGCGAAAGCCGGCTGTTTGCGAATGAAATTCTGCAAGGCGCACCAAGAATTTTGCCCTCCTTGGAAACGGATCTTCGCAATCTCGTGGATGCAAAGTGCCTGCTCATTCAAAGATGGATGGACGCGGGCCAACTCGCCCCTTCTGATCCCTATCATCTGATTTTTTCAATCTGGTCATTGACCCAGCACTACGCTGATTTTGGGGTGCAAGTTGGCGCGGTGCTCGGAACAGGTGCTGTGGACTTTGAGCAGGCGCACCAACACCTTACTCTTCATTTCACGCGCATGCTGACGCCGTAAAGGGCCCGATACTTGGGGTCGGCGGGTGGGCGCCTTTCGCGCCAGCGAAACAGTCCCATCGCCTACCCGTCCAACAGCTGAGAAATTGAGACAAGCTCAAACCCCTTCGCCCGCAACCCATCGATAACCAGGGGTAGCGCAGCACGATCCACGGCGCGGCTGCGATACATCACATGCATAAGGATGATTGATCCCGGTTGCGCGGCGGCAACAATTGCGTCCGCAAAGCTTTGGGCATCCCGGCCGTCTGCCTCTAGCGCGACATCCCACATCACCGCAGCCCGGTTTTGTGTGGCTAGTTCGCGTGGCAGCGACCATAGTTTTTGCCCGTAAGGTGGGCGAAACGTAAGCGGACCATCGTATCCAGCGGCGCGGAGCGCCGCATTTGTGCGGGACAACTCATCTCTTAAATCGCTCCGGCTGCGAAGGATCATTCGATCATGAGACCACGAGTGATTGCCAATTTCGTGGCCTTCGGCTGCGATGGCCGCCACTGCACCGGGCTGCGCCGCCGCTTCGTGCCCGGTCAGATAGAATGTTGCCGTCACTTCCTGCACAGCCAATTGCGCGAGCACCTCTGCCGTGAAACGCGCCGAAGGCCCATCATCAAATGTCAGCGAAACGCGCGGGCCGGCCCCCTCGACCCGCGCAACGATCTCTCCAAATAGCTGAGAGGTCGTCGATTTCGAATAGCTCCATACTGCCGCCGCGCCCGCCGATAAGACAGCTGCCGCAAAAAACAGATAGAAGACCCGCCACAGCAAGTTTCCTTACTCAGCCGCCTGAGCGCCCGGATTGTTGGGATGTGTCGTCCAGTTTGCATAATCGGCTTCGACAACCCGCCCGGTCCGTGGGTCTACAGTGCCGGGGGCCAGCTCTTCCATTGTGATGCAGCTCTCTACCGGACACACATCCACGCACAGATTGCAGGCCACGCATTCTTCATCGATGACCTCAAACACACGATCCGGGCTCATGGAAATCGCCTGATGCGAGGTATCTTCACAGGCCGCATAACAGCGGCCGCATTGAATACAGGCCTCCTGATCGATCCGCGCTTTGGTCACGTAGTTTAGGTTCAGATATTGCCAATCCGTAACATTCGGCACAGCCATCCCCTGAAAATCAGCGATGGACTTGTGGCCCTTTTCGTCCATCCATTGCGACAGGCCAGCTGTCATTTCATCAATGATCTTAAAGCCATAGGTCATGGCCGCAGTGCAGACCTGCACCGTCCCACAGCCCAATGCGATAAATTCTGCTGCGTCGCGCCATGTGGTCACCCCGCCAATTCCGCTGATTGGCAGGCCGCGCGTTTCTGCATCCCGGGCGATTTCGGCCACCATATTCATCGCAATGGGCTTAACTGCCGGGCCGCAATAGCCGCCATGGCTGCCTTTACCGTCAATCATTGGCTCAGGCGACATAGAATCAAGATTTACGGATGTGATCGACGAGATCGTATTGATCAAAGACACCGCATCCGCCCCGCCCGCATTGGCCGCGCGTGCCGGGTAACGCACATCTGTGATGTTGGGTGTCAGCTTCACGATAACGGGGCGATCATAGTACTGTTTGCACCATTCCGTGACCATTTGGATATATTCAGGCACCTGCCCCACGGCCGCACCCATGCCACGTTCGCTCATTCCATGTGGGCACCCAAAGTTGAGCTCAATCCCATCCGCACCAGTGTCCATGACCCGCGGTAGGATGTCTTTCCAGGCTTGTTCCTCACATGGGACCATGATGGAAACGATCATCGCACGGTCGGGATAGTCCTTTTTGACGCGTGTGATCTCATCCAGATTGACCGCCAAAGGTCTGTCGGTGATCAGCTCAATATTGTTCAGCCCCAAAAGCCGGCGATCAGCGCCATAGATCGCGCCGTAGCGCGGCCCGTTTACATTAACGACCGGCGGGCCTTCGGAGCCAAGCGTCTTCCAAACAACACCACCCCAACCCGCATCAAAGGCGCGGCGCACGTTGTATTCCTTGTCCGTCGGCGGTGCCGAGGCCAGCCAAAACGGGTTCGGGCTTTTGATGCCCAGAAAGTCTGTTGTTAGATCAGCCATTCTTCATCTCCTCATAAGGGCAGCTGGTCGCCGCAAGTCTCTTCGGACCAGCTACATAGGATCTCTGATGCGCCTGCGGCATAGCTGTCAGCAGCGTAAGTATAGTGAAGGACGTAAGCGTTGCCGTCTGCCGCGGCCCTAATAACCTCGATGTCTTGCCAATCGTTGGTCCGGCCTGTTCCGGCGCGGACAGCATGGCCGCTGGTGTTCAAAAGCACTTTGTCGCGCGCAGCACCTCCAAGAATACCCGCCGCACAAACAACAATGCCGTTGGAACACGTCCCCGAGGTTGACGCATAGACGCACAGCTCGTTCTGGCCATCGCCATTGAGGTCCATCTCACGGCCAGAAACACTCCCCAAAAGCTCGTTGAAAACGTGACGGTCTAAAAAGGTAAGTGCTTCAATCCCGCGCCATTCGGCATCCGAAAAGGTGGATACCTCCGCGCCATTGCCATCGCATTGGGCAACTGCCGCACCACCGGCGCACGCGATCCCGAAAGCAAGCAACGCGCCACGCATCATGCCATCAGCACCTTATGCATCGCCTCAGCGGCATCGCGCCCTTCGGCGACGGCAGTCACTGTCAGGTCATCACCGCCACTGGCACAATCTCCGCCAGCCCATACGCCGGGAAGCGACGTTACACCTGCGTCATCGACCTTGATCTTGCCGTTTTCCAATGCGGGCAACGCTTGACCGTTTAACTTTTGCCCAATCGCCATCAGGCATTGATCGGCCGCAATGACAAATCGCTCACCACTCGTTGCATGCTCGAACGCGACGCCGGTCAGCGAACCGTTGCCTTCAACACCTACGGGCGATGCTTCGGTCAAGATCCGCACACCCTTTTGAGCTGCCAAATCAACCTCAAAGTCACTGGCCTTCATGCGTGCCCTTGGTCCGCGATAAGCCAATGTCACGTGCTCTGCTCCCAGCAGCTTGGATTGCACTGCAGCATCAACTGCGGTCATTCCGCCGCCAATCACAACAACCTGCCGGCCCACGGGGTGCTCTGCAAAACTATCGGCTTGGCGGAGCGCCTCAATGAAATCCACGGCATCATCAACGCCAGTTTTTTCTGCGAAATCAAGGGTGTTGGTTTCGCCAAGGCCGACGCCAAGGAACACCGCGTCATTGCTTTCACGCAGCGCGTCCAGCGTCACCGCAGAGCCAAGCGCACTGTCATATTCGATAGCGATCCCGCCGATCTGCAACAGCCAATCCACCTCAGCCGCTGCAAAGTCACCAACAGTTTTATATGTCGCGATCCCGTATTCATTAAGGCCGCCGGGCTTTGGCCGCGCCTCGTGGATCACAACGTCATGCCCCTTCATCGCCAACCGATGCGCGCAAGCAAGGCCAGCAGGCCCCGCACCCACAACGGCCACGCGTTTGCCTGTCGCCGTGGCCCGCGCATAAGGATGCACACCAGCAGCCATCAATGTATCGGTTGCGTGGCGTTGGAGCCGACCAATCTCAACCGGCTTTCCTTCTGCCATTTCTCGCACGCAGGCTTGCTCGCACAAAGTTTCTGTTGGACAGACCCGTGCACACATGCCTCCAAGGATGTTTTGGTCAAAAATCGTCTTGGCCGCTGCCGCTTCCATCCCTGTTGAGATCTGGCGAATAAAGAGCGGGATATCGATATCCGTTGGGCAAGCTGTGATGCAGGGAGCGTCATGACAGAAATAACATCGGTCTGCGGCGACTGCTGCCTCATGATTAGCATAAGCCGGATGAAGGTCCGAGAAGTTCTCGGTCAATTCTTCATTTGTTAGACGTCCCGCATGAATACCGGGCGTGTGGGGCGATACGTCAGACATGAAAGCTCCCTTTAAGATTGGTGGCTGTCCGATGATGCACGCCGCCCCAATAAGGGCTGCGCATTTGACGGTATCCTAGGCCCGTTTTAGATTTTTGATCAACTGGTAAAATTTAGGCATTTTGAGAACAACCTACAGCGGCAAGGGTTATGGGCTGCCCATGCGGCGTGGCACGAGCTGCCGCGTGCCAATCTGCGGTCAATGTCTCAACCTCTTGGGAAGTGGCGTGACCGTCCTCCACCAGCACCCGTACAAAGGCACGCAGCCATGCTGCATAGTATACAGCATTGCCCGATGCTTTATCGTTTTGAAGTTCCGCACCAAATGCATCCGCCCAGCGTGTCCATGTGAATGCCCCTGCCTCATTCATCGCAACGGTCATAGCAAAAACTTGCGCCTGCCATGGCGCCTCAAACGGTGTCTCGGGCTCACGCATGGGTCAGGTACGGCTCAAAAGCATCAATGGTGATCTGTGTATCCGGCTCTGCGCCTGCGCCCCACAACTCCGTTCCATCAAATGTGACGGCATAAAGCCATGTGGGCTGTTCACCCTCACCACGTGCGTTTGTGTCTGGAAATACATGACACCCACGCAAGCCCGTGATGGTGCCTAGTCGCCCCATTGCATACTCGGGCATGCGGGTATGGTCATTCATCCGGGCGTCAAAAGTGCGCACGCGGTCCCCGATCGCAAATTGCGCCGGCTTGGTCGCTGCGCGGTCCACTGGCCCGCCTTTAGACAGAGTCGCAAAGATCGCGTCTGCGGGCAGTTTTCGCTCTGGACGCAATCCGGGCTTAAGGGGCGCACAAGCTGAGCGCTCTTCGGCGTTAACTTCGCCGTGGCGTTCCAAAAGAACCTCAAGCGCGCTGAGCCAGATGTCATAATAGTTTGCGCTTAAATAAAACGCTGGGGGCAGACATTCGCGCGCATGGCGGCTTTCATCCAGGTTCCAATGGCCAAGCGCACCAGCGCACAGGGTCAGTCCAAGTGCACGCCCTTCCCAATCTGCATGGAACACCGGTTCATCGATTTCTGGCCGAACCGGACCAAAGCCACCACGCCCGCCAAGATCTTGCGGGCCGTTCATGAGCCCACCTCAACGATACCCGTCCCGATCATGCTATCGCGGGTGACAAGCGCAGCAAGAGCGGCCTCATCCAATCCTTCGGTGCCGGGGGGCCGTTCCGGGATAACAAGGTAACGAACCTCTGCAGTAGAATCCCAAACTCGGACTTTTGTTTTTTTAGGGAGGGTTACGCCAAATTCTGCAAGCACTTTACGCGGCTCTGCCACAGCCCGTGCGCGATAAGGCGGTGACTTGTACCACACAGGCGGCAGCCCCAACACGGCCCATGGATAACAGGAACACAACGTGCAAACGACCATGTTATGCACGCCGTCACCATTCCAAAGAACCTCCATATGTTCCGCCTGACGCCCTTGAAAACCCATGCTCGCAATTGCTGAGGTTGCATCCTGGCGCAGGGCATCAGCAAACTGAGGATCGCACCATGCGCGGGCCACAACTTGCGCGCCATTTTGCGGCCCGACGCGTTTTGCATAGGTCTCAATGATCTCATCAATCGCTTCGGGATCAACAAGCCCCTTTTGCACCAGAATGGTCTCCAGGGCGCGGGTGCGGGCCTCAGGATCGCTTAGTTCATTGGCGTGCGGGTGGTCGTGTGAATGGTCATGCATGCGCATAGCATGCGCCACGCCGGATTGACGCGCAATGCTTCCCGGACCACCTTGCGTAGATGGAGTATGATTTTATCATCGTTGGCGCAGGCTCTGCCGGGGCCGTACTTGCAAACCGTCTGAGCGCAAACCCTCGCAACAAAGTGCTGCTGCTTGAAGCAGGAGGGCGCGCGCGGCATCCGTGGATCAAGGTTCCCGTGGGCTATCTTTATTGCATCGGCAATCCCGCAACCGATTGGATGTTTCGGACAACCTCTCAGTCTGGGCTGAATGGCCGCGATATCCTTTATCCCCGTGGCAAAGGGTTGGGCGGCTGCTCCAACATCAACGGCATGATCTACATGCGCGGGCAAGCAGCAGATTATGATGGTTGGCGTCAAATGGGATTGGCTGGCTGGGGCTGGGACGATGTTTTGCCTTACTTTAAAGCGGCCGAGGATCATGTTGACGGGCCATCAGAAATTCATGGATCTGGCGGAGAATGGCGGGTCGAAAAGCCACGCGTCAAATGGGAAATCCTCGACGCCTTTATGGCAGCCTGTGTGGCCCAAGGCATTCCCACAACTTCAGATTTCAACACTGGCGACAACGAAGGCGTCGGGTATTTTCAGGTCAATCAACGCAGCGGGTGGCGGATGACCACACATACGGCTTTTCTTAAGCCCATCAGCAAACGCGCAAACCTGCGCGTCGTGACCGATGCAATGGTGCACCGGATAGAGATGGACGGGGCGCGCGTGACCGGCGTGACCTTTCAGCGTGGCGCCCGCGCAGAAA